>NZ_JBISAI010000017.1:0-30776 GCF_044391605.1 Kitasatospora sp. NPDC018619
AACCGCACGGCCCCATCGAGACCGAAGCAGCCCGCCGCCTCGCCGACGACCTCAACAACCAGTAGTCATCTGTTAACCCAACACTTTCTCAGGCGATGGTGACGGTCAGCAGGCCGTCCGGGGCGGCGGCGACGGTGATGCCCGCGAGGGTGTCGGCGTGGGCGTGCGGGTGATGGGGGAGGGCACGCGGGCCGATGCCGACGACGCGGGTGCCGGCGGCCCTGGCGGCGGCGATGCCGGCGCCGGAGTCCTCGAAGGCGAGGCAGTCCGCGGGGGCGAAGCCCAGGGCGGCGGCGCCCTTGAGGAAGCCCTCGGGGTCGGGCTTGCTGGCGCCGACGGACTCGGCGGTGACCAGGACAGGCGGCAGCGCCAGGCCGGCGGCGGCCATCCGGACCCGGGCGAGCGGCTCGTCGGCGGAGGTGACCAGGGCGTGCGGGAGGCCGTCCAGCGCGGCGAGGAAGGCGGCGGCGCCGGGCACCGGGACGACGCCCTCGGTGTCGGCGCGCTCCTCGTCGAGCATCCGCGCGTTGTCGGCCAGGTTGAGCTCGACCGGGCGCTCGGGCAGCAGGGCGGCCATGGTCGCGTGGCCCTGGCGGCCGTGGGCGACGGCGAGCACCTCGGCCGGGTCCAGACCGTGCCGCTCGGCCCAGCGGCTCCAGCAGCGCTCGACCACGGCGTCGGAGTTGACCAGGGTGCCGTCCATGTCCAGCAGGACGGCGCGGGCGGTCAGGCGGACGGGGGCGGCGGGGGCAGCGGGCATGGGACGGCTCCTCGGAGAGTCGGCGACGGAAGAGCCGGTGGAGGCAAGCTCTTTGTTTCTGAATGATACAAAAGATCAGCCGAGCAGGTGGGCGTTGGCCGCGCGGGCCTCCTCGGCCAGCTCCGGCAGCTCCACCACCTCGACCCCGGCCGCCGTCAGCAGCGCGCTGCCCTGGCAGTCGGCGACGAAGAGGTCCGGCTCGCGCCAGGCGACCACCACCCGCGGCACACCGGCCGCGAGGAGCAGTCGGGCGCACGGCACCGGCCGCGAGGCGCGCTGCCCGCAGGGCTCCAGCGAGCTGTAGACGGTCGCCGAGCGCAGTCGGGGGTCGCCCGCCGGGAGCTTGGCCAGCGCGGCCTCCTCGGCGTGGTCGTGCGGGTCCGCCTCCCGGCTGTAGCCCTCGGCCAGCACCGTGCCGTCGGCGCCGACGATCACCGCGCCGACCGAGAAGGCCGTCGTGGACGGCGGGCAGCGGCGGGAGAGCTCGACGGCCCGGCGCAGGTGGTCGAGGTCGGTGGGCGCGGACGGGGTCACGGCGCGGGCTCCTTCGGGGCGTACCTGAGCAGGACGACATCGCCCACGGTACGTGCCTCCAGCAGCCGCATCCGCCGGGCCGGCCCGCCCGGGAACGCGGCCGGGCGGACGAAACGGGGCGCCCCGGCCTGGCCGACCAGCAGCGGGGCGACGGCCAGCTGGAGCTCGTCCGCCAGGCCCTGGGCCAGGAACTGGGTGTGCACGCCCCCGCCGCCCTCGACCATCAGCCGGCGCACCCCGCGGGCGCCCAGGTCGTCCAGCACCGCGCCCAGGTCCACCGCGGCGCCCAGGGCGACCACCTCGGCCAGGCCGGCCAGCCGGGGGCGCAGCACCGCCGCCCCGGCGTCCGTGGTGTAGGCGAGCCGGGCGCCGCCGGTGTGCCAGAACCGCAGGCCGGCGTCGAGGTCGCCGCCGGCGCTGAGCGTCACCTTCAGCGGGTGCTCGGGGCGGCCGGCCGCCACCCGGGCGGCCCGCCGCCCGGGGTCGTTGACCAGCAGCCGGGGGTTGTCCACACGCAGCGTGTTGCCGCCGACCAGGATCGCGTCGGCGGCGGCGCGCTCCTCGTCGACCCGGTCGAAGTCGGCGGCGTTGGAGAGCAGCAGCCGGTCGGGGGAGGCGTCGTCGAGGTGGCCGTCGAGCGAGACGGCGGCGCTCAGCAGGACGTGGGGGCGCGGGCCGGGCATGGCGGGGACCGTTCTGTCGGGGGCGCCTCCACGGTACGGCGCAGGCCTGCCGGGCGGAGGCAAGGCGACCGCCATATGAGACGGATCTTCTCGGGATGCGGGACGGCGAGTAGCGTCGGAGCCGACCGCGGAGCACCGCGGCCGACCGTCGTCCAGGGGGATCCCATGACCGGACCGCAGCCCGCCGCCGTCTACACCCACGGCCACCAGGAGGCCGTACTGCGCTCGCACCGCTCCCGCACCGCCGCCGACTCGGCCGGTTACCTGCTGCCCGAACTGCGGCCGGGGCAGGCCCTGTTGGACGTCGGCTGCGGGCCCGGCACGATCACCGCGGACCTGGCCGCACTGGTCGGCCCGCAGGGGCGGGTGGTCGCGGTGGACGCCTCCGCCGAGGTGCTGGAGCAGGCTGCCGGGCACGTCGCCGGGCGGGGCCTGTCCAACGTCGCCTTCGAGCGTGCCGACGTGCACCGACTGCCGTACCGGGACGGCGAGTTCGACGTGGTGCACGCTCACCAGGTGCTCCAGCACGTGGCCGATCCGGTGGCCGCGCTGCGAGAGCTGCGGCGGGTGACGGCGCCGGGCGGCGTGGTCGCCGTCCGGGACGTCGACTACGCCTCGATGGCCTGGTTCCCGGAGGTCCCCGCGCTGGACCGGTGGCTGGAGCTGTACCGGCAGATTGCCCGTGCCAACGGCGGCGAGCCGGACGCCGGGCGGCGGCTGCTGTCCTGGGCCCGCGCGGCCGGCTTCACCGAGGTCGTCGCGAGCTCCTCCAGCTGGACGTACGCGACGCCCGAGCAGCGCGCCTGGTGGGGCGGGATGTGGGCGGACCGGGTGACGGGCACCGCGCTGGGCCGCACGGCGGTCGCCCGGGGCTACGCGGACCGGGACGAGCTGGAGCGGATCGCGGACGGCTGGCGGGAGTGGAGCACCGCCGGGGACGGCTGGTTCGCGATGCTGCACGGCGAGGTCCTGGCCCGCGGCTGAGCGGGGCGGGGCGGCCCGGCCGGGGAGGGCAGGTGTTCGGAAAGATCGGGTAAAGTCGCGCGACCGTTCAGATGCGGGCCCGTTCGGGTCCGAGCCGCGGTGCCGAGCACCGAGCCGATGCCCGTTCCGGCGGGGTGGGGAGTCCACGTGTCCAAGCCTGAGTCCGAACCGGCCGCCCCGGGGCCGGAGTCGTCCGCGGCCACGGCGGGTGGCGGGGACACGGACGCGGACGCGGGACCGGGCCCGGGGGCGCCGACGGCCGGTCAGGACCCCCGGGTGGACTTCCGCAAGGACGCCGCGGACGCGCCCGCCGCCCCGGTCGCCCCGGGCGAGCCGGTCGCCCCGGGCGAGCCGGTCATCCCGGGCGAGCCGGTCATCCCGGCCGAGCCTGCGGAGCCGTCCGCCGCCCCGGTCGCCCCCGTGCCGCCCGCCGATCCCTGGGCCGCCCCCGACCTCTCCGCCTCCCCGGCCGCCTCCCCGGCCCCGGCCCCGGCCGCCGTCCCGCCCTCGGCCGCCCCGCCCCAGCCCCCGCACCCGCTGCCCGCCGGCGGCTGGGCCTCCGTCACCCCCGCCGCGCAGTCCGGCTTCCGGCCCGGCCACCCGTACGCCCCGGTGCCCGGCCACCCGTACGCCCCGGTGCCCGGCGACCCGTACGCCCCGGCGCCCGGCCCGGCCCCCACCAACGGCTTCGCCGTCGGGGCCCTGGTCACCGGCCTGCTGCTGGTGGCCCCGGTGGCCGTGGTGTTCGGCATCCTCGCGCTGGTCCAGATCAACCGCCGCAAGGAGCGCGGCTCCGGGATGGCGGTGGCCGGCCTGGTGCTCGGCACGATCGGCACGGTGCTGCTGGCCCTGCTGCTCGGCGCGGCCGACTTCGGCGCGGGCCGGGCCGGCGGGTTCGGCCAGGCCCAGGCGCCGGCCGGTGCGGTGCACTGGTCCGACCTCAGGGCCGGGGACTGCTACGACTCCCCGAGGAGCGGGTCGACCACCGGCGGGGACGGTGACCGGGCCGTGCTCTGGGTGCACCGGGTGGCGTGCGCCGAGCCGCACCACGGGGAGGTGGCCGGCACCACCGACCTCCTGCTCGGCGGGGGCGCCTACCCCGGCGAGGACGCCGCCCGTACGATGGCCGGCCGGCTGTGCCGCTCCGTGCTGGACCGCTACGCGCTCGACCAGTGGACCGTCCCGGACGGCATGGGCGACGTCTACCTCTACCCGAGCGCGAGGAACTGGGCGTCCGGCGCGCGGTACGTCACCTGCGCCTTCGAGGACCCCGAGGAGCGGCACCGGGGGAGCCTGCGCACCGACCGCAGCCTCCTGACCGCGCCCCAGCTGGCCTACCTGGAGGCCGTCCAGGGCTTCAACGACGACTACCTGGACCAGCCCGAGCAGGAGGTCGCCGAGGCCGAGGACGAGTACCGGGAGTGGGCCCGGCGGGTCGCCTCCGCCTCCCGGACCCAGGCGGCGGTGCTGGGCCGGACGGACGTGGCCTGGCCGGCCGACGTCCGGCCGACCATCGCCAAGCTGGCCGAGGCCAAGGCGCAGGCGGCGGCGGTCTGGGAGGCCGCGGCCTCCGGCACCGACCTGGCGGGCGACCTCCGCCGGGCCCGGGCCACCGAGGCCCGGATGGCACCGACGAACCTGGAGATCCGCCGCGGGCTGGGCCTGTCCACCGGGGAGCAGGCGCCCGACCTGCGGGTCTGAGCGGTCGCGGCCCCGCCGCTCCCGGTTACCGGCCGTTGACCGGGCCCGTACCTGCCGGTAACCCGCCGGCCGTACGGTCGTGGGTACGTCCCCGGCCCGACCCCCACGCGAGCCGGGGACCGTCCCGCCCACCCGGGGACCGTCCCGCCCACCCGGGCCCGCCCCGCCCGCCGAGGACGCCACGGGAGCCCGGGACCGCACGGCCCGCCCCCGCCCGCGCCGCGGAACGGCCCCGCTACCCTCCCGCCATGGACACCTACCGGGTGATGCGGCAGGACGACAACGGCAACCGCTTCCTGGTCGCCAGGGGCCTCGACCGGGACGCGGCCCGGAGCCTGGCCGCCGGTTTCGAGGCCCGCGGCCACAAGCAGCTGTACTGGGTCGAGGCGGACGGGGAGGCGGCCGGCCCCGGTCCGGCCGACGGAACGGTCCGCAACGCCTGAGCCCGTAGGGTCGGGCCCATGGACGCGACCGACGACCCCACCCGCGAAGCCGCCGCAGCCCCCGAAGCCCCCGCAGCGCCCGAAGCCCCCCGGATCGTGGTCGGCGGCGCGCTGGTCCACCACGGCCGGGTGCTCGCCGCCCGGCGCAGCGCGCCCGCCGCGGTGGCCGGCCGCTGGGAGTTCCCCGGTGGGAAGGCGGAGCCGGGGGAGACGGAGGCGCAGGCGCTGGAGCGGGAGCTGCTGGAGGAGCTCGGCGTACGGGCGCGCGCACTGACCCGACTGCCGGGCGCGTGGGCCGTGCGCCCCGGCCTGGAGCTGCGCTTCTGGGCCGCCGAATTGCTGGCCGGCGAGCCGCGCGCACTGGAGGACCACGACGCGCTGCGCTGGCTCGGCCCGGACGAGCTGGACGCCGTGGACTGGATCGACCACGACCGTGACGTGCTGCCGCACGTCGCCCGGCTGCTCGCGGACGCTCCGGCGGGCGCCGCCTCGGCGGGGGCGGGGGAGGGCGACGCGCCGTCCGCCGGGTAGGTCAATCGGACAAGACGACCTGGAGACCGGGATAGCCTGGGTGCTGCTGGGTATGTCACTTTTCGGCACTATTCGTCACCATCGGTGAGCCGTCCCCAGCCGGCGACGCCGATCCCGACCAGAGCCGGAGGCCCCGTCGGTGTCGAGTACCGGGTACGGCGCCGGGGCAGAGCGGCGGGCAGGCTCCGCGGGGAGCGCCGCCGCTCGTGCCCGGCTGCGCCGCGCCGCCCGTCCGGACGCCCCCCGGCCCTCGGCCGCCCGCCGCCGCGGCGGCACCGTCGAGGCCCCCGGCGCCGAGCGGCCCGACCAGTCGGCGCCGACCCCGGCGGTGGCCGATCCGGGGGCCGGGTCCGGCCTGCGCGGCCGCCCCGGCCGGCCGTTCCCCGGCGGGCCGGGGGACGCCGGCCCCGGCGAGGGCGCCCCCGCCGAGGGCAGCCTGCTGGACATGCTCAAGGTCGCCATCGCGATCCTGGACACCGCGGGCCGGGTGGTGCTCTGGAGCCCCGCCGCCGAGGAACTGCTCGGCTGGCCGAACGAGCTGCTGGTCGGCCGCCGGATCGACGAGCTGATCCCGGACCGCGAGCAGGTCGCCCGGATCCGGGCCGCGATCCAGGACACCCTGCGGCAGGGCCGCTGGGCCGGCTACGCCGAGCTGCGCGACCGGGACGGCGAGGCCGTCGCCGTGGACGCCCGGATCTCCCTCCTGGTGGACGGCGACGGCACCCCGTTCCTCCAGGTCAACATGGCCGAGGCGGCCGCCGTCCAGGCCGTCGAGCGGGACCTCGCGGTGCGCGACGCGCTGTTCGAGCAGTCCCCGCTGGGCATCGCCATCATGGACACCGACCTGCGCTACACCGCCGTCAACCGGACCCTCGCCGGGATGAACGGCATCGCCCCCGAGGACCACGTCGGCCGCACCACCGGCGAGACCCTGCCGGAGCGCGCCGCCGACGAGATCACCGCCATCCAGCGCCAGGTGCTGGCCACCGGCGAGCCGGTCATCGACGTCACGCTGGCCTCCCCGGTCACCACCCGGGCCGGCTACCGCTCGATCTCCTACAGCCGGATGACCGACCGCTCCGGCCGGGTGCTCGGCATCTCCGGCACCGTGATGGACGTGACCGAGCGCTACCGGGCCGTCGCCAAGGTCGAGCACGCCCGGCGCCGGCTCTCGCTGCTCAACGAGTTCGGCTCGCGGGTCGGGGACCTGCTGGACGCCGCCCGGATCGCCCAGGAGCTGGCCGGCTCGGTGGTCCCCCGGCTGACCGACCACTCGGCGGTGATCCTGCTCCAGGCCGTCGCGCACGGTGACGACCTGCCCCGGCACGGCCACGACCGGCGCACCTCGCTGCTCCAGCTCGGCACCGCCTCCGTCCAGGAGGGCCCCGAGGTGGAGGTGATGCTGCGCCGCGGCGCCCGGATCACCTTCGCCGAGGACTCGGTCTGCGGCCGGGTGCTGCGCACCGGCGTGCCCGAGCTGCTGTCCGGCGCCGAACAGCTGGACGACGTCACCTACCCCGGGGACCCGAAGATGCAGGCCGCCCGGGACCTGGGCGTGCACTCGATGCTGGTCGTGCCGCTGCGCGCCCGCGGCATCGTGATCGGCCTGCTGCTGGTCAGCCGGGCCGGCTACCGCGAGGGCTTCGACCGGGACGACCTGGCCTTCACCGTCGAACTCGCCGACCGGGCCGGCAGCTCGCTGGACAACGCCCGCCTCTACGCCCGCGAGCGCACCGCCGCGCTCACCCTCCAGCGCACCCTCCTGCCGCAGCAGGTCCCCCAGCCCACCGGCGTCGAGGTCGCCTACCGGTACGTGCCCGGCAGCAGCGGCACCGAGGTCGGCGGCGACTGGTTCGACGTGATCCCGCTGCCCGGCGACCGCACCGCGCTGGTGGTCGGCGACGTGATGGGCCACGGGCTGCGGGCCGCCGCCACGATGGGACGGCTGCGCACCGCCGTCCGGGTGCTGGCCGCCCTCGACCTGCCGCCGGACGTCCTGCTGCGGCACGTCCACGAGCTGGCCGACGACCTCGCGCAGGGCCCGGACGAGGCGCTGCTGGCCACCTGCGTCTACGCGGTGTTCGACCCGGCGACGGCCCGGCTCACCGTCGCCAAGGCCGGGCACATCCCGCCGGTGCTGGTGGTGCCGGGCGAGGGCGCCGCGGAGCCGACCCGCACCGGCGGCTTGCTGCCCGGCGGCGCCGGGCGCATCCTCGACCTGCCCTCCGGCGCGCCGCTCGGGGTGGGCGGCGTCCCGTTCGAATCGGTCGAACTGAAGATCCCCGAGGGGAGCCTGCTGGCGCTGTGCACCGACGGTCTGGTCGAGTCCCGGGACAAGGACCTGGACGTCGGCCTCGGCCGGCTGGTCACCGTGCTCCAGGAGCCGCACGCCTCCATCCAGGCCGCCTGCGAGGCGGTGCTGGACACCATGGAGCAGGGCCGGGAGCCGGACGACGTGGCGCTGCTGCTGGCCCGGCTGGGACACGGCCAGGCCGGCACCCCGACGGCGGGCTGGACGCTGCCGGCCGAGCCCACCGCCGTCTCCCGGGCCCGTCGGCTGGTCCGCGCCACGCTCGCCGAGTGGGGCGTCGAGGAGCTCACCGACACCGCCGAGCTGCTGGTCAGCGAGCTGGTCACGAACGCCGTCCGGTACGCCAGCGCCCCCATCGGGGTGCGGCTGACGCTCGGTGAGACGCTGCTGGTCGAGATCTCCGACCCGCTGCCCGACCCGCCCCGGGAGCGGCACGCGGCCGAGGCCGACGAGGGCGGGCGCGGGCTGGAGCTGGTCCACAGCCTGGCGCTGCGCTGGGGCGCCCGGGCCGAGGGCATCGGCAAGGTGGTCTGGTTCGAACAGGCGCTGCCGGGTAGTGGACCGGACGGATCGTGAGCGGAGCGAACAGCGGGGGGCGGTGCCGACGGTGTCATCGGGTGCTCGGGGGGAGCGCGCGCTCCGGAAGGGGGCGCGAGCGTGGCATTGTGGTTGCGCGGGCGATAGGACAAAAACCTTCGCCCGATCTGATGTTGTGATGTTGAGGGCGTGTGAACGTACCCCTCGATGATGAATACTCGGTCTTCTCGACATCCGGACGGTCGCGGGTTGGAGGGGTCGGTCCGTTGAACAGCACTCCGGCGCGGAGCGTGTCGCCGAGCAGCAGCGGTCATGCCGCTGTACCCGGGCAGGCCGGCTCCGCGCACCTGCCCGTACCGGACGGTGCGGTGGCCGGCCGCGGGCACCGGCCCGGCGCCGGGGACCGCTCCTGGGGCGCGGGGGATCCGGGCTCGATCTACGACTACATCCGGGTCGCGACCTTCGCGATCGGCCCCGACGGGCGGATCAGCCAGTGGAGCGAGCGCGCCGCCGAGTTCTTCGGCGTCCCGGCCGCCGAGGCCGTCGGCGCCGACCCGATCAGCACCTTCGTCCCCCGCGAGCTCTGGCAGCGCGGCCGGGCCCGGCTGGAGCGCACCCTGGCGGGCGAGGAGTGGGTCGGCACCACCCCGTTCCGTGACGCCGACGGCAGCGAGGGCCTCGCCGAGCTGTACCTGATGCCCGACAGCTCCCTGCCCACCGCGGGCGCCACCTGCCTGGCCGTCGACCTCGGCCGGCTGCGCCGGATCGAGACCGACCTGGCCGCCTCCGAGGCCGTCTTCGGGCAGACGCCCACTGGCTTCGTGCTGTTCGACGACCGGCTGCGGCTGCAGCGGGTCAACGACGCCTTCGCCTCCGGGATGGGCCTGGTCCCCGCCGACCTGGAGGGCCTCACCCCGCACGACCTCTTCCCGCCGTCCGAGGCCGACCGGCTCTCCGCCGCCCTGCGCAAGGTCGTCGCCACCGGCGAGCCCGTCTTCGACCTGCGCTTCCACGGCGCCGTCCCGACCCGCGAGGGCAACCGGCTCTGGGCCGTCTCGCTGTACCGCCTGAACGGCTCCGCCGGGCAGACCATGGGCGTGGCCGGGCAGGTCTCCGACGTCACCAGCCGGCACGTCGCCGAGCGCGAGGCCGACGGCGTGCGCCGCAACCTGGCCCTGCTCAACGAGGCGAGCGCGCACATCGGCTCCACGCTCGACCTGGAGACCACCGCCAAGGAGCTGCTGGACGTCGTCGTCCCGCCGTTCTGCGACCTCGCCACCGTCGACCTCTACACCGCGCTGCTCTCCGGCGAGACCGTCCCCAGCGCCGGCCGGCTCGGCGACACCGTGCTCACCGACGGCAGCGGCGAACTGCGCCGGGTCGCCGTCTCCAGCGTGGTCGGCGGCGCCTCCTCGGTGCTCGGCTCCGTCACCGGCCTGCCGATCGCCGAGGCCGGCGGCACCCTCTGCTACCCGCGCCGCTCCCCGCACGCCCGGGCGCTGCGCACCGGCCGCAGCGTCGTCCCCGAGCCCGGGCGCGACCCACTGCTGCGCTCGACCCTGATCGTCCCGCTGGTCGCCCGCGACCAGGTGCTCGGCCTCGTCCAGCTCTCCCGGGCGATCGGCAGCGAGCCCTTCGACGCCCGCGACGTCGCGATCGCCGAGGAGCTGGTCGCCCGGGCGGCCGTCTGCATCGACAACGCCCGGCTCTACCGGCGCGAGCACGAGCGGGCGCTGATCCTCCAGCGCAGCCTGCTGCCCCCGGGCAACCCGGCCGCCAGCGGCCTGGAGATCGCCTGTCGCTACCTGCCCAGCAACAACAACACCGAGGTCGGCGGCGACTGGTTCGACGTGATCCCGCTGCCCGGCAACCGCACCGCGCTGGTCATCGGCGACGTGATGGGCCGCGGCCTGCGCGCCGCCGTCGCGATGGGGCAGCTGCGCACCGCCGTCCGCACCCTGGCGATGCTCGACCTCGACCCGGCCGAGGTGCTCGGCGCCCTGGACGAGATCGCCCGCGGCCTCGGCGACGACTCGGTGCCGGCCGGTCCGCCCACCCCGTACGGGCGGCTCACCTCGACGGCCGACGAGGAGGCCCGCGAGGTCTACCTGGCCACCTGCGTCTACGCGGTGTACGACGCCGTCACCCGCCGCTGCGTGTTCGCCAACGCCGGCCACCTGCCGCCCGTGCTGCTCAGCCCCGGGGAGAGCTCCCGGATGCTCGACGTGCCGCCCGGCCTGCCGCTCGGCGTCGGCGGCGAGCCCTTCGAGGAGGTCGAGCTGACCCTCCCGGACGGCGCCGTGCTCGCCCTCTACACCGACGGCCTGGTGGAGAGCCGCAAGCACCAGCTGGACGAGGGCCTGCGGGCCTTCCGCAGCGCGCTCTCCGACGGGGGCAAGGGGCTGGAGGACCTCTGCGACCACGTGCTCGGCGAGCTCAACCCGCACCACGGCGAGGACGACATCGCCCTGCTGATGGCCAAGGTGCACGCCTTCCCCGACGACGCCGTCGGCAACTGGTTCCTGCCGCCCGAGCCCACCTCGGTGGCCAAGGCCCGCGAGCTGGCCTGCAGCTGGCTGCTGGCCCGGGGGCTGGAGGAGCTGGTCGACACCACCGAGCTGCTGGTCAGCGAGCTGGTCACCAACGCGCTCAAGCACGGGCGGGGCGAGATCCGGCTGCGGCTGCTGCGCGAGCGCAGCCTGGTCTGCGAGGTCTGGGACGACGGCTACGCCCAGCCCCGGCAGCGGCGCGCCCAGGAGACCGACGAGGGCGGGCGCGGCCTCCAGCTGGTCAGCCTGCTGGCCGAGCGCTGGGGCAGCCGGCGCACGCCCAAGGGCAAGATCGTCTGGTTCGAGCTGGCGCTCTAGGGGCCGCCTCGGCGCGGGGAGCGGTGGGCCGGACGGGTGCAGTCGCCCCTCGGCCCGCCGTGTCGGCGCGGGCGCCGGGCCCGGGGCGGCGTTCGATGGCCGCCATGCGCGTCCGCCAGCTCACCGCCGCAGCCGTCGCGCTGCTGCTCGCCGCCGGTCCCGTCGGCTGCTCCGACGACCCGGGCCCCGACCGGGCCCCCGCCCCGGCGCCCGTACCGGCCGATCCCACCGCGAGCACCGGGGACGTCGGGCCCGTCGACCGTGCCGCCGTCCGGGACGGCGGCACGCTGCGCTGGGCGGTGGACGGCGTCCCGGCCACGCTGAACGTCTACCAGCCGGCGGCGACCGCCGACTCGGTGCTGCTCGCCCACGCGCTGTACCCCTCGCTGTTCCGGCCCGACGGGCACGGCCGGCTGCTGCCCGACCCGGACTACCTGGCGGGCGCCGAGTCCACCCCGCCCGGGCAGACGCCGCAGGTGGTGACGTACCGGCTGAACCCCCGCGCGGTGTGGAGCGACGGCACCCCGGTCTCGGCCGCCGACCTCGACGCCCAGCGGGCCGCGCTGTCCGGCCCGGAGGCGGCCCGCCGGGGCGTGCGGGCCGCCGGGTACGACGCCATCGACACCGTCGCCCCGGGGGCCGACCCGCACGAGGTGCGGGTGACCTTCCGGCGGCCGTACGCGGAGTGGCGCTCGCTGTTCGGACCGCTCTACCCGGCCGCCGAGACGGCCGCCCCGGCCGCCTTCGACCGGGCGCTGACCGGGGTCGGCCACCCGAGCGCCGGGCCGTACGCGCTCTCCCGGTACGACGCCGAGGGCGGGACGGTCACCGTGGAGCGCAGCCCGCTCTGGTGGGGCGATCCGCCGAAGGCCGACCGGATCGACTTCCTCGCCGCACCGCCCGGGCAGCGGCTGGACGCGCTGGACCAGGACCGGCTGGACGTCGCCCCGCTCACCGCGGCGGTGGACCGGGCGGTGCCGGCCGCCGGCCCCTCCGCCGCCGCCTCCATCGCCCCCTCCTCCGCGGCCCCCTCCGCCGCCCCGCCGCCCGCGGCCGTGCCCGAGGCGGCGGCGCTGGCGCTGCGCCGGGCCGAGTCGCTGCCCGGCGTCACCGTGCACCGGGCCGCCGCGGCCTCGCTCACCCAGCTCACCCTGAACGCCGCGCGCGAGCCGCTGACCGACCCGCTGGTGCGCCGCGCCCTCACCCTGGCCGTCGACCGGCGGCGGATCGCCGACGCGGCGCTCACCCCGCTCGGCCTGCCCGCCGCGCCGCTGGGCAGCCATCTGCTGGCCGGCGACCAGGAGGGCTACCGGGACGACAGCGGCGCGGTCGGCCCGGCGGACCCGGCCCGGCTGCTGGACGAGGCGGGCTGGGTGCGGCCCGCCGGCGGGGGCGTCCGGGCCAAGGGCGGCCGGCCGCTCGCCCTCGCGCTGCTCGTCCCGGCCGGGTCGGCGACCGCCAAGCGGACCGCCGACGCGCTCGCGGCGGGCCTCGGCGACGCCGGGATCGCGGTGGAGCAGGTGGCGGCGCCCGCCGAGTCCTTCGCCGGGGAGCACCTGGCGGCCGGGGACTACGACCTCGCGCTCCTCTCCTGGCCGGCCGGCCCCAGCCCGGCGAGCGAGCAGCGCTCCGTCTACGCCAAGCCGCGGCCGGACCCGGACGGCGTCCCCGAGCCGGGCGGCAACTTCGGCCGCGGCGGCACCGAGGAGATCGACCGGCTGTTCGACCGGGCGGCCGCCGAAGCGGACCCGGCGGCCCGGCTGGACCTGCTCCGGGAGGCGGACGAGCGGATCTGGCAGCTCGGGCACTCGGTGCCGCTCTACCAGCGGCCGGAGCTGGTCGGCGTCCGGGCCGGGGTGGTCGGCGCGGGCGCGTACGGCTTCGGGTGGCCGCGCTTCCAGGACGTGGGCTGGAGCCGCTGACCGGCCCCGGAGCGCCGGCGGGGTGCGAACGGCAGGGGGTCGGCGCACGGCGGCCGGGTGAAGGGAGCGCGACCCTCCTGTGATCTTGATCCCCTGCGACCAGCCGGTTTCTGCTCACCTGGGCGCTTCCCCGTACGATAGGAGGAAGCCGAGGCATGTCCATATGCCCGGCGGGTGGACCGGTAGTAGCAGGCGGAACGGGTGGCGGCGGCCGAAGGGGCCGCAAGTGCGCGTCTCGCGGCCGGGCGCCGTAACCCACGATTCCGGGAGAATCCGCTAGGCATGCCCACGCGCAACGACATCCGTAACGTCGCCATCGTCGCCCACGTCGACCACGGCAAGACCACCCTGGTCGACGCCATGCTCAAGCAGGCCGGCGCCTTCGCCGCCCACCAGCAGCTGGACGACCGGATGATGGACTCCAACGACCTGGAGCGCGAGAAGGGCATCACCATTCTCGCGAAGAACACCGCGGTCAAGTACCACCCGAAGGACGGCGGCTCGCCGATCACCATCAACATCATCGACACCCCGGGCCACGCCGACTTCGGTGGCGAGGTCGAGCGCGGCCTGTCGATGGTGGACGCGGTCGTCCTGCTGGTGGACGCCTCCGAGGGCCCGCTGCCGCAGACCCGCTTCGTCCTCCGCAAGGCGCTCGCCCAGCGCCTGCCCGTCATCCTCTGCATCAACAAGACGGACCGCCCGGACTCCCGGATCGACG
This sequence comes from Kitasatospora sp. NPDC018619, assembly GCF_044391605.1. Taxonomy (NCBI): domain Bacteria; kingdom Bacillati; phylum Actinomycetota; class Actinomycetes; order Kitasatosporales; family Streptomycetaceae; genus Kitasatospora; species Kitasatospora sp. NPDC018619. The sequence goes on from NZ_JBISAI010000017.1 coordinate 13,995, forward strand.
AGGTCATCAACGAGACCTACGACCTGTTCCTGGACCTGGACGCGGACGAGGAGCAGATCGAGTTCCCGATCGTCTACGCCTGCGCCCGTGACGGCGTCGCCTCGCTGACCAAGCCGGAGAACGGCACCGTTCCCGCGGACAGCACCAACCTGGAGCCGTTCTTCTCCACCCTGCTGGAGCACGTCCCGGCCCCGAGCTACGACGTGGACGCCCCGCTCCAGGCCCACGTCACCAACCTGGACGCCGACAACTTCCTCGGCCGCATCGCGCTGCTCCGCGTCGAGCAGGGCGAGCTGCGCAAGGGCCAGACCGTGGCCTGGATCAAGCGCGACGGCTCGATCCAGAACGTCCGCATCTCCGAGCTGCTGATGACCGAGGCGCTCACCCGCAAGCCGGCCGAGATGGCGGGCCCCGGGGACATCTGCGCCGTGGCCGGCATCTCCGACATCATGATCGGCGAGACCCTGGCCGACCCGGAGAACCCGATCGCGCTGCCGCTGATCACGGTGGACGAGCCGGCCATCTCGATGACCATCGGCACCAACACCTCGCCGCTGGTCGGCCGCGGCGGCTCCGGCAAGGGCGCCGACGCCAAGTCCGGCGTCAAGGTCGACCGCAAGGTCACCGCCCGCCAGGTGAAGGACCGCCTGGACCGCGAGCTGATCGGCAACGTCTCGCTGCGCGTGCTGGACACCGAGCGCCCGGACGCCTGGGAGGTGCAGGGCCGCGGTGAGCTGGCGCTGGCCATCCTGATCGAGACCATGCGCCGCGAGGGCTTCGAGCTGACCGTCGGCAAGCCGCAGGTGGTCACCAAGGTGGTCAACGGCAAGGTGCACGAGCCGGTCGAGCGCCTCACGGTGGACGTGCCCGAGGAGCACATGGGTGCCGTCACCCAGCTGATGGGCATCCGCAAGGGCCGCATGGACAACATGTCCAACCACGGCTCGGGCTGGGTCCGGATGGAGTTCGTCGTCCCGTCCCGCGGCCTGATCGGCTTCCGCACCGAGTTCCTCACCAACACCCGCGGCACCGGCATCGCCCACTCGATCCACGAGGGCCACGAGCCGTGGTTCGGCCAGCTGACCACCCGCAACAACGGCTCGCTGGTCGCCGACCGCGCCGGTGTGGTCACCGCCTTCGCGATGACCAACCTCCAGGAGCGCGGCGTGCTCTTCTGCGAGCCGGGCACCGAGGTGTACGAGGGCATGATCGTCGGCGAGAACTCGCGCTCCGACGACATGGACGTGAACATCACCAAGGAGAAGAAGCTCACCAACATGCGGTCCTCGACCGCCGACGTGGCCGAGTCGATCGTCCCGCCGCGCAAGCTCTCGCTGGAGCAGTCGCTGGAGTTCTGCCGCGAGGACGAGTGCATCGAGGTGACCCCGGAGACGGTTCGCATCCGTAAGGTCGTCCTGGACCAGAAGGACCGCGGACGCACCGCCTCGCGCGCCAAGAAGGCGTGATCCGGACGTACTGAACGGCCCTTGGCCGGAATGGTTCGCCCCCCTTTCCCATGGAGAGGGGGGCGAACTTTTTCAACTACTCCAAGTTGCCGGGGCCGCTATTCACGGAATAGCGCTCATGACACCCGAGTGTCCGCTGAGCGGACGTGACAGTTCGTCATCCGTGACGACTGTCCGTTTGGTGCCTGTCTGGCTATGTCTCAAATGTCCGGTTTTCGAAACTTACCGACTGTTCATGTGACCTAATTGAGATCGTCACTGGTCACTTTCGTGTCCGTGCGTGACGGATAGTGGGTGCAGTCAGGCTCGGGTCACGGGTGAACGCGCAGGGGTGCGCGCCGAAACCACGAGCGCGGACGGCACTAGCGGGCCCGGTGACAACCGTTCCGCGGTGCCCTCCTCGTTGCAACGTCGAATTCAGGAGGCACACCGATGCGCGGTGCGAGCCAGGCCAAGTGGGTTGTCGCAGCTGTTGCTGTCGCCCTCGCCGCGACTGCGTGCAGCAGCAGCAGCTCCTCCGGGGGCAGCTCCGACAACGCCGCGGTCGACCCGGCGGGCAAGTTCAGCTACCAGAGCGGTGAGCCGCAGCGTCCGCTCCAGCCGGCCAACGCCAACGAGACGCTGGGCGGCCGCATGGTCAAGCAGCTGTTCCGCGGCCTCGTCGACTACGACCCCGCGACCGGCGCGCTGCGCAACCAGGTGGCCGACAAGATCGAGACCACTGACGCCAAGAACTACACCGTCACCCTGAAGTCCGGCTGGACCTTCCACGACGGCACCCCGGTGACCTCCCAGTCCTTCGTCAAGGCCTGGAACTGGTCCGCCAACATCAAGAACAACCAGATCAACTCGTCCTGGTTCTCCGACATCGTCGGCTACGACGCCGTCCACCCGGAGAAGGGCGACCCGACCGCCACCGAGATGGCCGGTCTGAAGGTCGTCGACGACACCCACTTCACCATCGAGCTGAACGCCCCGGTCTCGTACTTCCCGTACAAGCTCGGCTACACGGCCTTCTCGCCGCTGCCCGAGGGCTTCTTCGGCGACCCGGCCGGCTACGGCCAGAAGCCGATCGGCAACGGCCCCTACAAGTTCGTCTCGTGGGAGCACAACAAGGCCGTCACGCTGGCCACGTTCGACAAGTACGCCGGCATCGACAAGCCGAAGAACGGCGGCATCGTCTTCCGCAACTACGCGACCGGCGAGGCCGCGTACAAGGACCTGATGTCCGACACCGTGGACGTCCTGGACCAGGTCGACTCGACCGACATGGCCAAGTTCAAGGACGACCTGGGCAAGCGCGCCATCGACCAGGCGCAGGGTGCCATCCAGAACATCGGCTTCGCGCTGTACCAGCCGGAGTGGAGCGCCCCGGAGAAGGCCAAGGTCCGCCAGGGCCTCTCGATGGCGATCGACCGCGACACCATCACCAAGACGGTGCTCAACGGCAACCGCATCCCGGCCGACTCCTTCGTCGCGCCCGGCGTCATGGGCTACAAGGCCGGCACCTGCGGCGACGCCTGCAAGTTCAACCCGGAGAAGGCCAAGCAGCTCATCGCCGAGGGCGGCGGCGTCCCCGGCAACAAGGTCACCGTGCTGTACAACTCGGACGGCAGCCACAAGGAGTGGGTGGACGCGGTCTGCAACTCCATCCGCCAGTCGACCGGCGTCGAGTGCATCGGTGAGCCGAAGCCCGACTTCAAGACCGTGCGTGACGTCGTCACCAACAAGCAGGTCCAGAGCATGATGCGCACCGGCTGGGTGCAGGACTACCCGCTGAACGCCAACTTCCTGGCCGACGTGTACCGCACCGGCGCCTCGTCGAACGACAACAGCTACTCCAGCCCGGAGTTCGACCGCCTGTCGAAGGAGGCGGACGCCGCCACCACGGTCGAGAAGACCGCCGAGCTGTACCAGCAGGCCGAGGCCGTTCTGGCCAAGGACATGCCGGCCATCCCGCTCTGGTACTACAAGACCAGCTCCGGCTACTCCAAGAACGTCCAGAACGTGAAGTTCGACTCCTTCGGCGACCCGGTCTTCACCGACGTCGAGGTCAAGAAGAAGTAATCGGTCGGCACCGCCTGACCCGGTGACAACGGCCGGTGCCCGTCCATCCCCACAAGGGCGAGGACTGGCACCGGCCGTTGGCACGCCGACTTATCTCTTGCCGGGTTGACGGGCCCGGCAGAGCCATACATGGAGGCACGATGGGGCGCTTTGTCGCGAGGCGACTGCTCCAGATGATCCCGGTCTTCTTCGGAACGACCTTGCTCATCTTTATGATGGTGCACGCGCTGCCGGGTGACCCGGTGGCCGCGATGTGGGGTGACAAGGCGCCGGACCCGGCCCAGGTTGCCGCCCTGAAGCACCAGATGGGATTCGACAAGCCGCTGTTCCAGCAGTACCTCGACTACATGGGGGGCCTGTTCACGGCGGACTTCGGAACCACCCTGGCCGGACGCCCGGTGCTCGACGTGATCACCGAGGCCCTGCCGGTCACGGTCCGGCTGGCGCTGCTGGCCTTCGCCATCGAGATCGTGCTCGGCGTCGGCATCGGCCTGTTCGCCGGTCTGCGCCGCGGCAAGGCGTTCGACAAGGGCGCCCTGGTCATGACCCTGCTGCTGATCTCGATCCCGGTCCCGGTGCTCGGCTTCATCTTCCAGACGGTCTTCGCCGACGACCTGAAGTGGGTCACCCCGACCGTCCAGGACAGCAACGACATCACCCAGCTGGTGCTGCCGGCCATCGTGCTCGGCTCGCTCTCGCTGGCCTACGTCGCGCGCCTCACCCGCACCTCCATAGCCGAGAACATCAAGGCGGACTACGTCCGCACCGCGGTGGCCAAGGGCCTGCCGCGGCGCAAGGTGATCGGCACCCACCTGCTGCGCAACTCGCTGATCCCGGTGGTCACCTTCCTCGGCACCGACCTCGGCGCCCTGATGGGCGGCGCGATCGTCACCGAGGGCATCTTCAACGTCAAGGGTGTCGGCAACGCGCTCTTCCACGCGATCAACCTGAAGGAGGGCTCGACGGTCTCCGGCTTCGTGGCCTTCCTGGTGATCGTGTACCTGGCCGCCGGCCTGATCGTCGACCTGCTTTACGCGGTCCTGGACCCGAGGATCCGTTATGCCTGACCTGACCGAGAAGAAGACGGCCGCGACGGTCCCGGCCCCGGCCGCCGACGCGGCCCCCAAGCCGGAGAAGGCCCGCAGCCTCGGCTCCGACGCCTGGCACGACCTGCGCCGCAAGCCGATCTTCGTGATCTCCGCGCTGCTCATCCTGCTGCTGATCGTCATCGCGATCGCCCCGGGGCTGTTCACCTCGGTGGACCCGCGCGCCGGCGACCTGCGCAACCACTACCTGTCGAAGCCGAACTACAGCCACCTGTTCCAGCCGGACTGGTTCGGTTACGACCTCCAGGGCCGCAGCATCTACGCCCGCGTCATCTACGGCGCCCGCGCCTCGGTCGTGGTCGGCATCTGCGTCACGCTGGGCGTGACCATCCTCGGCGGCATCGCCGGCATGGTCGCCGGCTACTTCGGCGGCTGGGTCGACACGATCATCTCCCGCGTCACCGACATCTTCTTCGGCATCCCGCTGCTGCTCGGCTCGCTGGTGATCCTGAACGCCTTCACCTCGCGCACCGTGTGGAGCGTGGTCTTCGCGCTGGTCGCCCTGGGCTGGACCCAGATGACCCGTGTCATGCGCGGTTCGGTGATCACGGTCAAGCAGTCCGACTTCGTGACGGCCGCCAGGGCGCTCGGCGCCGGCACCGGCCGGATCATGCTCAAGCACATCCTGCCGAACGCGATCGCCCCGGTGATCGTCGTCGCCACCATCGCCCTGGGCGGCTACATCGCCACCGAGGCGACGCTGAGCTTCCTCGGCATCGGTCTGCAGGACCCGACCATCTCCTGGGGCATCGACATCAACTCGGCCCAGAAGGTGATCCGGACGGCGCCGTTCGCGCTGTTCTTCCCCGCCGGAATGCTGAGCCTTACCGTGCTGGCGTTCATCATGCTCGGCGACGCGGTGCGCGACGCCCTCGACCCGAAGCTCCGCTGAGAGAAGAGGTGACGACCCGATGACCACCGTGATCGAGAACAACCAGAAGAACGAACGTCTCGAAGTTGGCACTCCTCTCCTGGAGGTGAAGGACCTCCACGTGGAGTTCCACACCCGGGACGGCATCGCCAAGGCCGTGAACGGCGTCAACTACTCCGTCGCGGCCGGCGAGACGCTCGCCGTGCTCGGCGAGTCCGGCTCCGGCAAGTCCGTGACGGCGCAGACCATCATGGGCATCCTGGACATGCCCCCGGGCAAGGTGACCCAGGGCCAGATCCTGTACCGCGGCCAGGACATGCTCACCATGAGCGGCGAGGAGCGGCGGCGGATCCGCGGCCGGAAGATCGCGATGATCTTCCAGGACGCGCTGTCCGCCCTGAACCCGGTGCTCAGCGTCGGCTACCAGCTCGGCGAGATGTTCCGGGTGCACCAGGGCGCCTCCAAGAAGGAGGCGAAGGAGAAGGCCATCGAGCTGATGGACCGGGTGCGCATCCCCGCCGCCCGGCAGCGGGTGGACGACTACCCGCACCAGTTCTCCGGCGGCATGCGCCAGCGCATCATGATCGCCATGGCGCTGTCCCTCCAGCCCGACCTGATCATCGCCGACGAGCCCACCACCGCCCTGGACGTGACCGTCCAGGCCCAGGTGATGGACCTGCTCGCCGAGCTCCAGGCCGAGTACAACATGGGCCTGATCCTGATCACCCACGACCTCGGCGTGGTCGCCGACGTCGCGGACAAGATCGCCGTGATGTACGCGGGCCGGATCGTGGAGACCGCCCCCGTGCACGACCTGTACGCGAAGCCCGCGCACCCGTACACCAAGGGCCTGCTCCGCTCCATCCCGCGCCTGGACCAGAAGGGCCAGGACCTGTACGCCATCAAGGGCCTGCCGCCGAACCTGCTGAAGGTCCCGACGGGCTGCGCGTTCAACCCCCGCTGCGACGTCGCCACCGACCTGTGCCGCACCGAGACCCCGGCGCTGCACCACGTGACGGACAAGGACGGCAAGGAGCTCGCCGGCCGCCGCAGCGCGTGCCACCTCTGGAAGGAGACCCTCCATGGCTGAGAACATCCTGGAGGTCAAGGACCTGGTCAAGCACTACCCGCTGACCCAGGGCATCCTGTTCAAGAAGCAGGTCGGCGCGGTCAAGGCGGTCGACGGCGTCTCCTTCGAGCTGGCGAAGGGCGAGACCCTCGGCATCGTCGGCGAGTCCGGCTGTGGCAAGTCCACGCTGGCCAAGGTGCTGATGAACCTGGAGCGGGCCACCTCCGGCCAGGTGCTGTTCAAGGGCGAGGACATCTCCAAGCTCCAGGGCGCCGCCCTGAAGGCCGTCCGCCGGAACATCCAGATGGTGTTCCAGGACCCGTACACCTCGCTCAACCCGCGCATGACGGTCGGCGACATCATCGGCGAGCCGTTCGAGATCCACCCCGAGGTGGCGCCCAAGGGCGACCGCCGCAAGGCCGTCCAGGACCTGCTGGACGTCGTGGGTCTGAACCCGGAGTACATCAACCGGTACCCGCACCAGTTCTCCGGCGGCCAGCGCCAGCGCATCGGCATCGCCCGCGGCCTCGCGCTCAAGCCGGAGATCATCATCTGCGACGAGCCGGTCTCGGCGCTGGACGTGTCCGTCCAGGCGCAGGTGATCAACCTGCTGGAGCAGCTGCAGGGCGAGTTCGGCCTCTCCTACATGTTCATCGCGCACGACCTCTCCATCGTCCGGCACATCTCCGACCGCGTCGGCGTGATGTACCTGGGCAAGATGGTCGAGATCGGCTCGGACGAGGAGATCTACGAGAACGCGACGCACCCCTACACCCAGGCGCTGCTCTCCGCGGTGCCGGTGCCGGACCCGACGGCGCGCGAGTCGCGGGACCGGATCGTGCTCACCGGCGACATCCCCTCGCCGGCCAACCCGCCGTCCGGCTGCCGCTTCCGCACCCGCTGCTGGAAGGCGGAGGAGCGCTGCTCCCAGGAGATCCCGCTGCTCGCGGTCCCCTCGCTGCTGGAGGGCCCGGCCGCGCACGAGTCGGCCTGCCACTTCCCGGCGGTCCGGGAGCAGGCCGCGGCCTGATCCCCGGTGGTCCCCGGAAGGGCCCGCGGCGTTCGCGCCGCGGGCCCTTCCGCGTGTCCGCCGGCCCGTCGCCGCGTCAACTCGGCGGCGGGTCACCGCACCCGTCCGGGTGCACCTGACTCGCGCCGTCACCGGGGTGCGCTTCTCATGGGGTGTGATGCGACACACACCCTGAGGAGGGACCTCCATGCCCGTAGCCGCCCGCGCTCGTTGGGTCCTCGCCGCTGCGACGTCCGTGGCCCTGGTGGCCACCGGGTGCAGCAGCAGTAGCGGCGGAGGAGGCAGCAGCGGTTCGTCGGACACCGGCAAGTCCTTCAGCTACCAGAGCAACGAGCCGCAGAACCCCCTGCAGCCCGCCAACGCGAACGAGGTCGGCGGCGGTCGCATCATCCAGAACCTGTTCAAGGGGTTGGTCGACTACGACCCGAGCAATGCCAAGATCCGGATGCAGGTCGCCGACAAGATCGAGACCAGCGACTCGCAGACCTTCAACGTCACCCTGAAGGACGGCTGGAAGTTCCACGACGGCACCCCGGTGCACGCCCAGAACTTCGTCGACGCCTGGAACTGGGGCGCCAACCCGGCCAACAACCAGATCAACAGCTCGTGGTTCTCCGACATCGAGGGCTACCAGGACGTCCACCCGGCCTCCGGCCAGGCCACCACGGACAAGATGTCCGGACTGACCGTCACCGACGACCTGCACTTCACCGTCAAGCTGAGCCACAAGGTCTCGTACTTCGAGTACAAGCTCGGCTACATCGCCTTCTCGCCGCTGCCCGAGGGCTTCTTCAAGGACCCGGCCGGGTACGGGCAGAAGCCGGTGGGCAACGGCCCGTACCAGTTCGTCAGCTGGTCCCACAACAGCCAGGTGGTCACCAAGGCCTTCCCCGACTACCAGGGCGTGGACAAGCCGAAGAACGGCGGCATCGTCTTCAAGATGTACACGACGTCCGAGGCCGCCTACGCCGACCTCCAGTCCAACAACCTGGACGTGATGGACCAGGTGCCGCCGTCCGCGCTGGCCACCTACAAGAACGACCTCGGGGACCGCGCGGTCGACGCCCCGCAGGGCGCCATCCAGAACATCGGCTTCACGCTCTACCAGGGCGACTGGTCCTCGCCGGACAAGGCCAAGGTGCGCCAGGGCCTGTCGATGGCGATCGACCGCGACACCATCACCAAGACGGTGCTCCAGGGCTCCCGCAAGCCCGCCACCGCCTGGGTGGCCGAGGGCGTGGAGGGCTACAAGGACGGCGCGTGCGGCGACGCCTGCACGTTCAACCCGGCGAAGGCCAAGCAGCTGATCCAGGAGGGCGGCGGCGTCCCCGGCAACAAGCTGCTGGTCACCTACAACGCGGACGGCGGCCACAAGGAGTGGGTCGACGCGGTCTGCAACTCGATCCGGCAGAACACCGGGGTCGACTGCCTGGGGGACCCGAAGCCCGACTTCAAGACCGCGCGGGCCGCGATCACCGGGCACACGATCAACGGCGCCTTCCGCACCGGCTGGGTGCAGGACTACCCGCTGAACGCCAACTTCCTGGCCGACGTGTACCGCACCGGCGCCGCCTCCAACGACTTCGGCTACAGCGACGCGAAGTTCGACGACGCGGCCACCAAGGCCGACGAGGCCGCCAGCGTGGCCGACACGGTGAGCGGCTACCAGCAGGCCGAGGCGGTGCTGCCGAGCGGGATGCCCGCCATCCCGCTCTGGTACTACCGCACCAACTCCGGCTACTCCAACAAGGTGCAGAACGTGAAGTTCGACTCCTTCGGGAACCCGGCCTGGACCCAGGTCGAGGTCAAGGGCTGATCCTCCGCGATCCCCCGCGCCGGCCCCGCCCTCCCCGCACGGAGGGCGGGGCGCGGTCTCTCGACCCCCTCGGTCTCTCGACCCCCTCGGAAGGAGGCTCGGATGGGCAGTTACGTGCTGCGGCGGGTGCTGCAGATGATCCCGGTGTTCTTCGGCGCCACACTGCTGATCTTCCTGATGGTCTACACGCTGCCCGGCGACCCGGTCGCGGCGCTGTTCGGCGAGAAGGCCGCCGACCCGGCCGTGGTCGCCAACATCAAGCACACGTACTACCTGGACCAGCCGCTCTGGAAGCAGTACCTGCACTACATGGGGAACCTCTTCCAGGGGGACTTCGGCACCAGCTTCACCGGCCGGCCGGTCACCGACATCATGGCGGACGCCTTCCCGGTGACCATCCGGCTGGCCCTGATGGCCTTCGTCTTCGAGATGGTCGCGGGCCTGGCCCTCGGCATGCTCTCCGGGCTGCGGCGCGGCAGCGTCGAGGACACCCTGGTGCTGATCCTGACCCTGGTGGTGATCTCGATCCCGGTCTTCGTGCTGGCCTACATCGCGCAGACGGTGTTCGCCACCAACCTGGGCTGGGTCACCCCGACGGTGCAGGACAGCTACGACCTGACCCAGCTGGTGCTGCCGGCGATCGTCCTGGGCTCGCTCTCGCTCGCGTACGTCGCCCGCCTCACCCGGACGTCGATCGGCGAGAACCTGCGGGCCGACTACATCCGCACCGCGGTCGCCAAGGGCCTGCCCCGGCGCACCGTCATCTCCCGCCACCTGCTGCGCAACTCGCTGATCCCGGTGGTCACCTTCCTCGGCACCGACCTCGGTGCGCTGATGGGCGGGGCGATCGTCACCGAGGGCGTCTTCAACGTGCAGGGCATCGGCAACGTCCTGTACCGGGCGATCAACCAGAAGGAGGGCCCCACCGTGGTCGGCATCGTGACCGTCCTGGTGATCGTCTACCTGGTCGCCAGCCTGCTCGTCGACCTGCTCTACGCGGTCCTGGACCCGAGGATCCGCTATGCCTGACATCCACGACGAGGACTCGTACGAGCCGCGCCCCAAGCCGGGGGTCTCGCACCTCGACTACGCGGGCGAACAGGGCATGGCGGTCGGGCAGCAGACTCTGGTCGAACCCGACCCGGAGAAGCGGGAGCAGGCCCGCAGCCTGTGGGCCGACGCCTGGCGGGACCTGCGCCGGCGGCCGATCTTCCTGCTCTCGGCGGTGCTGATCCTGCTGCTGGTGGTGATGGCGGTCTTCCCGTACGCGTTCACCTCGGCGGACCCGCGCAAGGCCGACCTGGTGAACAACTACCTCAGGCGCCCGGACTGGGGCGACGTCTTCGGGGCCGGCTGGTTCGGCTACGACGCCCAGGGCCGGTCCATCTTCGCCCGGGTGGTGTACGGGGCCCGGGCCTCGATCACCGTCGGCATCTTCGTCACCGCCGCCGTCACCGTGCTCGGCGGGCTCACCGGGATGGTGGCCGGCTACTTCGGCGGCTGGATCGACGCGGTGCTCTCCCGGATCACCGACATCTTCTTCGGCATCCCGCTGCTGCTCGGCGCGCTGGTGCTGCTGAACGCCTTCGCCACCCGCACGGTGTGGAGCGTGGTCATCGCGCTGGGCGTGCTCGGCTGGACCCAGATCGCCCGCGTGATGCGCGGGGCGGTGCTGACCGTCAAGCAGTCCGACTTCGTGACGGCCGGCCGGGCGCTCGGCGCCGGGACGACCCGGCTGATGTTCCGGCACATCCTGCCGAACGCGATCGCGCCGGTGATCGTGGTGGCGACGATCGCGCTCGGCGGCTACATCGCCACCGAGGCCACGCTGAGCTTCCTCGGCATCGGCCTGCAGGACCCGACCATCTCCTGGGGCATCGACATCTCCTCCGCCCAGAAGGTGATCCGGACGGCGCCGTACGTGCTGTTCTTCCCGGCCGCGGCGCTCTCGGTCACCGTGCTGGCCTTCATCATGCTGGGCGACGCGGTGCGCGACGCCCTCGATCCGAAGCTTCGCTGAGCGAGGGAGCGCATCGTGAGTACAGCGGTGAACACCGCCGGGGCCGAGCGGAAGGCGCCGTACCAGGGGCCGCTGCTCGACGTCCGGGACCTGCACGTCGAGTTCGTCACCCGGGACGGGGTGGCCAGGGCCGTGAACGGCGTCAACTACTCCGTCGCGGCGGGGGAGACGCTGGCGGTGCTGGGGGAGTCCGGCTCGGGCAAGTCGGTGACGGCGCAGGCGGTCATGGGCATCCTGGACATGCCGCCGGCCCGGATCCCCCGCGGCGAGATCCTCTACCGGGGCCAGGACATGCTCAGGATGAGCAGGGAGGAGCGGCGGCGGATCCGCGGCCGGAAGATCGCGATGATCTTCCAGGACGCGCTGTCGGCGCTGAACCCGGTGCTCACGGTGGGGTACCAGCTGGGGGAGATGTTCCGGGCGCACCGGGGGGTGTCGCGCAAGGAGGCGCGGGAGAAGGCCGTCGAGCTGATGGAGCGGGTGCGGATCCCGGCCGCCCGGCAGCGGGTGAACGACTACCCGCACCAGTTCTCGGGCGGGATGCGGCAGCGGATCATGATCGCGATGGCGCTGGCGCTGGAGCCGGACCTGATCATCGCGGACGAGCCGACCACGGCGCTGGACGTGACGGTGCAGGCGCAGGTGATGGACCTGCTCGCCGAGCTCCAGGCCGAGTACAACATGGGCCTGATCCTGATCACCCACGACCTGGGCGTGGTCGCGGACGTCGCGGACAAGATCGCGGTGATGTACGCGGGCCGGATCGTGGAGACGGCGCCGGTGCACGAGCTGTACGCCCGGCCCGCGCACCCGTACACCAGGGGCCTGCTGGACTCCATCCCCCGCCTGGACCAGAAGGGCCAGGAGCTCTACGCCATCAAGGGCCTGCCGCCCAACCTGCTGCGCATCCCCAGGGGCTGCGCGTTCAACCCGCGCTGCCCGCGCGCCCGGGACGTCTGCCGGGCCGAGGTGCCGGAGCTGTTCCCGGTCGCCGAGGAGGACGGGACGCCGTTGGAGGGGCGCGGCAGCGCCTGCTTCTTCTGGAAGGAGACCCTCCATGACCGCTGACGGAGCCACCGCGCTGGGCGCGGCGCTGCCGGAGGAGGTCGTCCTCGCGCAGGAGGTGCCGCGCGGCGAGCCGATCCTCGAAGTCCGGGAGCTGGTCAAGCACTTCCCGCTCACCAGGGGCGTCCTGCTGAAGCGGCAGGTCGGCGCGGTGAAGGCGGTCGACGGCGTCTCCTTCGACCTGATGCAGGGCGAGACGCTCGGCGTCGTCGGCGAGTCCGGCTGCGGGAAGTCCACGCTGGCCAAGGTGCTGATGAACCTGGAGCCGGCCACCTCGGGGTCGGTCCGCTACAAGGGGGAGGAGATCTCCCGGCTGTCCGGGGCGGGGCTGAAGGCCGTCCGCCGGAACATCCAGATGGTGTTCCAGGACCCGTACACCTCGCTCAACCCGCGCATGACGGTCGGCGACATCATCGGCGAGCCGTTCGAGATCCACCCCGAGGTGGCGCCCAAGGGCGACCGCCGCAAGGCCGTCCAGGACCTGCTGGACGTCGTGGGTCTGAACCCGGAGTACATCAACCGGTACCCGCACCAGTTCTCCGGCGGCCAGCGCCAGCGCATCGGCATCGCCCGGGGGCTGGCGCTCAAGCCGGAGATCATCATCTGCGACGAGCCGGTCTCGGCGCTGGACGTCTCGGTGCAGGCGCAGGTGATCAACCTGCTGGAGCAGCTGCAGGGCGAGTTCAACCTGTCGTACATGTTCATCGCGCACGACCTCTCCATCGTCCGGCACATCTCCGACCGGGTCGGGGTGATGTACCTGGGGAAGGTGGTCGAGATCGGCAGCGACACGGAGATCTACGACCACGCGACGCACCCGTACACCCAGGCGCTGCTCTCCGCGGTGCCGGTGCCGGACCCGACGGCGCGCGAGTCGCGGGACCGGATCGTGCTCACCGGCGACGTGCCCTCGCCGGCCAACCCGCCGTCCGGCTGCCGCTTCCGCACCCGCTGCTGGAAGGCGCAGCACCGCTGCGAGGTGGAGGAGCCGCTGCTGGCCGCGCCGTCCTGGCTGGGCGGGGCGGCGCGGCACGACTCGGCGTGCCACTTCGCGGCGGAGCGTGGGGCCGGGCAGGCGGGAGCGGCGGGGCCGGGAGCGGCGGGGCCGGGCGGCGGCTGAGGGCCGCCGACCAGGGCGCGTCCCCGCGGGCGGGGCGCGCCCTTTCCCGTGACGGAAACGAGATCTGCCGCGGGCTCGCCAACTGCCGTCCGTTCCCTGATAGTTGCTCTGCGCCCCGGAGGGGTCGCGGTGGCACCGGGGAGGGCTGCTCTGATGGACGCGGTGGAGGTGATCGGCGGCGGCCGGGGGACGGTGGAGCCCGGGACGCCGCTGCTGGAGGTCGACGACCTGCACGTGGAGTTCCACACCCGGGACGGGGTGGCCCGGGCCGTCAACGGGGTGAGCTACTCCGTTGCGGCGGGGGAGACGCTGGCGGTGCTGGGGGAGTCCGGCTCGGGCAAGTCGGTGACGGCGCAGGCGGTCATGGGCATCCTGGACATGCCGCCGGGGCGGATCACCGCGGGGCGGATCCTGTTCCGCGGCGAGGACCTGCTGACCATGGGCGAGGGCGCCCGGCGGTCCGTCCGGGGCGGGCACATCGCGATGATCTTCCAGGACGCGCTGTCGGCGCTGAACCCGGTGCTCACGGTGGGGTACCAGCTGGGGGAGATGTTCCGGGCGCACCGGGGGGTGTCGCGCAAGGAGGCGCGGGAGAAGGCCGTCGAGCTGATGGAGCGGGTGCGGATCCCGGCCGCCCGGCAGCGGGTGAACGACTACCCGCACCAGTTCTCGGGCGGGATGCGGCAGCGGATCATGATCGCGATGGCGCTGGCGCTGGAGCCGGACCTGATCATCGCGGACGAGCCGACCACGGCGCTGGACGTGACGGTGCAGGCGCAGGTGATGGACCTGCTCGCCGAGCTCCAGGCCGAGTACAACATGGGCCTGATCCTGATCACCCACGACCTGGGCGTGGTCGCGGACGTCGCGGACAAGATCGCGGTGATGTACGCCGGCCGGATCGTGGAGACGGCGCCGGTGCACGAGCTGTACGCCCGGCCCGCGCACCCGTACACCAGGGGCCTGCTGGACTCCATCCCCCGCCTGGCCCAGAAGGGCCAGGACCTGCACGCGATCAGGGGCCTGCCGCCCAACCTGCTGGCCCTCCCGGAGGGGTGCGCCTTCCACCCGCGCTGCGACCGGGCGCAGGACCGCTGCCGTACCGAGGCCCCGGCCCTGACACCGGTGACCGACGGGCACGGGGCGGAGGCGGCGGGCCGGCGCAGCGCCTGCCACTACTGGCGCGAGACGCTGCACGGCTGAGCCGGCCGGCTACTTCACGAAGCCGACGTCCTCCCAGACGATGTCGGACAGGCCCTGCGCACCGATGTTCGCGAGGTCGGCGCGGGCCCCGTACAGCTGCGGGCGCTGGTAGAGCGGCAGCACGCCGGCCACCTTCCAGAGCTCGCCGTCCGCCTGGTTGATCGCCTCGGTGGCGGCGCCCGCGTCGGCCGCGGCGGCGGCCCGGTCGAGCGCGGCGTCCACCGCCGGGCTGCCCGCGCCGACGTGGTTGCCGCCCCCGCTCTGCACGAAGTTGGCGCGGTTGCCGCTGGCCGGGAAGGGCGTGCCGAGCAGCGAGTAGGCGGCGATGTCGAAGTCGTTGCGGTTGACGTACCGGTCGAAGAACTCGTTGGCGGGGGCCGTCACCGTGGTGACCTTGATGCCGACGTCGTTGAGCATCCTGGTGGCGCTGGCGGCCTCGGTCTGGGCCGGGGTGACGCCGGCCGGGACGACCATCCGCAGGTTCAGCTCGCGGCCGTCCTTGCGCCGGACGTCGCCGTCCAGCCGCCAGCCCGCCGCGTCCAGCTTGCGGGCGGCCTCGGCGGGGTCGTAGCGGGACAGGCCGAGGGAGTTGTCGCGGTAGCCGTTCTGGTTGGTGACCAACAGGTGGTTGTTGAGCGGCACGGCGGGCCAGTCCAGGCCGTTGAGGTCGGCGCGGATCACCGCGTCCCGGTTGATCGCCTGGAAGACGGCCTGGCGCACCGTCGGGTCGCTGAGCGCGGGGGTGCGGGCGTTCAGGGTGAGCTGGCGGAAGTCCGGTCCGCCGGCCCGGCGCACCACGGCGCCCTTGGTGCTCCTGATGACCCGGTAACCGGCCACGTCCGGGCCGTTGTTGACGAGGTCGATCCGGCCCTGGGCGAAGGCGGCGGGCATCGCGTCGGGCAGCATCGCGTGGAAGACGATCCGGTCCAGCACGGGCTTGTCGCCCCACCAGGAGGGGTCGGCGACCAGGGTGACGGTCTGGGCGGCGCGGTCCATCTGCTCGACCCTGAACGGGCCGGCGGTGACCGGGAACCCGTCCAGGTAGGCGGTGTTGAACAGTTCCGGGGTGGAGATCCGGCTGGCGGGCAGCAGCGGGGCGTTGCCGGCGCTGTTGAACATCGACTGCCACTCGGAGAACGGGCGGTCGAAGGTCATCACGGCCTGGAAGTCGTCCTTGCCGCGCTCGACGGCGGAGACCAGCTCGAAGCCGGTACTGCTGGAGGACTTGTAGGCCGGGTCCTTCCCGTTCAGGGCGCGCCAGTCGGCCTCGATGTCGCGCCAGGTGATCGGGGTGCCGTCGGACCAGTGGGCCTTCGGGTTGAGCGTCCAGGTGACGACCTGCCGGCCGTCCCTGAGGTCGGAGTGGGCCTCCTCCAGGTAGGCCGGGTTGGGCGTCTGGGTGCCGGCCGCGTCCGAGCGGAAGAAGGTCGGCAGCAGCGGCTTGCTGACCATGACGGTCGAGGACTCGCTGCCGTCGGTGTGGATCGGCGACCACTGGCGGGAGAACTGGGCGATCGCCAGGTTCAGGGTGCCGCCCTGGCGCAGCCGGGAGCGGTCCTGCGGGTTGGTGTCGATCGCGGTGAGCTTGGGCGAGGCGGGGCCGGACGGTGCCGCGTCGCCGGCGGCGCCCCGGCCGGAGGTGCAGGAGCAGAGCGCCAGCGAGAGGGTGAGGGCGGTGAGGCCGGCGAGCAGGGCCGTCCCGTGGTGCCGGAGGCGGCGGTGCATCGGCGTGCTCCCCGGGGTGGATGTGGCGGATGGTGTGGCGTCACATCTTGCTGACCGGGAGGGGGCGTTGTCGAGGGGCGGGCCCGGATGCGGGCCCGCCCCCCGTGGGCGCGGGGGGGGGGGCCCCCCCGCGCCCCCCCCCCCGGGGGCCCCCCCCCCCCGCGGCCCCGCGAGATTTCGGGACGGTCGCTGTGGGGGGGGTGTTGGGTCCACCCGGGGGGCGC
>NZ_JBISAI010000017.1:30785-177074 GCF_044391605.1 Kitasatospora sp. NPDC018619
CGGGGGGGGGGGGGGGGGGGGGGGGGGGGGGGGGGGGGGGGGGGGGGGGGGGCGCCCCCCCCCGGGGGGGGGGGGGGGGGGGCGGCCGGGCGGCCCCCCCCCCCCCCCCGGGGCCGACCGCCCGGTCAGACCGTGAACTTGAAGGTACGTTCCTTGTCGCCGGTCTTGTCGAACACCGAGGTGACGCCGTCCGCGACGTCCTGCGGGGTGACCGTGGCGACCTGGCCGTTCTTCTTGACCTTCACCTTGTCGAACGCGGTGCCCAGCTGGGCGGTGAGCGCGTCGATGTCCCACTTGGGCACGATCTTGCCGGAGGCGTCCGGGGCGAGGGTGAGCGCCTTGGCGGCGGTCTTCGGGCCGAAGTCCCAGGTCTTGGCGCCGGCCACGACGTGCACCTTGCCGGAGGCCACCTGCTTGCCGAGACTGTCGGCGGCGGCCTGGAGGGCCTGGGTGGAGACCTTCGGCTGGGCGGCCGTGACGGACAGGGCGATCGGCTGGTCGGGCTTGCCGTCGGCGCGGTCGCGGTAGGCCTGTGCGATCGCCTCCATGGCGCTCGCCGACTCCACCGCCTGGCCGGCCCGGCCGGGCACGACGATCGGCTCGCCGTTGACGTCGCCGAACTTGACGTAGCCCTCCTGGAGGCCCTGGCCGGAGCCGGCCGCGAGGCCGTCCAGGGCGGCGCGGAGCTTGGCCTTGTCGATCCGCACCTCGGGGGCGACGGCCTTGGTGCCGCCCTTGAGCGACTTGATGACGTCGACCGGGTTGTAGCTGTGCTGGGCCAGGCCGTCCACGGTGGCGGTGGTGTCGAAGCTCAGCCCGGCGACCGTCGGGTCGAGGTCCACGGTCTGGTCGCCGATCTTCAGCTTGAGCGGCTGCTGGCCGACCTTGCCGACCGACTCGTCCAGCTGGTGGATCGCCTGGTCGCGGCTGCTGCCGCCGATCTCGGCGCCGAGCACCACGGTGCCCTTGGGGACGTCGGACTGGTTGAGCATCAGCCCGGTGCCGTAGGCGGCGGCGCCGAGGAACAGCACCGCGGCGACGCCGTAGACGCCCAGCTTGACCAGCTTCTTGCCGGCGCCGCCGCGCTTGGCCTTGGCGGGGGCGGCGGGCTCGGCCTTCGCCGGGGCGGGGGCCGGGGGGGCCGCGGGGGCCGGGGCGGCCTTGTCGCCCTTGGCGTTCCGGGGGCCCTTGCCGCCGCCCTTGCCCCCCTTGCCGGCCTTGCCGCCCTGGGGGTCCGGGCCGGCCTCGGGCCCCGGGCCGGGGGCCGGGGCCGGCAGCGGGGTGAGCGCGGTGGCCTCCGGGTCGCCCGGCTGCGGGGCCGTGCCGGGCGCCCCGGGGAAGAGGGCGGCGGGGCCCGCCGGGACGTCCTGGCCGGGGGCGCCCGGGCGCTGGGCGGCGAACGGGTCGTTGCCGGTCGGGGCCGAGGCGAACAGGCCCGGCTGCGGGCGGCCGTCGGCGGCGTGCGGCGCGCCGTTCACCGGCAGGCCGGGTATCGCGGCGGGCGGCGGGGTGGTGTCCCGGATCGGCGCGAAGCCGTCGACCGAGGTGTCCTCCGGGTTCGCCCCGGCGGCCGGCTGCGGTCCGGGCACCGGGTGGCCGTTCGGCTGGAAGCCGTTCTGCGGGCCGGGCCGCTGCCCGCCGTCCGTCAGGTCATCGCGCCGAGGGCCGTTCTGCTGCCCGCCGCCGCGCCGGGGCAGGCCGCCCCGGGCGCCGGGCGCGCCGGTGTCGGGGACGGAGGTGCCGAACGGGTCGGTGACCGGCGCGAACGGGTCGGCGGCCGGTGCGAAGGGGGCGGCGGCCTCGTACACGCCGGGCTCCTCCGCCGGGGCCTCGGCGTGGAACGGCTCGGCGGGCGCGGCCGGGCGCTCGCCCTGTGCGGGCACCGGACGGCCGTTCGGGGCACCGGCGGCGCGGGGGGCCCGGTCCTGGGCCGGGCGGGCGGCCTGCGGGCGCGGCTCGGCGGCGGTGCCCGGCGCGGCCTGGGCCTGCGGCGCGCCGACGGCACCGGCGGGCACGGCGGCCGGGGCGGGCTCGGCGACCGGGGCCTTCTTCTGGCGCGGCCGGAACCAGGCGCCGGTGGACTCCGACTCGGAGGTGGCCGGCGGGATCGGCGGGATCTGCCACTCCGGCGGCAGCTTCGGGGGGGAGGCCTGGCGGCCGCCGTCCTCCATCACCCCGAGCACGGGCGAGGCCGGTGCGGAGCGGTGCCGCGGGGCACCCGGGTCGGCGGCGGCCGGGGCGTCATCGCCCGGGCCGTCCTCGTTCTTGACGGTGCTGCGGACGACGACCGGCGGGATCGGGCGCGAGCCGGGGATGTTGATCCGGACCCGGGTGGTCAGGGTGGTCTCGGTCTTCGGACCGTCGTCCTCGCCGCCCGACGCGGCGCCCGGTCCCGCGTCGGCCCGGTCGCCGCCGGGGAGCCCGGCCGGTGTGCCGTAGGGCGGAGTGCCCGACGGGTAGGCGTCCGGACCCGTGCGCCGGGGCGTCGGGTGGGCGTTGTCAGATTCGCGGCTGCTCAATGCTGCTCTGCTCCGGGTTCGCGGGCGGGCCGTGCGGCGCGACCGCGGTTCGTGGTCGCCGGGCCTTGACTGGGGCGGGCGGCGGTCGGGTACGGCGTTCTGCGGGACCACCATACTGGGAAGAACTGAGCGGCGAACGGCTTCGGACTAATCCTGATACGTCCGGTTCCTCCGGTATGAGAGTAAGGCCGTACGCTCCTGACTGCGCGTCGTACGCGGTACGGTACGCCGTGCACGACCGGGGTCAGCGCGGGGGGCCGGGCACCCCGGGGAACCAGCCGGCCCGGGTGGGCAGGGTGGCACAGATCACGCCCAGCACCGAGCCGGCGAACAGCCAGGCCAGCGAGGTGGCGTTGGACCACAGCACGTTGTCGCCCTCGGGCCGGGGCACGATCAGCAGCAGCATCGCCAGGAACCAGCCGGCCGCGGGCACGCCCGCGCCGAGCCGGGTGCCGGTGACCCGCAGGCCGCCGTAGAAGGTGCCGGCCGTCGCGGCGAGCGCCAACAGGACCCCCACCGGCGGCCACAGGGCCTGCACAAAGGATCCGCAGACCGACACCGCGACGCCCAGCACGAAGAGCAGGACGTAGGCGACGATCCGGGCGGCGCGCGGTGGCTGGGGCTCGGCCAGCCGCTCCTCGCGGGTGCCGAGGACGGCGGCGGCGAGCGGGCGGCGCGGCGGCCGGGCGGCGGGCTTGCTCATCGGACGCCCTCCTCGGCGTGCGCGGCGTCGGACGGCAGGCCGGCGAACAGGTCGTCCTCCGGTGCGACCGGCCCGGCCTGGCCGCGCACCAACTGGTAGTACTCGGTGGCGAACAGCGGCTGGGCGAGGTCGTTGGACAGCGCGAAGAAGGCGCCGTCCACGGTGATCTGGGTGGCGTGGGCGCTCATCGCGGCGGCCTTGCGCGCCGCGTACGCGGCCCCGTCCAGCACGGTGGTGACCACCTCGTCGTCGACCACGCCGGGGATGTCGGCGGGCTTCGCGACGCCCGGGAAGGACGCCTCGGCGGCGGCCTCGGCGAGCCCGGCCTCGATCACCGAGCGGGGCATCCGGTTCCAGTACACCTTGGCGACCCGCCAGGCCGGGCCCAGCTCCGGCCGGTGCGCCGGGTCGGCCGCCAGCTCGTACGCGCGCATCGCGACCCGGTGCGCCTGGATGTGGTCCGGGTGCCCGTAGCCGCCGTCCGGGTCGTACGTGACCAGCACCTGCGGGCGCACCTCGCGGACCACCGCGACCAGGTGGTCGGCCGCCTCGTCCACGTCCGCCCGCCAGAAGCAGCCGGGCGCGTCGTTCTCGGCGACGCCCATCATCCCGGAGTCGCGGTAGCGCCCCGGGCCGCCGAGGAAGCGGAAGTCGCTCACGCCGAGGGCGCGCATCGCCTCCGTCAGCTCGCCGATCCGGTGCGCGCCGAGGGTGTCGTCCCGGTCGGCCGTCAGGTGGGCCAGCTCGGGGGGGATCACCTCGCCGCCCTCGCCGAGGGTGCAGGTCACCAGCGTGACCCGGGCGCCCTCGGCGGCGTACCGGGCCATGGTGGCGCCGTTGCCGATCGATTCGTCGTCGGGGTGGGCGTGCACCAGGAGGAGGCGGCGGCCGGTAGTCGCGGTCATGGGAGGAAGCCTAGGCCCTGTCCTCGGACGCGCCCCGTAGGCCCTCTCGCCGCTGCGACGGGGTCAGAGCCGCAGGCCGTTGATCATGCCGGCGAGGTTGCTGGTGACCTGGCTGATCGACGGGGCGATCGAGCTGGAGGCCAGGTAGAAACCGAGCAGCGCGCAGACGATCGCGTGCGCCAGCTTCAGGCCGGACCGGCGGATCAGGATCACCACGATGACCAGCATCAGCACGGCGGCGGAGATGTTCATGGCCATGTCGGCTCACACCCCTTCTCGGGCACGCCGCCTCCGGGGAGGGCGGCGGGGGACGGTCGGGACTGGGGGCTGCGGACGGCCGCGGTCCGGGACGGGGCCGGACGGTCGCCCGCGCGTCCAGTCATACCCGATGGGTAAGGGTGTCATTACCCACGGTGAGTCCACGTGCGCCGGGGTACCGCGGCATCCGAGGGGCGCATGGGCCGGTCGGAGGCGGTTTGGGCCTCTTTGGGGCGTACTTGGCGACGATGCTCCGAACGAGTGATCAGCGTGCGCCAGGGGGTGGTGGTCCGGCGTCGTAGGGTCTGGTGCCATGAGCTCCCACACCTCTGCCGAAACCTTCCCCCGGCAGTACGCGCGGACCCTGCGCTACACCGTCGGCGCCCCCCGCTCCTTCTCCGTCGCACCCGACGGCTCGCGGGTCGTCTTCCTCCGCTCCCGCTCGGGCCGCGACCGGGCCAACCTGCTCTGGACCCTCGACACCGCGACCGGCGAGGAGCGGGTCGCCGCCGACCCGGCCGCCCTGCTCGGCGGCGGCGAGGAGGACCTGTCGCCGGCCGAGAAGGCCCGCCGCGAGCGCAGCCGCGAGGGCTCGGCCGGCATCGTCGGCTACGCCCTGGACGCGGCCGGGAAGCTGGCCGCCTTCGCCCTCTCCGGCCGTCTGTTCACCGCCGACCTGGCCACCGGTGCCACCGCCGAACTCCCCGCCGAGGGGCCGCTGCTGGACCCCCGGCCGTCCCCGGACGGCAGCCACGTCGCGTACGCCAACACCGCCGGCGAACTGCGGCTGACCCGCACCGACGGCAGCGGCGACCGCGTCCTCGCCGAGCCGGACGGCCCGAACGTCACCTGGGGCCAGGCCGAGTTCATCGCGCAGGAGGAGATGGACCGCGACCGCGGCTTCTGGTGGTCCCCCGAGGGCGACCGGCTGCTGGTCGAGCGCGCCGACGACAGCCCGGTGCGCCGCTGGTGGATCGCCGACCCGGCGAACCCGGACCGCGAGCCCGCCGAGATCGCCTACCCGGCGGCCGGCACCGCCAACGCCGAGGTCGGGCTCTGGCTGCTCGACCTGCACGGCGGGCGCACCGAGGTGGTCTGGGACCGCGAGGCCTACCCGTACCTGGGCCGGGTGCACTGGTCCAAGGGCGGCGTCCCGCTGCTCCAGGTCCAGAGCCGCGACCAGCGCCGCCAGCGGATCCTCGGCCTGGACCCGGCCACCGGCGCCACCGAGGTGCTGCACGAGGAGGAGGACGGCGCCTGGCTGGAGCTGTTCGCGGGAGCGCCGGCCTGGACCCCGGACGGCAAGCTGGTCCGGATCTCGGACGAGGGCGGCGTGCGGGCGCTGGTGATCGGCGAGCGCACCGTGACCGGGGCCGACCTGCACGTCCGCTCGGTCGTCGCGGTCACCGAGCGGGAGGTCTTCTTCAGCGCGGCCGGCGGCGCCGCGGAGGCCGACCCCGAGCCCGGCTGGATCGGCGTCGGCCGGATCAGCCACGACGGCACCCGGCTGGCCTGGGAGTCCGCCAACGGACGCCCGTTCACCTCCGTCACCAGCGCGGTGCACGGCGGCGGGATCACCGTCCGGGCCACCGCCGAGCCCGACCTGCCCGGCACCCTGGTCGACGTCGCCCGCGACCTGCCCGAGGGCCTGGCCGTCGACGAGGTCGCCACCATCGCCTCGTACGCCGAGACCCCGGTGATCACCGCCCGCCCGGTCTTCCGCTTCGCCGGCGAGCGCCGCATCCCGACCGCCGTCCTCCTGCCCACCGGCTACGACCGCGAGCGGGACGGCCTGCTGCCCGTCCTGATGGACCCGTACGGCGGCCCCGGCGGCCAGCGCGTCTACCAGGCGCACAACCCGCACCTCCAGTCGCAGTGGTTCGCCGACCAGGGCTTCGCCGTGATCGTCGCCGACGGGCGCGGCACCCCCGGGCGCGGGCCGGCCTGGGAGAAGGCCATCGCCTTCGACTTCGCCGGGGCCACCCTGGACGACCAGGTGGAGGCGCTGCGGGCGCTGGCCGGGGAGTTCCCGCTGGACCTCGACCGGGTCGCCGTCCGCGGCTGGTCGTACGGCGGCTACCTCTCCGCGCTCGCGGTGCTGCGCCGTCCGGACGTCTTCCACGCGGCGGTGGCCGGGGCACCGGTGACCGACTGGGAGCTGTACGACACCCACTACACCGAGCGCTACCTGGGCGACCCGGCCGAGCGGCCCGAGGTGTACGCCGCCAACTCGCTGGGCGGGTACGCGGCCGGGCTGGAGCGCCCGCTGATGGTCATCCACGGGCTGGCGGACGACAACGTGGTGGCCGCGCACTCCCTGCGGCTGTCCTCGGCGCTGCTCGCCGCCGGGCGCCCGCACACCGTGCTGCCGCTGTCCGGCGTCACCCACATGACCCCGCAGGAGGAGGTCGCGGAGAACCTGCTGCTGCTCCAGGTCGACTTCGTGAAGCGCTCGCTGGGCCTCTGACACCCCGCCGACCGGCGGTTTCGCGGCCGGTGCCCCCGTGACGGGGGTACCGGCCGCCGTCATGACATCCGTCATGCCGAAGGCACGACGGCGGACACTGCCGCCGCCACCCGCCCGCGCGGGACTCTGAGGTGGTGCGGACAGCACGCGAAACCGGCAGGGGAGAGGAGCGGGGCGATGGGGACCGAGGTGGCCGCCTTCCGCGGCGTGGGCAAGAGCTACGGGCGGGTGCGTGCCGTGGACGGACTGGACCTGGTGCTCAGGCCGGGCGAGACCGTCGCCCTGCTCGGGCCGAACGGCGCCGGGAAGTCCACCAGTCTGGACCTGCTGCTCGGCCTGCGCGAGCCCGACCAGGGCAGCGTGACGCTGTTCGGCGGCACCCCTCGGGCGGCCATCGCGGCCGGCCGGGTCGGCGCGATGCTGCAGAGCGGCGGGCTGATGAGCGACGTCAAGGTGCGCGAGCTGGTGCGGCTCGCCTGCGACGTGCACCCGCGCGGCCGGTCGGTCACGGGGGTGCTGACCGACGCCGGGATCACCGAGCTGGCGGAGCGGCGGGTCGACAAGCTGTCCGGCGGCCAGGAGCAGCGGGTCCGCTTCGCCCTGGCCGTCGCCGGCGACAACGACCTGATCGTGCTGGACGAGCCCACCACCGGCATGGACGTCAGCGTGCGGCAGTCGTTCTGGGCGAGCATGCGGGCCCAGGCCGATGCCGGGCGCACGGTGCTGTTCGCCACCCACTACCTGGAGGAGGCGGACTCGATCGCCGACCGCGTCCTGGTGCTGCACCGCGGCCGGCTGATCGCCGACGGCAGCTCGGCGGAGATCAAGGCCCGGGCCGGCGCCCGCCGGATCGCCTTCGAGCTGCACGAGGCGGACGGCCGGACGGAGGAGTCCGTGCTGCGGGCCCTGCCCGGCGTGCAGTCGCTGGACGTCACGGCGAGGGTCCCGGGGGTGCGGACGGTACGGATCCGCACCGCGGACGCCGACGCCACCACGGCCGGGATCTACCGGGCCGGGCTCTACCCGCGGGGGCTGGAGGTGGCCGGCGTGGGCCTGGAGCAGGCCTTCCTGACCATCACCGGCGAGCTGGACCGCGCGGACGACACCGAGGACACCGAGAAGGCCGAGAAGGAGAGCATGCGATGACAACCCTGATCAGGCTGGAGGTCCTGCGGACCCTGCGCAACCGGCGCTACCTGCTCTTCACCATCGCCTACCCGGCGCTGATGTACTTCTTCTTCATCAACGCCTACGGCTCCACCCAGCTGGCCGGCGGCCTGCCGGTGAAGACCTACTTCATGGTCTCGATGGCCACCTTCGGCGCCGTCGGCGCGGTGCTGACCGGCAGCGCGCAGCGGATCTCGCTGGAGCGCAAGAGCGGCTGGGTGCGCCAGCTGCGGCTGACCGCGCTGCCCGGCCGGGCGTACACCGTCGGCAAGATCGCGGCGACCGCCGTCACCACGCTGCCGGCGATCCTGGTGGTCTTCGCGGTCGGCGCGAGCCAGGGCGTCTCGCTGGGCGCGGCGCAGTGGATCGGGCTGGCGGCCGCGCTCTGGCTGGGCAGCTTCGTCTTCGCCGCGCTCGGGGTGGCGCTCGGGTACGCGGCGCAGCCGGACGCGGTGCAGCCGATCGTGATGATCACCTACATGGCGATGGCGCTGCTCGGCGGCACCTGGTTCCCGGTGAGCGGCTCGCTGGAGAAGTTCGCCCGGTTCAACCCGGTGTACCTGTACAACAAGCTCGCCACCTTCACCCAGCCCGGGCACTCCCTGGACACCGTCGCGGTCGCCGGGCTGGCCGGCTTCCTGGTGGTGTTCGCCGCCGCCGCGGCGGCGCTGTACCGCCGCGACACCCGCCAGGCATGATGACCGGCATGAACGACGCGCGCCAGGCCCACCGCCCCGACGAACCGCCGGAGGTGGGCGTGGCGCGCGCGTCCTTCATGAACGTGCCCGGCTCGCCGGTGGAGAGCAGGCGGCAACTGCTGGTCAAGGTCGCCTGGATGCTGCTGTGGATGCTGTACCTGGCCTACCCGGCGGGCGACCTGCTGCGCGGCGGCCACGACACGGCCGGGACGGTGCTCGGCTGGTGCTGCCTGGCCGGGTTCGTGGTCGCCTACGTGCTGCTGGTGGTCTTCCGCTCGCAGGCCGGGATGCGGCCGCGGGCCTGCGTGGCGATCGTCGCGACGATGGTCGTGCTGGCCGTCGCCGCCGCCGTCGTCCTCGGCCCCGCCTTCCTGACGCTGTTCATCTACGCCTCGGTGTGCCTCGCGATCATCACGCCGGCCCGGTACGCGCTGCGCGCGCTGGTCGCCATGGCGGTGCTCACCGCCGCGGTCGGGGTGGGCATCGGCGCCGGCAGCGACAACGTCTCCACCTTCGCGCTCAGCGCCTTCCTCTCCGGCGCCGCCATGACCGGTCTGCAACGGCTGGTCGCCACCATGAAGGAACTGCGCGAGGCCAGGGCCGCGGTCGCCCACCTGGCCGCCTCCGAGGAGCGGCTGCGGCTGGCCCGGGACCTGCACGACCTGCTCGGGCACTCGCTGTCGCTGATCACCCTGAAGAGCGAGCTGGCCGGGCGGTTCATGGACGCCGGCAAGGACGAGGCGGCGCGGGCGCAGGTCGCCGACATCGAGCAGGTCGCCCGGCAGTCGCTGATCGACGTCCGGGAGGCGGTGACGGGCTTCCGGCGGCCGACCCTGCCGGTCGAACTCGCCGCCGCCCGTACCGCGCTGGCCACCGCACAGGTCCGGCTGGAGGCCGCGCCCGACCTGGCGGACGCCTGGCCGTCGCTGGCCGTCGAGGAGACGGGCGCGCTGGCCTGGGCGCTGCGCGAGGCCGTGACCAACGTCGTCCGGCACGGCGAGGGCGCCACCGTCTGCACGGTCACGGCGGACGAGAGCTGGGAGGCGAGCGGCGAGCGCTACGCCGTCCTGGAGGTGACCGACGACGGGCGCGGGCCGGGCAAGTCCCAGCCGGGCAACGGCCTGTCCGGGCTGGAGGAGCGGTTGGCGCTGGTCGGCGGACGGCTGGAGACCGGGCCGGGGGAGCGCGGGAAGGGCTTCCGGCTGCGGGCCTCGGTGCCGCTGCGGGCGGCGTCCGCGGCCGCGTCCGCGCCCGTGACGAAGCCGCACTGACGGGCCGCCGCGGGGAATCCGGACACGCGGCCCCGACGTCCTACCGGGCGTGCCTACCGTTCTCGTCATCGGCTTCGATCCGTACGCCGTCCCCGGGATGGGCGGGGATGCCGTCCGGGCCGTCCTGGACGTCGAACTCGTCCGCTTCGCCGAGCACGGCATCGAGGCCTCGACGGCGCTGGTCGCCCCCGACGGCACCGCCGAGCAGGCCGTCGTGGCGGCTCTGGCCGAGCGGGCGTGGGACGTCGTCGTCATCGGCGGCGGCATCCGCAAGCCCGAGGCCGCGCTGCTCCTCTTCGAACTCGTCGTCAACCTGGTGCGGTGCCACGCTCCCGGGGCCTCCCTCGCCTTCGACACCGGCGTCGCCGACAGCCTGGAAGCCGCCCGCCGCCCGCCGCCGGCTCCCGGCGTAGCCGGAGCGGAAGCGGGAGCCGGGCCGGCCGGCGCCCACCGCACCCCGCCGGGCCGCCGGGGCAGCCGTCGGGGCGGGCGGTTCAGCCGAGGCCGGCCAGCTCGCGGCGGTAGGCGAGGGCGGGGCGGCCATCGAGGAGGAACCCGTAGCGGAACCCGAAGCCGCTGCGGGCCAGGACGGCCTGTGAGGCGGAGTTGTCGGCGGTGGTGACGGCGGTGAGGAAGCTCAGGCCGTAGCCGGTGGCGGCGAGCCGGCAGACCTCGGCGACGGCGGCGGTGGCGACGCCGCGGCCGGCGGCCGACTCGGCGACGCGGTAGCCGAGTTCGGCTCCGCCGTCGGCGAGGTCGACCAGGTTGACGCGGCCGACCAGCTCGCCGGCCGCGTCGCGGACGACGTGGAACCGGCAAGTGCCCTCGGCCTGTTCGGCGAGGAGGGCGGCGTGGCGGTCCGCGAAGGCGGCGAAGTAGGCGTCGCCGCGGTCCGGGATGCTGCGGGCGAAATACGCGCGGTTGGCGCGTTCGAAGGCCAGCAGGGCGTCGGCGTGGTCGGGGCGCAGGAGTTCCAGGGTCAGCACCGGGCCAGTCTGGCCCGCAGGGGCCCGGCGGGCCACGGGATTCGGCGGCGGTGCGGCCGCCGGAGCAGCGGCGTCGGCCCCGCGGGGGACCGGACACGCCCTAGCTAGGGCGTGTCTGACAATTCTCGCCGGGTGCGCGGCGTCGGGGCACGCACCTCGCCGCGTTGTCGTCGGTCGCCAATGCTCCGCAGTGGCTCCCTCCTCCGCCTTGCGATGCACGCACCCCGACGCCGCGCCCTGGTCCGACGCCAATTGTCAGACACGCCCTAGGGTCGTGGCCATGAACGACACTGACAACGGGGCCCCGATCCGCGTGCTGCTCGCCGAGGACCAGGGGATGGTCCGGGAGGCGCTGGCCGCGCTGCTCGGGCTGGAGGGGGACATCGACGTCGTCGCGCAGGTCGGCCGCGGGGACGAGGTGGTGGCGGCGGTGCTCGCGAACGACGTGCAGGTCGCCGTGCTGGACATCGAGATGCCGGGGATGACCGGCATCGAGGCGGCCGCCGAGCTGCGCGGCCGGGCGCCGGGCACCAGGGTGGTCATCGCGACGACCTTCGGGCGGCCCGGCTACCTGCGCCGGGCGATGGAGTCGGGGGCGGACGCCTTCCTGGTGAAGGACGCGCCGGCCGCCGAGCTGGCGGAGGCGATCCGCCGGGTGCTGCGCGGCGAGCGGGTGATCGACCCGGCGCTGGCCGCCGCGGCGCTGGCGGAGGGCGCCAACCCGCTGACCGCGCGCGAGCGGGACGTGCTGGGCGCGGCGGCCGACGGCGCGGTGAACGCGGACATCGCCCGGCGGCTGCACCTGTCCGAGGGGACGGTGCGCAACTACCTGTCGATGGCGATCCAGAAGACCGAGGCCCGCAACCGCACCGAGGCGGTGCGGATCGCCCGGGAGAAGGGCTGGCTCTGACCGGGGTCAGTTGAGCCGGTGCCGGGCCGCCCGGGCCTCCTGCCGGACCTTGGCGGCGGTGTCCGGGTCGAAGGCGTCCAGGATCTGCGCGTAGGCGTCCATCTCGGCCGAGCCGCCGAGGAAGTCGCCCATGCGGACGAGGAGTTCGGCCCGTTCCAGGCGCAGCTGGGCCGGGTGCCGGGGCAGCAGCAGGGCGAGTTCGGTGGCCCAGAGCTGGGTGCGCGCGTGCTCGGGGCGGTCGGCGGCCCAGACCCGGATGTTGCCGAGCACCCGCAGCACGATGTCCAGCGGCTGGGCCGGGGTGAGCAGGGCCGGGTCGAACTCCGCCCCGGCGGCGGCCACCAGCTGCCGGACGTCCTCCGGATCGAGCAGCCGCCCGCCGTGGAACGGGTCGGCCAGGACGTACTCCTCGCCGCCCGCCGGGCCGCCCACCGCGACGATGAAGTGGCCCGGCAGGGCGACGCCGTGGACGGTCAGCCCGGCCCGCCGGCCGACCGCCATCCACACCAGGGAGAGGGTGATCGGCAGCCCGCGCCGGCGCCGCAGCACCTCGGGCAGCAGCGAGGACTCCAGGCGCCGGTAGTCCGACTGCCGCCCGTGGAAGCGCTCCCGCCCGCCGAGCACCGCGGCCAGCAGGGCGGCGGTCTCCTCCGGCCCGGTGGGCGCCCGTTCGGCGACGGCCAGCCGGACGGCCGCCGCGTGCCGCTCCAACGCGGCCTCGCAGGCGGCGAGCAGCGCGTCCACGCCCGGCGGTTCGCCGGGGTCGCCCGGGCCGGGCAGCATGCCGTGCTCGGCGGCGGCGAGCAGGCACAGCAGCACCGGGTCGGGCTGCTCGGCGCGGGCGGCGGTCCGGAAGCGGTCTCTGCTCTGCTCGGTCACGGTGACGGCGACGGCTTTCGTACGGCGGACGGACAAGGCGGCGGGCGGGGTGCGGGCGGGCGGTCGGAGGAACGGTACGGCCTGGCGCTACCCCTGGGGGAGGAGCGCGTAGTGGTAAGTGTGACTGGTCGTGAAGCCGAGTCCGTCATAGAGCGCGACCGCCCCCGCGTTCTCCGCCTCGACCTGGAGGTACCCGCCGGTCGCCCCCTCCTCGGCCGCGCGCGAGGCGAGCACCGCCATGACCGCCGTCGCCAGCCCGGCCCGCCGGGCGTACGGCTGGACCTCGATCGCGCCGAAGCAGGCCCAGTCCCCCTCGACGACGCAGCGCCCGATCGCGAGCGGCGGCTGCCCGGGGGCGCCCGGCACGGTGGCGAACCAGACCGAGGGCCCGCCGTGCAGCACCCGCCGGGCCGCCTCCTCGACCGCCGGGTCGTCGCCCACCCGCCGGTACACGGACAGCCACGCGTCGTCCGCGGTGCGCGCCAGCCGTACCCGCCCGTGCGCGGTGCCGGCCCGGGCGAGCCCGGCCAGCGGGGCGGTGCGGACGAGGGTGGGCGCGTACCCGGCCCCGAGCCGGTCGAGCTCGGCGGCCAGCGGCTCCGGCGAGCCGGGGGAGAGCACCTCGACGTAGGCGGGCAGCCCCCGCGCCGCGTACCAGCGGCGGACCGCCTCCAGCGCCTGAGGCAGCGGCAGCCCCGGGTCCCCGAGGGCCTGGACGGAGTTGGCGCGGCGGGTGAACCCGGCCGCGGCGCGCAGCGTCCACTCGCCGAGCGGCTCCTGCTCGACGGCGGGCCAGCCGCGCCCCGCGATCCGCTGCAGCTCGACCGGCGAGGCGGGTGGCAGCGGGGCGCGCCGGACCGGGAACGGCGGCACGACCTTGCCCGCGACCAGCAGCTTCTCCGGCAGGAACACCGGATCGCCGGTGCGCGGGACGACCGTCAGCCCATGATCGTCCCATGATGTGAGCACGCCGATCGAATCCCGGAACACCGGACGGTCGTCCACGAACTCCGAGAGGCGCCGGACGGACACGCGTCGTCCCACGTCAGAGCGGTCTATCCGGACCTCCGGACGGTCACCGGCCGGGTCGGGCGTCGCCACTTGGCCACCTCCTGTGCATTTGCGGTCTCCGACCCGCGATACTAGGGGCGGGCATCGACGACGCCGCGCTCACCGCGCACGGCAGCAGAACAGAACGGGCCGCCAGGCCCTTCCGAGGAGGAACGACAGCGTGACCTACGTCATCGCGCAGCCTTGTGTCGACGTGAAGGACAAGGCGTGCATCGAAGAGTGCCCGGTTGACTGCATCTACGAGGGCGAGCGATCGCTCTACATCCACCCGGATGAGTGTGTCGACTGTGGCGCGTGCGAGCCGGTCTGCCCGGTCGAGGCGATCTTCTACGAGGACGACACTCCGGAGGAGTGGAAGGACTACTACAAGGCGAACGTCGAGTTCTTCGACGACCTGGGCTCGCCCGGCGGCGCCTCGAAGCTCGGCCTGATCGAGCGTGACCACCCGTTCATCGCCGCTCTGCCGCCGCAGAACGCCGACCACTGACGATCGGTGGCACGACAGCTGTGAGCACCAACAGCACGCGCGCGCCGTTCCCGGGCCACCCGGGGGCGGCGCGCCGCGTTTCGGACAGGCTCCCGGTCTTCCCCTGGGACAAGCTGGAGCCGTACAAGGCGACCGCCCTGGCCCACCCGGGCGGGCTCTGCGACTTCTCCGTCGGCACCCCGGTGGACCCGGTCCCCGAGGTGGTCCAGAAGGCGCTGGCCGCCCACACCGACACCCCCGGCTACCCGACCGTCTGGGGCCCGGCGGAGCTGCGCGAGGCGATCGCCGGCTGGCTGCACCGCCGGCTCGGCGCCGGGATCGGCCCGCAGGCCGTGCTCCCGACCGTCGGCTCCAAGGAGCTGGTGGCCTGGCTGCCGACCCAGCTCGGCCTCGGCCCCGGCGACCAGGTCGCCTACCCGCGGCTGGCCTACCCGACCTACGAGGTGGGGGCGCGGCTGTGCGGCGCCGAGCCGGTCGAGTACGACTCGGTGGACGAGCTGGACGGCTCCCGGGTGCGCCTGCTCTGGGTGAACTCGCCGTCCAACCCGACCGGCCGGGTGCTGGGCGCGGACGAGCTGCGCCGGGCCGTCGCGTGGGCCCGGGAGCACGGGGCGCTGCTGGTCAGCGACGAGTGCTACCTGGAGCTGGGCTGGGAGGCCGACCCGGTGTCGGTCCTGCACCCGGACGTCTGCGGCGGCGGCCACGAGGGCCTGCTGGCCGTCCACTCGCTCTCCAAGCGCTCCAACCTGGCCGGCTACCGCGCCTCCTTCGTGGCGGGCGACCCGGTGGTGGTCCGGGAGCTGCTGGAGGTGCGCAAGCACGGCGGCATGATCGTGCCGGCGCCGGTCCAGGCGGCGACGGTGGCCGCGCTCGCCGACGACGCACACGTGGCCGAGCAGCGCGAGCGGTACGCGGCCCGGCGCTCGGCGCTGCGGGCGGCGCTGGAGGCGTACGGCTTCCGGATCGAGCACTCCGAGGCGAGCCTCTACCTGTGGGCGACCCAGGACCGCCCGTGCTGGGAGACCGTGGCCGAACTGGCCGGGCTGGGCATCCTGGTGGCCCCCGGTGACTTCTACGGGCCGGCCGGCGAGCGCTTCGTGCGGGTCGCGTTCACCGCGACCGACGAGCGGGTCGCGGCGGCCGTGGAGCGGCTCGGCGCGGCGCGCTGAGCCGCCCGCCGGGCGGTGCGCACGACGGAGGGGGCCGGTGTCCGGGACACCGGCCCCCTCCGGGGTTCCGCGCGGCGGCAGGGTGGTTACAGCGGCAGGCCGCTGAGGCTCCCGCCGCTGAGGTTGCCGCCGTTGAGGCTGCCCAGCAGGCCGCCGAGCGGGCCGAGCGCGCCGGTGAGGCCGGACAGCGGGCTGTTCGGGCCGAGGTCGGCACCGCCGAGGCGGTTGGCCGACCCGTGCTCGGCCAGGCCGAGCACGTCGGTCGCGGGCAGCTCGGCCGGCAGGGCCTGCTCGACCGAGCCGAGCGGCAGCGCGCGCTGGACGGCGCCGACCGGCAGGGCGCGCTGCACCGCGCCGACCGGCAGGGCGTCGGCGACGGCGGTGCCGCCGGGGACGGCGCCGGTGAGCGTCTCGGCGCCCGGCACGGCCTGGGTGACCGAGCCGGCCTGGGTGAGCCCGCCGAGCGGGCCGGTACCGGCGGTGGCGCTGCGGTTCTCCGCGCTCTTGCCGGTGACGGCCTCGCCGAGCTTGCCGGCCAGGGCCGAGGCGACCTTCGGGGTGACGGAGGAGAGCTGGCCGGCAGTGGCCGCGGTCTCGTCGACCGGGGCGGTCAGCGAGCCGGCCTTCTCGTTGGCCTCGGGCAGCTGCTGGGCGACGATGTTCCCGGCGGCGTCGGCGGAGGCCGGTACGCCGGCGGCGACGGTGGCCGCACCGGTGGTGCCGGCGGCCTGGCCGAGCTGGTGGGTGGTGTGCTGGAGGGTGGAACCGGTGTCGGTGTTGGCCAGCTGGCCCAGCGGTGCCGCGAGGTCGCTCTTGGGCAGCAGGGCGTCCCCGCCCAGGGCGGACGCGGAGCCGGCCGCGGCCAGCGGGACCGCTCCGGCGGCGGCCACGACGAGCGCGGCCTGGGCGATCCGGCGCGTGAGGGGGTGAGACATGGGGCTCCTCGAAGGGGTTCTGGGTCCGT
This sequence comes from Kitasatospora sp. NPDC018619, assembly GCF_044391605.1. NCBI lineage: Bacteria > Bacillati > Actinomycetota > Actinomycetes > Kitasatosporales > Streptomycetaceae > Kitasatospora > Kitasatospora sp. NPDC018619. Next base: position 47,240 of record NZ_JBISAI010000017.1, read on the forward strand.
CCCGTCCGCCCAGGGGACCGGGCGTGGACGACCGGGCGGACGACGTTGTTACCGCTTGAGAAGCCAGAAGGTTTCGGCCGATGCAAGGAAACTTCCTGACCGACCATCGGATCGTATGACCACGGCAGGACCGCCCGGCGGGCCGGTCGGACGCCGTCGAACCGGCCCCGGGCAAGGGGAGTGACGGTTCTCCAGGCGGGGTCGCCGGAACGGGCGGCCGGTCCACCGGGGTTGACCGGAATCACCCGATCGGCGGCAACCCGAACAGGAGTGCGTCAGCCCTTGTCGGCCGGGGCCAGGGTGACCTGGACGAGCTTGGTCGAGGTGCCCGAGGTCTGGGTCTGCCAGCCGTCCTCGGACTTCGACTTGCGCCAGATCCTCCCGTCGTAGGCCACCGTCGCGATGCCCAGCTGCTGGGCCTGGGCGACCGCCCAGTGGGCGACCTCCCAGCCGCTCGCCCGCTCGGCGCCCACCCCGCCGTCCGCCCCGGTGTCCGAGGAGGAGGTCAGGGCGGCGGCCGCCGGGTCGGGGGTCAGCGAGACGGCGTTCTCGGCGCCCTTGATGGTCGAGGTGTAGCCGGTCGCCGGGGTCACCGTGCGGCCGAACTCCCGGCGCACCCGGTCGGACAGCACCTGGGCCCGGTCCGGCGCCGCGGCCGGGGCGGCGGTGGCCCCCGGGGTGGCGGGCGCCGAGGCGGAGGCGGAGTCCGCAGGGTCCGGCTTGGCGTAGTCGTGCACCACGCAGGAGAACGAGGCGGGCTCCCGGCCGGCCAGCGCCGAGGTGAGCAGCGTCGCCTTGGTCTCGTGCTTGGCGTACGCCTGCGGGTAGCCGCTCTTCTGCACCGTCTGCGCGGCGTCGGTCAGCGGCATCCGGGTGTAGCCGGGCACCTTGACCAGGCCGTCCAGGAACTTGTTGGTCGCGTACACCGGGTCCGCGATCTGCGCCGGGGTGCCCCAGCCCTGCGACGGCCGCTGCTGGAACAGGCCGATCGAGTCCCGGTCGCCGCCCGCGAGGTTGCGCAGCTTGGACTCCTGCATGGCGGTCGCCAGCGAGATCGTGGTGGCCCGGTCCGGCAGCCCGCGCGAGCGCGCCACCGCGGCGATCGTCGCGGCGTTGGCGGCCTGCGGCAGCTCCAGCGTGCCGCTGCCGGCCGCCGTCTTCACCGAGCACTCCTCGGACACGCCCGGCTTGAAGCCGAACCACCAGATCCCGACCACGGCCAGGCCGGCGACCAGGGCCAGGCCGAGCAGCCCGACGATCACCATCAGCAGGGCGCGCAGCGGCCCGCGGCGGCGAGTGGGCTCCTCTTCGTCGCCCAGCTCCTCGCTGCTCCTTCTCCTGGCCACCGTCGCCCCTCTCGCGCCTGCTCCTTGATCCGACACCGTACCCACTCGGACGGGTGTGCGGCGCCCCCGGTTGCCGCCGCCCGTCCGCGCGCCCCCGGTCCGCCCGGCGGCAACCGGCCGGATCGGGCCGCACCGGGCGGGCCCCGGACTAGGCTGGCGCCATGAGCAGCCCGAATCCGACGCCCCTGGACCTCACTCTCGACGGCGGGACGCTGACCGCCCGGCTCGTCGACTTCCCCTCGGTGAGCGGTGACGAGCAGGCGCTCGCCGACGCTGTCGAGGCCGCGCTGCGCGGCTACCCGCACCTCACCGTGGACCGCCACGGCAACAACGTGGTGGCCCGGACGAACCTGGGCCGGGCCGAGCGCGTCGTCCTGGCCGGCCACCTGGACACCGTGCCGATCGCCGACAACGTCCCCTCCCACGTCGAGGGCGACCTGCTCTACGGCTGCGGCACCTCGGACATGAAGTCCGGCGTGGCCGTCCAGCTGCGCCTGGCCGCCACGCTGCCCGAGCCCAACCGCGACCTCACCTTCGTCTTCTACGACTGCGAGGAGGTGGAGGCCCACCGCAACGGCCTGGGCCACCTCGCCAAGGACCACCCGCAGTGGCTGGCCGGCGACTTCGCGGTGCTGATGGAGCCCAGCGGCGCCATGGTCGAGGGCGGCTGCCAGGGCACCCTGCGGGTGCAGGTGCGGCTCACCGGCGTGCGCGCCCACGCGGCCCGCAGCTGGCTCGGCGACAACGCCATCCACCACGCCGCCGAGGTGCTCTCCCGGCTGGCGCGGTACCAGCCGCGCCGGGTGGAGATCGACGGCCTGGAGTACCGCGAGGGCCTGAACGCGGTCCGGATCGACGGCGGCGTGGCCGGCAACGTGATCCCCGACGAGTGCGTCGTCACGGTCAACTTCCGCTACGCCCCGGACCGCAGCGAGGCGGACGCGGAGAAGCACGTGCGCGAGGTCTTCGAGGGCTTCGAGGTGACCGTCACCGACTTCGCCCCGGGCGCCCTGCCCGGCCTCTCCCAGCCGGCCGCCCGGGCCTTCCTGGAGGCCACCGGCGGCCAGGCCCGGGCCAAGTTCGGCTGGACCGACGTCGCCCGGTTCAGCGCGCTCGGCGTCCCGGCGGTCAACTACGGCCCCGGGGACCCGAACCTGGCGCACAAGCGCGAGGAGCACTGCTCGCTGAGCGCCATCGCCGAGGTCGAGGAGCGGCTGCGCGCCTGGCTGACCAGCTGAGCCGGGCCCGCGCCCGGGGGTCGAACGCCACCTTCCGGATGCCCAACCGACCTTCCCCCGTTGCCTGAAAACGGGGGAGGTCGGGCGTAGGGTTCCGTCATGACAGGCACAGGAGACGAGAAGCACTACGGTCACGGCCCCGAGCAGGTCGGCGCGCCGCGCAAGCGGAAGGCCTGGCCCGAGAAGCAGAAGGGCCCGGTGCTGGTCCGCCGGGACCAGGTCGGCACCAGCACCACGGACCAGCGCCTGCTGGACACCACCGGCCCCACCGACTGGCTGCACACCGACCCGTGGCGGGTCCTGCGGATCACCTCGGAGTTCGTCGAGGGCTTCGGGGCCCTCGCCGAACTCCCGCCCGCGATCAGCGTCTTCGGCTCCGCCCGGACCCCGGCCGACTCGCCCGAGTACCAGGCGGGGGTGGCCATCGGCCGGGCCCTCGCCGAGGCCGGCTACGCGGTGATCACCGGCGGCGGCCCGGGCGCGATGGAGGCCGCCAACCGCGGCGCCTCCGAGGCGGGCGGCCTCAGCGTCGGGCTCGGCATCGAGCTGCCCTTCGAGCAGGGCCTCAACGAGTTCGTCGACCTCGGGCTGAACTTCCGCTACTTCTTCGTCCGCAAGACGATGTTCGTGAAGTACGCCCAGGGCTTCGTGGTGCTGCCCGGCGGCCTCGGCACGCTGGACGAGCTGTTCGAGGCGCTCACCCTGGTGCAGACGAAGAAGGTCACCCGCTTCCCGGTGATCCTCTACGGCAGCGCCTACTGGGGCGGCCTCTACGAGTGGCTGAAGAACACCCTGGTCGCGCAGGGCAAGGCGGCCCCGCACGACCTGGAGCTGTTCCACATCACCGACGAGGTCGACGAGGTGCTGAAGATCCTCGCCGACGCCCGCCGGCCCGCCGACCGGATCTGACGGCCCCGGCCCCTACGCCAGCCCCCGGCGGGCGACCGCCGGGGGGCGGGTGCCCCGGATCGAGGCGACCATGTCCAGCACCTGGCGGGTCTGCGCGACCTGGTGCACCCGGTAGATCCGCGCGCCGAGCCAGGCCGAGACCGCGGTGGTGGCCAGGGTGCCGAGCAGCCGCTCGTTCACCGGCCGGTCCAGGGTCTCGCCGACGAAGTCCTTGTTGGAGAGCGAGACCAGCACCGGGAAGCCGGTCGCGGTCATCTCCGGCAGCCGCCGGGTGGCCTCCAGCGAGTGCCGGGTGTTCTTGCCGAAGTCGTGCCCCGGGTCGATGACCACCGCGTCCCGCCGCACGCCCAGCTCGACCGCGCGCTCGGCCAACCCGACGGTCACCCGCAGGATGTCCGCCATCACGTCCTCGTAGCCCACCCGGTGCGGCCGGGTGCGGGGCTCGGCGCCGCCCGCGTGGGTGCAGACCAGCCCGGCGCCGTACCGGGCGGCCACCTCGGCGAGCTTCGGGTCCACCCCGCCCCAGGCGTCGTTCAGCAGGTCGGCGCCCACCTCGCAGACCGCCTCGCCGACCTCGTGCCGCCAGGTGTCCACGCTGATCACCGCCCCGGGGTGGCGCTTGCGCAGCTCGGCCACGAAGGGCACGGTGCGCCGCAGCTCCTCCTCGACCGTCACCTCGTCGCCCGGCCCGGCCTTCACCCCGCCGATGTCCAGGATGGCCGCGCCCTCGGCGACCGCCCGGTCCGCGGCGGCGAAGGCGGCCTCGTCGGCGAAGGTCGCGCCCCGGTCGAAGAACGAGTCCGGCGTCCGGTTGACGATCGCCATGATCACCAGGTCGTCGTCACCGAATTCCCGCGGTCCCAGGCGCAGTGCCACCGATGTCTCCTCCAGAGCTCCTGCGGGTGCGATGATGGCCCCCGGCCTCACTAGGGGACCATGCTGTCATGATCAGTGTGGTTGCCTGCCACCACATAGCGGACCGGCCGGGAGTTCGGGAGGACAGCTCGTGTTCTGGGTGATCGTGGTCGCCATGGCCGTGGTGGTCGGCGGTGCCGCCCTGGTGGCGCTCGGCGGGGGCGGCTCGATGCCGGAAGCGGCACCGGACCGGCTCTCCGCGCGGCTGCCGCAGGACCGCCCGCTCGGCAAGGCGGACGTGGACGAGCTGCGCCTGCCGATGGCGCTGCGCGGCTACCGGATGGACGAGGTGGACGACGTCCTGGACCGCCTCGGCGCCGAACTCGCCTACCGCGACGCGCGGATCGCCGAGCTGGAGGCCGCGGCCCACCTGCGCGGCGCCGTCGAGGCGACCGCGGCCCCCGACCCGGGGGCCGAACCGCTGCCCGGCCTGGAGCAGTTCGCCCGGGTGGTCGAGCCCGCCGCGGCGCTCGTCGAGCAGCCGGCCGGCGGGCAGGCCCCGCAGGACGCCAAGCCGGGGCCGGAGGCGTGACGGACGCGGCCGGGGGCGCGGTGCTCGGGGCCGACGGCCTGCTGCGCTGCGGCTGGGGCGACTCCACCGACGACTACCGGGTCTACCACGACACCGAGTGGGGCCGGCCGGTGCACGGCGACGACGCCCTGTTCGAGCGGGTCTGCCTGGAGGCGTTCCAGTCCGGGCTGTCCTGGCTGACCATCCTGCGCCGCCGGGAGGGCTTCCGGGCCGCCTTCGCGGGCTTCGAGATCGCGAAGGTCGCCGCGTTCGACGAGGCCGACGAGGAGCGGCTGCTCGCCGACGCCGGCATCATCCGCAACCGGGCCAAGATCGCGGCGGCCATCGCCAACGCGCGGGTCGCCCGCGACCTGGAGGGCGGCCTGGACGCGCTGGTCTGGCGGTTCGCCCCCGAACCCGGCCGGCCGGCCCCCCGCACGCTGGGCGAGGTGCCGGCCGTCACGCCGGAGTCGACGGCGCTGGCGAAGGCACTGAAGAAGGCGGGCTTCCGCTTCGTCGGCCCGACCACCGCCTACGCCCTGATGCAGGCCTGCGGGCTGGTCGACGACCACCTGGCGGACTGCCACGTCCGCACCCGCGCCGGGGGCTGAGGGCGGCTTCAGCGCCCCAGGTACGTCGGCTTCTCCTTGGCGACGAAGGCGCGCACCGCGATCCGGTGGTCCTCGCTCTCGCCCGCCAGCGTCTGCAACTCGTCCTCCTTGTCGAGGAGTTCGTCCAGCGAGTGGGAGGCGCCGTAGGCCAGCGACTCCTTGATGGCGCCGTAGGCGACGGTCGGGCCCTCGGCCAGCTCCCGGGCGAAGGCCCGGGCGGCGGCGGCGAGCTCCCCGGCCGGCACCACCCGGGTGGCCAGGCCCAGCTCCGCCGCCTCGGCGGCCTTGACCGTCCGGGGCAGCATCAGCAGCTCGGTGGCCCTGGCGTGGCCGACCAGCCGGGGCAGCGTCCAGGAGGCGCCCGAGTCGGCCGTCAACGCGATCCCGGCGAAGGCGGTGTTGAAGCCGGCCCGGTCGGACAGCACCCGGAAGTCGCAGGCGAAGGCGAGCGAGGCGCCGGCGCCGGCCGCCACCCCGCCGACCGCGGCGACGGTCGGCTTGCGCATCCCGGCCAGCGCCCGCACCAGCGGGTTGTAGTGCTCGGCGACGGTCCGCAGGGCGCCCTCGCCGGTCTCCTCGGCGCGCTTCAGCACGGCCAGGTGCTCGTTGAGGTCCTGCCCGACGCAGAACGCCCGCTCGCCCGCCCCGGTCAGCAGCACGGCCCGCACCGCCGGGTCCGCGGCCGCGGCGGCCACGGCGTCACGCAGGGCGATCTTGGTGGCGACGTCGAGCGCGTTCATCGCCTCCGGGCGGTTGATGGTGATGACGGCCAGGCCGCCGTCCAGCTCGTACAGCACGGAATCGGACATGGGTGAGGGCTCCCGGGGTCGAGGCGGTGTCGGTCGTGTGTGTCAGGATGCCGGAGCACGCGGGGGCCTGGGGAGTGTGAGGTATCGCACCTTCCCGCCGTGTCCGTACCACCGCCACGCCGGGGCTTGTGAAGCGGTTTGCGGCGGTTGGGGGTGGTCCGGCCGTGGTTGCACCGAGAGTGATGTTGGTCATCAGCCCGTGGCATGCGGGATAATGGCTTCCGATCAATGCGTTCGATACCGGCGGTGGACGGACTGCCGGTGCGTAGCTGAGCGGTTGCAGGAAGGGGAACGAGCATGGCGGCCATGAAGCCGCGGACGGGTGACGGCCCGCTCGAAGTCACCAAAGAGGGGCGGGGCATCATCATGCGCGTTCCGCTCGAAGGCGGCGGACGCCTTGTGGTGGAGCTCACGCCTGACGAGGCCGAGGCCCTCGGCGAGGCCCTGAAGAAGGCCTGCGGCTGACCGCAGCAGGTGCCCGCCATCTCCTGGAGATGTGCTGTCGGGCCCGGGTACGACGTCATGTCGGCCCGGGTCCGCGCGTTTTCCCGCCCCTGACGCCCCGGGGTGCGGCCGGGGTCAGCGCTTGACCGCGCAGAGCAGCCCGTCCGACACCGGCAGCAGCGCCGGCAGCAGGGCCTCGCTCTCCCGTACGTCCCGCACCAGGTCCCGGACCGCGCCGGTCTGCGGGTCCTGGAGCTCCGGCTCGGCCAGCCGCCCCTCCTGGAAGACGCCCTCGAAGCAGACCATCCCGCCCGGGCGCAGCAGCCGCAGGGCCTCGCTCAGGTACTCGCAGGACTCGGCCGGATCGCCGTCGCAGAACACCAGGTCGTACTGGCCGTCGGCGAGCCGCGGCAGCACCTCCAGTGCCCGGCCCGGTATGAACCGGGAGCGGTTGGCCGCGAACCCGGCCGCCTGGTACGCCTCGCGGGCCAGCTGCTGGCGCACCGGCTCCGAGTCCACCGTGGTGAGCACGCCGTCCGGCCGCATCCCGCGCAGCAGGTAGACCCCGGAGACCCCGGTACCGGTGCCGATCTCGGCCACCGCCTTGGCGTCCAGTGCGGCGGCCAGCAGCCGCAGGCAGGCCCCGCCGCTCGGACCGATGGCCCGTATCCCGGTCCGCGCGGACTGCGCCCGGGCGTAGGTGAGCACCGCGTCCTCGCCCACGTAGGTGTCGGCGAGGGCCGCGCGCGCGGGCCCGAACTCGCTGATGGCTGCCTCTTCCGGAGCCCCGGGTGGCGGCCCGGTGCCGAAGGATGTCGATATTTCCTGGCACAGATTACTGGCCGACCGGGAACCGCGTACGGCGGCGGGCCGTTGTCAGGTCGGACCGGGTGCGCAGGACCTCCCGGGCACTTTTATCCGGGCTTGACGGGTGAGGTGGATATGGTGGTGGCCCTGCTGGGCAGAAGAGCCGACCGAGGAGGTGTGGCCGAGGGCGACGTCCCTGTGCGGCGGCACTTCCGCGGCACCGCGTCGGCCCGTACGCCGAAGCCCGTGATGAACCAGCCTGCGCACTCCGACCTGGACCAGCCCGTGGCCGCGACGCCGGCCGGCGGCGCCACCGAGGCCCCCGCCCTCGCGACCTTCACCGAGGGTCCCGACGCGCAGACCTGGACTCCGCCCACCTGGGAGGAGATCGTCGAGGCGCACAGCGCCCGCGTCTACCGGCTCGCCTACCGCCTGACGGGCAACCAGCACGACGCCGAGGACCTCACCCAGGAGGTCTTCGTCCGGGTGTTCCGTTCGCTGTCCACCTACACCCCCGGCACGTTCGAGGGCTGGCTGCACCGGATCACCACCAACCTCTTCCTGGACATGGTCCGCCGCCGCCAGCGCATCCGCTTCGACGCGCTCGGCGAGGACGCGGCCGAGCGGCTGGCCTCCCGCGAGCCCAGCCCGGCCCAGCACTTCAGCGACACCCACTTCGACGCCGACGTGCAGCACGCCCTGGACACCCTCGCGCCGGAGTTCCGCGCCGCCGTGGTGCTCTGCGACATCGAGGGCCTGTCCTACGAGGAGATCGCCGCGACGCTGGGCGTCAAGCTCGGCACCGTCCGCAGCCGCATCCACCGCGGCCGCTCGCACCTGCGCGCCGCGCTCAAGCACCGCGCCCCCGGCTCGGCCCCCGGCCGTGAGCGCCGCGGCGGCTCGGAGGAGCCGGTGCCGGTCGGCGTCGGCGCGGTCGAGGCGGCGGTCGCGCCCGGTGGGCGCGGACGGAGGCGGTCGTGAGCGGAACCAGCCGGTCCGGTTCGGGCCGGTCGGACGCCTCCGACCGGTCCCCGAACCGACGGGGCTGGGCGCGGCCCGGCCGTCGCGGCGGCGACGAGGCCGGTGAGCCCCCCGTGGCGCTGCCCGCGGACACGGCGCTGCACGCGCTGCCCGTCCGCCCCGCCGCCCCCGCCGACGACCACCACCTCGGCGAGCGCCTCTCCGCCTTCCTGGACGGCGAACTCGGCCACGACTCGCGCGACCGCGTCCAGGCCCACCTGGCGACCTGCCCGCAGTGCCTCGCCGAGGCCGACGAGGGCCGCGCCGTCAAGCACATGCTGACCCGCACCGGCACCCCCGGCCCCTCCTCCGCGCTGATGGCCCGCCTGATGGCCGTCGGCGCCCTCCCCGAGGACGCCCCGGCGGACGCCGGCCGGGCGGCCGCGCGCGGCCGCCGCGACGACGATGACGACCTGCCCGGCGGCGGGGTCGCCGCCACCGGCACGCTCGGCGGCAGCCGGCTCGACGGCGGCTCCTTCGGCCGCGGCGCCGGGGCCTCCTTCGGCGCCGGCGCGCTCGGCGCCGACACCCCGCTGCCCGGGGTCGACCCGCGTGCCTTCGGGCGCGGCGCGGTGCTGCGCCCGCTGATGGGCCGCCGCACGGCCCGCCCCGAGGCCGCTGCCGCCGGTCCGCAGGCCGCCGCGCTGCGCCCGGCCGCCCGCGGCCGCCGGCTGGTGTTCGCCGCCGCGGGCGCCTTCTCCGTCGCCGCGGTGACGCTCGGCGGCGTCGGCGGGCTCAGCACCCAGGGCGAGGAGCGCCACGGCACCACCGTCAGCCCGCCCGGCGGCGGGCGCGGCGCCCTCGTCCCGTCGACGGCCCCGCTCCCGGTGGACTTCGCCGGCCGCCCGGTCGCGGCGACCCGCGACGCGACCCCGCCGGGCTACCCGGGGGGCTTCGCCGCCCTGCGCCAGCAGATCCGCTAGAGCGGCTCTCGACGGACCCGGGGAGCGCGCTCGATCCCCCGTCCGGACGGCCTCGGCCACCGGTAGGTCTTTACCACGGCTTCATCCCAGCGTGGACCAGGGACTCGCCGGTGGCCATTACCCTGATAGGAACCGTCGTCCGACGAGCTAGGGAGCAAAGGTGTTCAGCGACGTAGGTGGGCTGGAGCTCCTGACCCTCGTGGTGATGGCGATCATCATCTTCGGCCCGGACAAGCTGCCGAAGCTGATCCAGGACACCATGGGCTTCATCCGCAAGCTCCGCTCCTTCGCCGACACCGCGAAGGAGGACATCCGCAGCGAGCTGGGCCCGGACTTCCAGGACTTCGAGTTCGAGGACCTGAACCCCAAGACCTTCGTCCGCAAGCAGCTCATGGGCGGCGAGGAGGACCCGCTGGGCCTCAAGGAGATGAAGGACTCGCTGGACATCCGCTCCGTCCTGGACGACAAGCCCGCCGCGCCGGTGAACGGCCGCAGCGGCAGCGTCAGCTTCGAGAAGGCGGCGCCCGCCCCGGCCGGCCCCCCGCTGGCGCCCGGCGAGCGGCCCCCGTTCGACCCCGACGCCACCTGATCCGCACCGCGTCCGGCGCTCCGGCGCCGCGCCACCGCCCCGCCCGGCCACCCGGCTGAGCGGGGCGGTGGCGTGTGCGCCGCTATTGTGCTGATTGTTCCCGCTGAGCCGTCCGTCACACCGCGCCCCGTCGCGGACCAGGAACGGCCCCCGGGAGCGCCGCGGTACGCCACCATGGGAGCGCGCCACGGCAGGCAAACGTGTGTTTGAGGAGGCCCGGGGATGGACGCGACGAGTCAGGCGGGAGGGGCGACGGCCACGGCCGGCGCCCCGGTGGTCGGCGGACAGGCCGGCCCGGCGGACCCGCTGGTGCCCTACCTGTCCGCCGACTTCCCCTGGTACGGGCTGGACGAGGGCTGGACCGGCCGCCGCTTCCTGGTGCAGGCCGGCGCCGGCCCGCGCACCGCGGGCAGCGTCGACTACGGCTCGCTCGGCCACGGCGAGGAGCCGGCCCAGCGGTACGAGCCGCGCGACGTGCGGAAGTTCGCCGTCGTGGTCACCGTGGCCCGCCGGGACAGCCGGCGCAGCGCCGACAACACCGGCACCCTGGAGGCGACCTCCGCCTCCTCCGCGGCCTGGCTGGCCGGCTCCGGCCTGCTCGCCGCGACCTGGCCCGGCCAGCTGGACCGGGCGCTGCGCCAGGACTGGCTGGACCAGCAGAGCAGCCTCGCCTGGGACCTCGCCGACGACCTGGCCGGGCCCGGCTGGTCCACCCTCAGCCTGCCGGTCAACGGCCTGCCGCAGCCCTTCCGCTACCGCGAGTCCGAGTACGGCTGGGTGCTGGCCGGCGAGGCCCCCGGCGTCCTGCTCGGCGCCTACGGGCGGGGCGTCAGCGCGTACGGCATCGGCTTCTCCACCGTCCCGGACCTGGCCGCCTACACCCGGCCCTAGGCCCCCGGCGGTACGGCGGAGGGCCGGGTGGCCCGGCCACCCGGCCCTCCGTCAGGAACCGCCCGGGACCGCGCGTCCCGGCGTCAGAACTTGTTCCTGGGCGTCAGCCCCAGCGACATCCCGGACAGCCCGCGCTGGCGGCCGCCGAGCTTGCCGGCCACCGCGCGCAGGGCGGCGCCGGCCGGGGAGTCGGGCGCGGCGAGCACGACCGGGCGGCCGTCGTCGCCGCCCTCGCGCAGCCGCACGTCGATCGGGATCGAGCCGAGCACCGGGACTGTGGCGCCGACGGTGCGGGTGAGCGCCTCCGCGACGGTCCGGCCGCCGCCGGTGCCGAAGACGTCGATCATCTCGTCGCAGTGCGGGCACGGCATGCCGGACATGTTCTCGATCACGCCGACGATCTTCTGGTGGGTCTGCACCGCGATGGTGCCGGCCCGCTCGGCCACCTCGGCGGCGGCCATCTGCGGGGTGGTGACGATCAGGATCTCCGCGTTGGGGACGAGCTGGGCCACCGAGATCGCGATGTCGCCGGTGCCCGGCGGCAGGTCCAGCAGCAGCACGTCCAGGTCGCCCCAGTAGACGTCGGCGAGGAACTGCTGGAGGGCGCGGTGCAGCATCGGGCCGCGCCAGACCACCGGGGCGTTGCCCGGGGTGAACATGCCGATCGAGATGACCTTCACGCCGTTCGCCTGCGGCGGCATGATCATGTCCTGGACCTGGGTCGGCCGGCCCTCGACGCCCAGCATGCGCGGCACGCTGTGGCCGTAGATGTCGGCGTCGACCACGGCGACCTTCAGCCCGTCGGCGGCCATCGCGGCGGCCAGGTTGACGGTCACCGAGGACTTGCCGACGCCGCCCTTGCCGGAGGCCACGGCGTAGACCCGGGTGAGGGTGCCCGGCTTGGCGAACGGGATCTCCCGCTCGGGGGCGCCGCCGCGCAGCAGCTGGGAGAGCTCCTTGCGCTGCTCGTCGCTCATCACGTCGAGCTCGACCTCGACGGCGGTCACGCCGGGGACCTTCCCGACCGCCTCGCGCACCCGGGTGACGATGGTGTCGCGCATCGGGCAGCCGGAGACCGTCAGATAGACCGCGACGTGCACCGCGCCGCCCTCGGCGATCCCGACCGATTTCACCATGCCGATCTCGGTGATCGGGCGGTTGATCTCCGGGTCGTTGACGGTCGCCAGCGCCTGGCGTACGGACTCCTCCGTGACGCCGGCCGCGACCTCTGTCTCGTTGGCCATGCCTTGATGGTACGGCGCCCGGCGGGGCCCTTGACCGGTCGGTGGTATGCCGCGGGTCACAGCGGTTCGGGGGCCTCCCGGCGCTCGTCGATCTCCTTGAGCAGGGCCTGGAGTTCGGAGCGGATGAAGTCGCGCGTGGCGACCTCGCCGAGCCCGTGCCGCAGGGCCGCGACCTCGCGGGTCAGGTACTCGGTGTCGGCGATGTTGCGGTCGCTGCGGGCCCGGTCCTGCTCCATGTTGACCCGGTCCCGGTTGTCCTGGCGGTTCTGCGCCAGCAGGATCAGCGGGGCCGCGTACGAGGCCTGGAGGGACAGTGCCAGGGTCAGGAAGATGAAGGGGTACTCGTCGAAGCGCACGCTCGCCGGCAGCAGGGTGTTCCAGGCTATCCAGACGACGACCACGACCGTCATCCAGACGATGAACCGCCCGGTGCCGAGGAAGCGGGCGATCCGCTCGGACAGGACGCCGAAGGCCTCCGGGTCGTAGGAGGGGAGCGAGAGCAGGCCGGGCCGCGCGGTGCGGGGCTGGTCGAGCCGGGTGCGGCCGGTGCCGGTGATCGGCGCCGTCTCGGCGCGCCGGTCCCGGGCGCCCTCGCGGGCGCGCAGCTCGCGCAGCTGACGCAGCTGGCGCAGCTCGCCCTGGAGGCGCCGGCGCGCGGAGTCGTCCGGCCGTCCGCTGCGGTCACCGTCCATCGGTCGCTCCTTCCCTCTCGTCGTCGCGGTCCTCGTCGTGGGCGTGCAGGGCGGCGTCGCGCCAGTCGTCCGGCAGCAGGTGGTCGAGCACGTCGTCGACGGTCACCGCGCCGAGCAGGTGGTCCGCCTCGTCCACGACCGGCGCGGCGACCAGGTTGTACGTGGCCAGGTAGCTGGTGATCAGCGACAGCGGGGTGTCCGGCGGCAGCGGGTCCAGGTCGTCGTCCACCAGCGAGCCGACCAGGACGTACGGGGGCTCGCGCAGCAGCCGCTGGAAGTGCACGGTGCCCAGGTAGCGCCCGGTCGGGGTCTCGTTGGGCGGGCGGCAGACGAAGACCTGCGCGGCCAGCGCGGGCTTGTGGTCGCTGACCCGGACCCTGGCCAGCGCCTCGGCGACCGTCGCGTCCGGCTCCAGCACGATCGGCTCGGTGGTCATCAGGCCGCCGGCGGTGTCCTCCTCGTACGTCAGCAGGCGGCGCACCGGCGCGGCCTCGTCCGGCTCCATCAGCTGGAGCAGCCGCTCGGCCTCCTCGCCGGGCAGCTCGGAGAGCAGGTCGGCGGCGTCGTCCGGGTCCATCGCCTCCAGGACGTCGGCGGCGCGCTCCTCCTGGAGCTTGCCGATGATCTCGACCTGGTCGTCCTCGGGCAGCTCCTCCAGGACGTCGGCCAGCCGCTCGTCGTCGAGGGCGGCGGCCACCTCGGCCCGGCGCTTGGCGGACAGGTGGTGCAGCACGCTGGCGAGGTCGGCGGGGCGCAGCTGCTCGAAGGTGGCGAGCAGGTTCGCGGCACCCTGGTCCTGCTCGGGCAGCGAGAAGCCGGTGACGTCCTGCCAGTCCAGGGTGAGCCGCTCGCCCTTGCCCTTGCGCAGCCGGCCGGCCCGGCCGACCTGGACGAAGACCTTGCTGACCTCCCACTCGCGCAGCCGGGTCTGCACCATGCCGACGTCCAGCACGGTGACCTCCTCACCGGTCTTGGACCAGGTGACGGTGCGGTCCAGCAGTTCGGCGAGCACCAGGGTCTCGGAGGGGCGCTGCTCGAAGCGGCGCAGGTTGATCACGCCGGTGGTGAGCACCTGGCCGGACTCCAGGCTGGTCACCCGGGTCATCGGCAGGAAGATCCGGCGCCGGCCGACCACCTCGACGACCAGGCCGAGCACGCGCGGCGGGCGGCCGCCGAGCCGCAGCGACACGACCACGTCCCGGACCCGACCGACCTGGTCGCCGTTCGGGTCGAAGACCGCGATCGCCGACAGGTGGGAGATGAAGACCCGGGTTCCTGGTCCTGCCATGGACTCCCTCGACTCGCTCGACGCCGTACCGGATGCGCCGCGGCGCACCAGCCTCAGGCTACCCGCGTGTCCGCGGCCCGGCAGGGAGGCACGGTAGCCGTCGCAGGAGTCCCGGGCGTGAACCTTTAACGGCGCTTGAACAGCAGTTTGGGCAGTCCGGCCGGGACGGGGCGGCGGGTGGTGGCCGGGGTGGGCAGCGGCCGGGCGGCGTGCGGGCCGTCCGGCATCGCCCCCGGGCGCTCGGTCAGCGGCCCGACCGGCTCCAGCCGCAGCACCCGGCACTCGCGGGCCCAGCGGGCGGTGATGGCGTCGGTGTCGGGCGCGTTCAGCCGCTTTCCCTTGAGCTCCTCGACGGCGCCCCGCCAGGCCTCGCTGTCCGGGGCCGGCTCGACGACCCGGGCGTTCCAGCCGGTGAGCCGGCCGCCCTTGTCCTTGCTGCGGACGGTCACCACGGCCCCCGCGCCGGGCTCCAGGCCGTGCAGCGGCTGCTCGCCGCCCCCGCCGACCACCACGACCGCACCGTCGTGCCAGGCGTGCCACAGCGGCCGGGCGTGCTCCTGCCCGTCCGCGCGCACCCAGAGCAGGCCGGACTTCTTCGCGGCCTCCTCCAGCAGGGCCTGGTCGAGGAAGTCGTCGGCGGTCGCGGCGGCGGGCGTACGGTCCATGGCGGACAGCGTACGGCCACCGGGGGCCCGCCCGGAGGGGCGGTGGGCGGGCCCGGGCGTCTCAGCCCCCGGGCGACAGTTCCTTCGCGCCGCCACGGGCCTTACGGTATGACCGGCCCCGACCCCGCGACCAGCAAGGAGCGCCGTGCCCGCCGCCCGGTCCGCGACCGCCCCCTCCGCCGCCCCCGTGACCGCCGAACCGGGGCCGGCGCACCCGCTCCCCACCCTCGACCTGCTGCTGCTCGCCGTCTCGATCGGCGGCATCTCGCTGTCCGGCCCGCTGATCAGCGCCACCGCCGCGCCCGCGCTGGCGATCGCCTTCTGGCGCAACGTCATGTCGGTCGGCGTCCTCGGCCCGTACGCGCTGCTGCGCCACCGCGCCGAGCTGCGCGGCATCGGCCGCCGGGCGCTGCTGCTCGCGGTGGCCGCCGGGGTGCTGCTCGCCGTGCACTTCGCGCTCTGGATGCCGAGCCTGCGGATGACCTCGGTGGCCTCGGCCACCGCGCTGGTCACCACCACCCCGCTGTGGACCATCCTGCTGATGCGGCTGATGGGCGTCCGGGCGCCGCGGGCGGTCTGGGCCGGCACCGTCGTCGCCTTCGCCGGCGTGCTGGTGCTGACCGGCGTGGACCTCTCGCTCTCGCCGCGCGCGCTGCTCGGCGACGCGCTCGCGCTCGCCGCGGGCCTGGCCTCGGCCGGGTACGTGCTGCTGGGCGCCGAGGTCCGCCGGACCGTCAGCACCACCGCGTACACGCTGGTCTGCTACACCACCACGTCGGTGGTGCTGCTGGGGGCCTGCCTGGCCGCCGGGACGCCGCTGGCCGGGTGGACGGCCGGGGTGTGGTGGCAGATCGTGCTGCTGATGGTCGCCGCCCAGCTGCTCGGCCACTCGCTGAGCAACCGGGTGGTGCGCAGCCTCGGGCCGTCCGTCACCTCCACCGCGATCCTGCTGGAGACCCCGGGCGCGGCGCTGATCGCCGCCCTCTGGCTGGGGCAGTGGCCCCCGGCGGCCGCCTACCCGGCGGTGGTGCTGATCCTGCTGGGCCTGGTGCTGGTCGCCCGCGGCGGGCGCGGGTAGCCGTCAGAGCCAGCCGTTGCGGCGGAAGCCCCGGTACATCCCGAAGCAGATCAGCACGATCGCGCCGAGCACCGTGGGGTAGCCGTACTTGTGGTGCAGCTCGGGCATGTGCTCGAAGTTCATGCCGTAGACACCGGTGATCATGGTGGGAACCGCGAAGATCGCCGCCCAGGCGGTGATCTTGCGCATGTCCTCGTTCTGCGCCACCGAGACCTGCGCCAGGTTGGCCTGGAGCAGCGAGTTCAGCAGCTCGTCGAAGCCGTGCACCTGCTCGGCGACCCGGGCCAGGTGGTCGGCGACGTCCCGGAAGTACTTCTGGATGTCCGGGTCGACCAGCCGCTGGAGCGGCTCGGACAGCTGCTGCATCGGGCGCAGCAGCGGCACCACGGCGCGCTTGAACTCCAGCACCTCGCGCTTGAGCTGGTAGACCCGGCCGACGTCGGCGCTGCGCCCGCCCTTGGCCGAGAAGACGCCGTACTCGATCTCGTCCACGTCGTTCTGGAGCCGCTCGGCGACCAGCAGGTAGTTGTCCACGACGTGGTCGGCGATCGCGTGCAGCACCGCTGCCGGGCCCTTGGCGAGCAGCCCGGCCTCGTCCGCGTCGGCCTCCAGCCGGTGGCGCAGCTCCTGCAGCGAGCCGTGGCCGCCGTGCCGGACGGTGATCACGAAGTCCCGGCCGGCGAAGACCATCAGCTCGCCGGTCTCCACCACCTCGCTGGTGGGCGTGAGCTGGTCGTGCTCGACGTAGCGGATGGTCTTGAAGACGGCGAACAGCACGTCGTCGTAGCGCTCGACCTTCGGCCGCTGGTGGGCGTGCACCGCGTCCTCGACCGCGAGCGGGTGCAGGCCGAAGCGCTGGGCGATCCCCTCGAACTCGGCCTCGGTCGGCTCGTGCAGCCCGATCCAGCTGAACGAGCCCTCGCCCTCCGGGAGTTGGTGGGCCGCCTTGACCCGGCGGGCGGCCTCGCGCGGGCTGCACGTCTCGCCCCTGCGCCTGCCGTGCTGGTAGACCGCGCAGTCCACCACCGCCGAACCGGCGTCCTCGGGCAGGGCGTCGTAGACGCCGGCCGCGCCGCGGCGGCGGTTGGTGCGGACGGCGGCGCGCAGGCTGTTGATCATCGACATGGCAGGCTCCCAGAGGCAGGAGCCGTCGCGCGGCGGCGCGTCAGGAAGAACGTTCGGCCGCGGTACGACGGCGGAGAACACCGGTGGAACGGGGGATGAGAGTGCTCTCCCGGCCGGTCCGTCCGCCGTGAGGCCTGCGCTCGGGGCTACCGCGGCTGGATCAGCCGATCGGGCCGGCGGGGCGCGGGGTACGGGGAAGTCGGGGCCGGGCAGAGCTGCCGGTACTGCATGGTCGGCCGGTATCCACCGCAACCACCTCCTTCGCGCCGCCGCCCCGGGACGAACGGTCCCGGTGGCCAGTCGCTCACCCTAACATCCGACCGGGCGTCGAGGCCGACCGGGACCCGGAGGTTTCCGAAGGCTTTACGGGATCCTGGTGCCCGCAGGCGCCCGCAGCCTGCCCGCACGCGGCCCGGGCACCCCCGGGGGGTTACGCTCACCGGCATGGCGCACGACTTCCCGCTCTTCGGCGACCCCCACGGCGGCAGCTCCCCTGAGCTCTCCCGGGAGGCGGTGCTGGCCGCCGTCGAGGCCCGGCTGGTCTCCACCTTCGGCGAGCCGGGCGGGCGCGCCGCGGTCACCTTCCTCGGTGCCGACCGGATCGAGGTGCTGCGCTTCGGCCCGGACGCCGAGGGCCTGGTGCGCTACGCGACGCTCGGCATGTCCGCCGCGCCGATGGCCGACCCGGCCTCACCGGTCGCCGACCAGCTGCGCGGCCCGCGCGTCGAGCTGGTGCTGACCGTCCGGGGCGGGCGCGACAGCGTGCTGCGCACCCTGGCCACCTTCGCCGCCACCCCGCAGGTCGAGGGCCTGGTGGTGGCCCCCGGCGGCTCGCTGGACCTCGGCGCCCCGCTCTGGGACGGCGCGCCCTTCACCTCGGTGCTCGCGGCCGAACCGGGCGGCCTGGTCGAGGACTTGGAGCTGGCCGAGCCGGCCGAGCCGGTCCGCTTCCTGCCGCTGCTGCCGATGACGCCCAACGAGGCGGGCTGGAAGCGGGTGCACGGTGCGGCCGCGCTCCGGGAGCGCTGGCTCGACCAGGGCACCGACCTGCGCGACCCGGAGCGGCGCGGCGTCCGGCTGGACTGAGGGGCGCCCGCTCGGGCCGGGGGCGTTGTCGAAGTGCCGTCCGGCCCGGGCGCGTTCAGCGCTCGACCGGCCGCGCGCCGGTGGCCTGCGCCAGCAGCGCCCCGTACACCTCGGGGTCGGTGGTGTGCTCGCCGAGCCGTACGGTCTTGCGGGTGCCGTGGTAGTCGCTGGAGCCGGTGACCAGCAGGCCGAGCTCGTCGGCGAGTCCGCGCAGCCGCGCCCTGGTCTCCTCGTCGTGGTCGGTGTGGTCGACCTCCAGCCCGGCGAGGCCCGCCGCCGCGAGGTCGGCGATCACCTGGTCGGAGACCGTCCGGCCGCGCTTGACCGCGCCCGGGTGGGCGAACACCGGCACCCCGCCGGCCGCCCGGACCAGCCGGACCGCGGTGACCGGATCGGTCTCGTGCTTGCGGACGTCCGCCCGCCCGCCGTTGGCCAGCCAGTCGGCGGTGAAGGCGTCCGAGACGGTGGCCACCACGCCCGCCTCGACCAGCGCGCTGGCGATGTGCGGCCGGCCGACCGAGCCGGCCCCGGCGATCCGCTGCACCTGCTCCCAGCTGATCTCCGCGCCGAGCTCCCGGCAGCGCTCCACGATCGCCCGCCCGCGCCGGAACCGGTCGGTGCGCACCAGGTCCCGCTCGCGCGCGAACTCCGGCTCCGCGGGGTCGAACAGGTACGCCAGCAGGTGCAGGCTGATGCCGTCCACGGCGCAGGACAGCTCGGCGCCCGGGACGACGGCCAGCCGGGAGCCCTCCGGCAGCGCGCGCACCGCCTCGGCGGCCTCGGCGTGGCCGGCCACGGTGTCGTGGTCGGTCAGCGCGACGACGTCGAGGCCCGCGGCGACGGCCGCCGCGACCAGCTCGGCCGGGCTGTCGGTGCCGTCGGAGGCGTTGCTGTGGGCGTGCAGGTCGATGCGCACGGGTCGGGCTCCTGGGGCTCGTGGGTGCGGCCCAGGATAGGACAGCGGTCGGCGGCCGTGGAGGGCCGTCGGCCCCTCAGCCGAGCAGCCGGGGGGAGAGCGCCCCGCAGGGCAGCAGCTCCAGCTCGGCGCCGGCGTCGCGCAGGTCGGTGAGCACCAGCTCGTCGTACGTCACCAGCGCGGACTGCTCGGGCCAGGCGACGGCCCAGAGCCAGAGCCCGCGGGCCTCGCCGACGAACACCGCGCGGTCGGCCGGGGCGTCGGGGACGTGGAACATCGGAGTGGGGCGCCCGGCGGCCATCAGCTTGGTGTCGGCCGGCTTGTAGAGGCCGACGGAGTCGCCCGGGTCGGGGCCGGGCAGTCCCGCGTAGCGGGCGCCGAGTCCGACCCCCAGCTCCTCGGCGACCAGCACCAGCTCGCCGAAGCCGCCGAGCGGGGCGGGCCCGGAGCAGGCGACGGCGGTGGCCCGGGCGCCCGAGACGTCGTCGCCGACGTGGGCGATGCCGGTGTAGAGCCAGCCGACCGGCAGCGGCCAGGGCAGCCAGACCGGGACCTGGGAGCGGGCGACGGCGACGCCGAGGGCCTCCACGCTCGGCGGCAGCACCGGCTGTGTCGGGTGCACGGCTCCGTGCCGGTCGCACTGCCAGGTGTCTGAGAACAGACCGGGGGCGCGGACCCGACCGGCGCACCTCGGGCAGCTTGGCTCGCCCCTCATAGCCGTCAACGCTCCTCCCTCCGGACCGCCGCGTCAAGGACGATCACCCGTACGGAGGGCTCGGCGGAACCTGTCGGTGGCGGACGCCCGAACCGGCGCTGGGTGGGCGCGGCGCGGGCGGTTCCCGTTGGGGGATGTCCCGTCCCGGGCGGTGGCAAACGTCCCGGGCGCCGGTCCCGGACGCACTGACGCCCCGTCATCGGCGAATGCGGTGACGGGGCGTCAGTCGGGTATCGGAACGTCCGGATCGGACGCTCCCGGCTCGTCGGCGGCGGGTGGGGCCTCCCGGTCGGAGGGGCCGCGCAGGGTCAGACGGTCGGGCACGGGCGGATGAGCAGGCGCTCGCCGGTGCGGGCGGCGGCCTCGACGACCTCGCGCACGGTGGCGGCGTCGGCGATCAGACGGTCGGCGGCGGAGCCGTTGGCATCGTCGAGCCGGACGATCTCGAAGCGCATGGTCTTCGTCATGGGCGTCTCCTTTCCTGGCCCCGCGGGGCGGGGCGGTCGCGGCTGAGTCGGTATCAGCCCTTTCGGGGTCCTGCGGATCCGGCGCTGGGGCCGGACCGGGCGGGTCGTCGCGCGTTCGGCGGTCTGCTGCGGCAAGGGCTCCCCCTGCTTGCCTGGTGCGTCCAGTGCCTCGTGAACCACGGTGCCGTGACGGTGCTACCGGGGCGTTGCCCGTCCGTGACGTCCGGGTTTCCGGTGATCGGTGCCGGAGTGGAGGCCGGCGAAGATTCCCGGACAGAATCAAAGATTACCGTAACTAACGAATTTTGTCCTGTGTTGAAGGCGGTCGAAGTTCCAGAAGTGGTACAGACCACTTTGGGTGGATTCGGGGAACCGTGCGGGGCCGGCCCGCGTCCGTGCGGGGCCGCCTCAGGCCCAGAACGCGGCCAGCGCCCCGGCCGTGGCGGCCGGCTGCTCGGCGTTGGGGGAGTGGCCGGCGTCGGGGACCACCACCCGGCGGGCACCCAGGCGCTCGGCCATCGCGGTCTGCTCCGGGACCGGCCAGGCGTGGTCCCGCACCCCGGACAGCACCAGCAGCGGCAGCCCGGCGGTGGCGGCGGCCAGCTCCGCCACCCGGTCCGGTGCGGTCACCAGGTGGCGGCCGGTGACGGACAGCGCCCGCGGCACGTTGGCCAGCCAGCGGCGGTGCAGGAACCGCTCGACGGCCGGCTCCAGGGGCGGCCGCGGCTGCCCGCCGCGGGCCTCCAGCTGCCGCATGAGCTGCCAGATCCGCTCCAGGTCCAGCTCCCGCAGGGCGTCCAGCAGCAGTTCGGTACGGGCCGCCTCGGCCGGGTCGATCGCGCCCGGGCCGGTGGACACCAGGGTCAGCGAACGCCAGGGCAGCGGGCCCTCGGAGGCCGCGGCGAGCACCGCCTCGCGCACCACCTGGCCGCCGAAGGAGTGCCCCACCAGGTGCAGGGGGGCGCCCTCGGCCGCCAGTGCGGCGGTGAGCGCCCGGACGTCCGCGCCGAGCGCCCCGACGCCGTACGCCGCCGGGTCGTCCGGGCCGCCGGTCTGGTACTGCCCGCGCTGGTCCACGGCCGTCACCCGGTAGCCGGCGGCCGCCAGCGGCTCCAGCAGCCCGATGAAGTCCTCCTTGCTGCCGGTGAAGCCCGGCACCAGCAGCGCCGCGCCGCGCACCGGCCCGGCCGGCTCCGCCCGCAGCGCCGCGAACTCCCCGCGCCCGGTCGCCACCCGCTCGGCCCGCGCGCACCGGGGCAGGGTGAGGAACGGCGGCGTGCTCATGGGCTGTTCTCCCTGCTGTGCTGTGCGGCGGCTCCCCGAGCCTAGCTAGCTAGGGCGTGCCGGGCAGGTCGGGCATGCGGGGCGTTGCGGGTGCACCCCGGCACGCCCGAGGGGGCGGGCCGGGCCGGGTGGCCTGGCCCGCCCCCTCGGGGCGGCGGGGAGCCGTCAGCTCTCCGGGGTGGTCTCCACGGGCGCGGCCGCCTTGCGGGTGCGGGTGCGCTTGCGCGGGGCCGGGACCTCGGCGGCGGGCTCGGCGGCCTCGGCGGCCGGGGCCTGCGGGGCGGTCTCGGCGACGGCCTTCGGCTTGCGGGCGCGGGTGGCCTTCTTGGCGGGGGCCGGGGCCTCGACGGTCTCGGCCGTGGCCTCGGCAGCGGCCTCGACGGCCTCCGCCTTCGGCTTGCGGGTGCGGGTGGCCTTCTTGGCGGGGGCCGGGGCCTCGACGGTCTCGGCCGTGGCCTCGGCAGCGGCCTCGACGGCCTCCGCCTTCGGCTTGCGGGCCCGGGTCGCCTTCTTCGCCGGGGCCGGGGCCTCGGCGACCGTCTCCACGGCGGCGGCCTCGGCGACCGGGGCGGCGGCCTCGGCGGCCTCCGCCTTCGGCTTGCGGGTCCGGGTGCGGGTGGCCTTCTTCGCCGGGGCCGGGGCCTCGGCGAGCGGGGCAGCGACCGCCTCGACGGCGGCCTCCACGACCGCGGCGGCCTCGGCCACAGCGGCCTCGGCGACCGGCGTCGCCTCGACCGCCGCGGCGGCCTCGCCCGCGGCGGCACCGCCGCGCGAGCGACGGCGGCGGCGGCGCGGCGCGGCCTCGCCCTCGGTGCCCTCGACGGCCGGGGCCGCCGCGGCGGCCTCGGTCACGGCGCCAGCGGCCTCGCCCTCGGCGCCGACCACCGCGCCCCGGCGGGTACGGCGGCGCTCACGGTTGCGGCGAGGCTTCTGCTCCTCCGCCTCGGCCGCACCGGCACCGGTGTCCGGACGGCCGGAGCCGCCCTGGCCGCCCTGCCCGGGGCGGCCGCCGCGGCCGCCGCGGCCCGTGCGGGCGCCGCGTCCACCGGTCTCGCCGAGGTCCTCGACCTCCTCCGCGCCCAGCCCGGCGCGGGTGCGCTCCGAGCGCGGCAGGACACCCTTGGTGCCCGGCGCGATCTTCAGCAGCTCGAACAGGTGCGCCGAGGTGGAGTAGGTCTCCTCCGGGTCGTTGAACGGCAGGTCCAGCGCCTTGTTGATCAGCTGCCAGCGCGGGATGTCGTCCCAGTCGACCAGGGTGACGGCGGTGCCGGAGGCGCCGGCCCGGCCGGTGCGGCCGATCCGGTGGAGGTAGGTCTTCTCGTCCTCGGGGCACTGGTAGTTGACGACGTGGGTGACGCCCTCGACGTCGATGCCGCGGGCCGCCACGTCGGTGCAGACCAGGACGTCGACCTTGCCGTTGCGGAAGGCCCGCAGGGCCTGCTCGCGGGCGCCCTGGCCGAGGTCGCCGTGGACGGCGCCGGCCGCGAAGCCGCGCTGGGTCAGCTGATCGGAGACGTCGGCGGCGGTGCGCTTGGTGCGGCAGAAGATCATCGCCAGCCCGCGGCCCTCGGCCTGGAGGATGCGCGAGACCATCTCGACCTTGTCCAGCGAGTGCGCGCGGAAGATGTGCTGCTCGATGTTGGCGACGGTCGCGCCGGTGTCGTCCGGGGCGGCGGCCCGGATGTGGGTGGGCTGGCTCATGTACCGGCGGGCGAGGTTGATCACCTGGCCCGGCATGGTGGCCGAGAACAGCAGGGTCTGCCGCTTGGCCGGCAGCATGGTGATGATCTTCTCGACGTCCGGCAGGAAGCCGAGGTCGAGCATCTCGTCGGCCTCGTCCAGGACCAGCGCGCGGACCTTCGACAGGTTCAGCTTCTTCTGCCCGGCCAGGTCCAGCAGCCGGCCCGGGGTGCCGACCACGATGTCGACGCCCTTGGTGAGCGCCTCCACCTGCGGCTCGTACGCCCGGCCGCCGTAGACGGCGAGGACGCGCACGTCGCGCACCTTGCCGGCGGTCTGGAGGTCGTTGGTGACCTGGGTGCACAGCTCGCGGGTCGGGACGACGATCAGCGCCTGGGGGAAGTCGGAGAGCTGGTCGGCGGTGGCCCGGCCGGCGTCCACGTCGGCGCGCACGATGGCGCGCTCGATCAGCGGGAGGCCGAAGCCGAGGGTCTTGCCGGTGCCGGTCTTGGCCTGGCCGATGACGTCGTGGCCGGTCAGCGCGACCGGCAGGGTCATCTCCTGGATGGGGAAGGGGTGGACGATGCCGACGGCCTCGAGCGCCTCGGCGGTCTCCGGGAGGATCCCCAGTTCCCGGAACGTCGTCTTGGTGGGTTCAGCGGTGGTGGACAGGGTGCTGCCTCTTCCGTGTGGAGGGGCCGAGAGCGAGCGGCGGGCGGGCAGCCGCGCGGCTGCCTGGGGGCCTGGGCGGCCCTGGTACAGCTGCGCGGACGCACAACCGCGCCGGTCCCTGCGGCCGGCCGGTGCGCGCTGCCCGGTGCGGGGCGCGTCGCCGGCGGCGTCGGGGAGGATTCCCGTGAGGGACCTGCGCGGGACCTCCGCCTCGGGGCGTGGTCTCGGCGGCCCTCGCTCGGCCACTGATGCGGTGCCAAGGCTTGAAGTCCAAGCCATGGTCGGAGCCGATCGGCTCTCCGACCGGGCATCCGCGTACGTGAGTACCCGTGCCTCCGGTGCGGACACGTCCGGTTGGACGGTGCCGCTACGGAGGGCTCGCGCGGGGTACCGAGACGGCGGTGACTCCATGCGAACACGACGGGCTCCGTACCACCATACAGTCAGGCGACGAGTCGAACACGTGACGCGTCCGACATTGCCCCCGGCAACTGCCGCCGGGACGTCCGGTCCGGCCGGTCACCCGGGGGCGCCCGGCGCCGGTCAGCGGGGTGCCGGGGGCGTGGCGGGACTAAGGTTGCGGGTCATGGAGAACCATGGTGGGACGCAGGACGCGACGGGCGGCTCGATCGGCGACTGGGCCGCGTGCTCGGCCGATCCCGGCTACCGGGCGGCGGTGCTGGACCTGCTCGGCGCGCTCGCGTACGGCGAGCTGAGCGCCTTCGAACGGCTCGCCGAGGACGCCAAGCTGGCGCCCGACCTCGCCGACAAGGCGGCGCTGGCCCGGATGGCCTCCGCCGAGTTCCAGCACTACCAGCGGCTGCACGACCGGCTCGCCGAGGTCGGCGCCGACCCGCAGGAGGCGATGCGGCCGTTCGTCGAGCCGCTGGAGCTGTTCCACCGGATGACGGCGCCCTCGGACTGGCTGGAGGGCCTGGTCAAGGCCTACGTCGGCGACGCCATCGCGACCGACTTCTACCGCGAGGTGGCCGTCCGGCTGGACGACGACACCCGCGACCTGGTGCTGGGCGTCATGTCGGACACCGGCCACGCCCAGTTCGCCGTCGACAAGGTCCGCCAGGCGATCGAGGCCGACCCGCGGGCCGGGGGCCGCCTCGCATTGTGGGGCCGGCGGCTGATGGGCGAGGCGCTCAGCCAGGCCCAGCGGGTGGTCGCCGAGCGCGACGCGCTGTCCAACCTGCTGGTCGGCGGCGTCCGGGTGCAGGGCTTCGACCTCGTCGAGGTCGGCAAGATGTTCAACCGGATCACCGAGGCCCACACCAAGCGGATGGCCGCCCTGGGCCTGGCCTCCTAAGAGGCCTCAGGCCGCCCGGTGCCGCCGCGCCGCGCGGTGGGCGCCGGGCCGGTGCGGGTGGTGCCGGTGCGCCGGGGCGCGCCCGGCGGCGAGGTCGGGCCGGGCCAGCAGCGAGGTGAGCACGCCCGAGGCCACCGCCGCGGCCGCGACGGAGACCGCCGGCTGCCGCCCGTCCACGCCGAAGTGCGCGACCACCCCGCCGACCAGCGCCGCCGCCAGTGCGGTGCCCATGGTCATGGCCCGGGAGGCCCGGAAGTACGCGGGCAGGCCCAGCAGGGCGGCGCCGCCCGTGACCAGGCCGACGAGGGCGAAGGCGATCGACTCGACCAGCAAGGCTGCCTCCCGGGGGAACGGGCGTGCGGCACCGTCGCCGCACCCTCCGCCGTACCCCGCCCCGTCCGGTCGTACACACGCCGGTGCCCCGCTCCCTCGCGGGAACGGGGCACCGGACGATGCCGAGCGGCGGCGCCTCAGAGGGTGCCGAAGCCGACCTTGCGGACGGTCTGTTCGCCGATCTCCACGTACGCCAGGCGCTCGGCCGGGACGATGATGCGACGGCCGTGCTCGTCGGCGAGCGCGAAGATCTTCTCCGAGCCCTCCAGGGCCTTCGCGACCGCGCTCTGGACCTCATCGGCAGTCTGCGAGCTCTCGATCACGATCTCGCGCGGCGCGTTCTGCACGCCGATCTTGACCTCCACGGCTTCCGTCCCTCCGGGGTTGCAGCCTCCACGCACGGGCACCGGACCGCCTGGGACAAGCGTTCGCGGCGACCGCGCCGTACGGCTTCACCATAGAGCACGGGATCCCCGGCCCGGCGAAGGTCGGCGGATCAGCCCTGGTGGGCGGAGCCCTCGCCGGACTGCTCGCCCGGGTGCATCGGGAAGCCCTTGAGACCGCGCCAGGACAGGCTGGCGACCAGCCGGACGGCCTCGTCGCGCGGGATCGCCAGGCCCTGGGAGAGCCAGTAGCGGGCGGTGATCTGGGCCAGGCCGCAGACGCCGGCGGCGAGCAGCTTGGACTCCGCCTCGGGCAGGTCGGTGTCCTCCTGGATCACCTTGCTGACGAGCGTCGCGCTCGCCTCGGAGGCCCGCTCGACCCGCTCGCGCACGGCCGGCTCGTTGGTCAGGTCCGACTCGAAGACCAGCCGGAAGGCACCCGACTCGCTGGAGACGTAGTTGAAGTACGCCTCCATGGTGTTCGCCACCCGCTGCTTGTTGTCGGTCGTCGCCGACAGCGCCTCGCGGGTCGACTCGACCAGGGCGTCGCAGTGCTTGTCCAGCAGCGCCAGGTAGAGCTCCAGCTTCCCGGGGAAGTGCTGGTAGAGCACGGGCTTGCTGACCCCGGCGCGGTCGGCGATGTCGTCCATGGCGGCCGCGTGGTAGCCCTGCGCGACGAACACCTCCTGGGCGGCACCGAGCAGTTGTTCACGGCGGGCGCTTCGCGGCAGGCGGGCACCGCGCGGGCGCTCCTGCGCCTCCTGGATGGCCGTCACGGCGCTCCTCACTTCAAGGTCTGTTCGCGGCTGGCGGGACGGCCGATTCTACTTTTCGGTAACCGCGCCCGCGTTCGGCGAAGGCGAGAAAAGACGGTCGGCCGGTTGTCAGGAGCCCACAATACGGCGCTGACCTCGGCCTCGGCAGTGGTGGGACGCAGGCCGTCGACGGCCGGACCGCCCCCGGGGTCCCGGCTCCGGCTCACTACCATCGTCCACCATGAGCAGCGCTGAGCAGCAGGTACGTACGGTCGAGGTCCCCGGCGCGGTGCTCGCGGTGCACCGCCCCGCCACCGGCGGCGCCGCCGACGGGCGCGAGCCCGGGCTCTTCGTGCACGGCCTCGGCGGCTCGGCCGCCAACTGGGAGGTCCTGATGGGGCGGCTCTCCGGCCGGATCGACGGCGAGGCCGTGGACCTGCCCGGCTTCGGCCGCTCCCAGCCGCCCGCCGACGGCAACCTCGGCGTCTCCGGCCACGTCCGCGCGGTGATCGGCTACCTGGAGGCCTCCGGCCGCGGCCCCGTCCACCTGTTCGGCAACTCGCTCGGCGGCGCCGTCTCCGTCCGGCTGGCGGCCCTGCGCCCGGACCTGGTGCGCAGCCTGACCCTCGTCTCCCCGGCGCTGCCCGAGCTGCCCCCGCAGCGCTCCGCCTGGTCCACCGGCCTGCTCGCGGTGCCCGGGGTGCCCGCGCTGATGCGTCGGCTGTCCGCGGGCGGGCGCGACGTCGAGGCGGCCACCGCGGACCTGCTGCGGCTGGTGTACGGCGACCCGGAGGCGCTGAGCCCGGAGACCCGGGCGCAGGCGGTGGCCGAGTACCGGCGCCGGCTGGAGGTGCCGCACGCGATGCAGGCGCTCGTCGGCTCGGCCCGCGGCATCGTCTCGGCGTACACCGAGCGCGGCGACCAGGCGCTGTGGCGGCAGGCCGAGCAGGTCCGGGCGCCGGTGCTGCTGGTGTACGGGCTGCGCGACAAGCTGGTCTCCTACCGCTCGGCCCGCCGCGCCTGCGCGGCCTTCCCGGACGCCCGGCTGCTGGTGCTGCCGGAGTCCGGGCACGTCGCGATGATGGAGCACCCCGACGCGGTGGCCCGCGCCGTGCGGGAGCTGATCGGGGACCGCGCCGCCTGAGCGCCCACGGCGGCCCGGCCGCGCGCGCGGGCGGGGGCGCGCGGGCGGCCGCCCATACCGTCCGGTAACGGCCCGGTTCGGGCCGAGGTCACGTCGGTTCACTCGTTCAGGTGGCAGGCAGGCATGTGACCGATGGAACGGCCCGGGCCGGTCCTACCTTTCTGCTGTCGGACCGAACAGGTGTGGGGGAGTCGCGGCCGCCGGAGGAACCGGTGGGCGGCCACGGTCGAGAGTCCCGGCGGGTCGGGCCCGGCCGCCGGAGCGGGCACAGACCCGGGGGGAACGGCACGCGGCACGTCCGCGGCCGGGCCCCTCCGGCCCGCCGCACCGGGCACCGCGGGCGCCGGCCCGGCCCGGCTCCCCCGCCCGGACCGTCCCCGCCGCGCCCCGGGGGCCGCCCGGGCCCCCGGAAACCCGTCGATCCGTCCGCGATCCCGCCCAGTGAATCCACTCTGCCCCGGAGGTCTCCCGTGCGCGTTGCCCTGCTCACCGAGGGTGCCCGTCCGCATCCCCAGCGTGGTACCGGAGGCTGGTGCGACCGGCTGGTCGAGGGCCTGCCGGAGCACGGATTCGAGCGGTACCTGCTCACCGGGCGTGAGCCGGGGGCGGCCGAGCGGCTCCCGCCCGCCTGGCGCGGCGCCCACGCGCTGGTGCTGGGGGGCCGCCCGCCGGGCGGGCGCTGCCCGGGGGCGCGGTCCAGACGCCGGTACGCCGAGGCGTACGAGCACCTGGTGCGGGCGCTGGTGCTGCCCGGCGAGCGGGCGGGCTTCGGGCCCGGCCTGTACCGGCTGGCGGCGCTCGCCCGCCGGGACGGCACGCTGCCCGCCTTCCTGGCCTCCGCGCCCGCCCGCCGGCTGCTGGAGCGGACCTGGCGGCTGCCCGGCGCCGACACCCCGGCCGGGCAGCCGCTGGTGTGCGACGTGCTGGTCGCGGCGGACCTGCTGGAGCAGTGCCTGCGCCCGCTGTCCGCGCCCTGGTACGGCACCGGCCCCGGCGGCCTGGGCGCGGCCGACCTGTGCCACGTGGTCGGCGGCGGCCCGGCCGCGCTGCCCGCCCTGCTGGCCCGGCAGCTGCACGGGGTGCCGTTCGTGGTCACCGAGCACGGCCTGCACCTGCGCGAGCAGTACCTCGGCCACCGCGGGGCGCCGTACCGCCGGCCGGTCCGTGCGCTGCTGCTGTCCTTCTTCCGGGCGCTCACCGAGGAGACGTACCGGCAGGCCGCGATACTCACCCCCGGCAGTGCCCACGACCAGCAGTGGCAGCGCCGCTGCGGCGCCGACCCGGCCCGTACCCGGGTGGTGTACGAGGGCACGCCGGCGGTGGACCGGCCGGCCGCAGGGCCGGAGCCCGCGGTGCCGACCCTGGTGTGGGCGGGCGCCCTGGAGCCGGGCCGGGACCCGGAGCTCGCGCTGCACGCCTTCGCGCTGGTCCGCGCCGAGCTGCCGGGCGCCCGGCTGGTGGTGTACGGGGAGGAGGCGGTGCCCGGCTACCGGGCGCACTGCGCGGCGGTGGCCGAACGGCTCGGCGCGGCCCCGGCGGTGGACTTCGCGGGGCGGCCCGGCTCGCTCGCCGGGGCCTGGGAGTCGGGCACCGTGGCGGTGTTCTCGGGGCTGTCCCAGCGCAGCCCCCGGCTGCTCGCGGACGCGCTGCTGAGCGGCCGGGCGGTGGTCTCCACCGATGTCGGGGTGGCCCGCGAGGTGGTCGGGCCGACCGGGCTGCTGGTGCCCGCCCGCGACCCGCGCGCCCTGGCCGGCGCCTGCCTGGCGCTGCTGCGCGACGAGGAGCGGCGGGGGCGGCTCGGACTGGCGGGGCGGCTGCGGGCGCAGGAACGCTTCGCCGTGGAACCGGTGATCGGCGCCTTCCGGGAGATCTACCTGGAGCTGGTGTCGCAGTACCCGGCCTTCCCCGGCGGCGGCGAGGCCGTGCCCGCGCCGCGGCCCTTCGCGCGCCCCGCGGAGTACTGGCTGGCCGACGGGCGGGGCGGCGGCGCCCCACCGGACAGGGACACCCCGCAGGACAAGGACACCCCGCAGGACACCGGCGCCCCGCAGGACGGCGGTACCGGCCGGGACGGCGCGCGGGAGCGGGCCGGGCGGCGCCCGGCCGAGCTCGCGGAGGCCCGCTGATGCCGCGCGGCCCCCTGCCCGGCGGCAGCGCGGACCCGGTGCGCGAGCTGATGGCGGAGCACCGGGAGCTGTGCGAGCGCGCCGTCCACCCGCTGGAGATCGCCGCCGGGCTGGAGGAGGCCGGGCTGGGCCCGGACGCCGCCGCCCGCTGCCGGCACGCCGACCTGTTCGCGCTGGCCGAGGAGCTGTACGCCCGGGTGCCGCGCCGCCCGGCGCCGCCCGCGCCGCAGCCGCAGCGCCCGCGGCCGGACGGCGCCGGGGCCCGGGCCGCGCTGACCGCCGCCGCGCTGGCCGCGCTGCCCTGCGCCGGCGCGGCCGCCCTCGGCCAGCGCTGGCCGGTGCTGCTGACCGCCGCCGCCCCGCTGGTGCTGCTGCCCGCGCTGACCGCCCCGGCCCCGGCCGAGCCCGGCCCGCCCTGCCCCGGGCCGCTCCGCCCGCCCGCGGCGCTGGGGCCGTGGCCGGCGCCCCGGCCGTACCGCGGCTCGCGGCTGCGCCCGGCGGCGCTGGGCCACGGGCTGGGCCTGGCCGCGCTGCTGCTGCTCCCGCCCGCCGTGTCGGGCGCGGCCCGGCCGACGGCCGTCGCGCTGGTACTGGCGGCGGCGGTGTCCGTCGGGGCGGCGGAGCGGACGGCCCGCTGGTACCGCCAGGTCGGCCGGGGCCACCTGGGCGCGGCGGCCACCCTGGCCGAGTTCCGGGCCCGGATGCGGCCGGTGCTGCCGGTCGCGCTGGCGCTGTACCTGGTGGTGCTCGGGGTGCTGAGCTTCGCCGCGCTGGCGGTGCTGGCCGTCGTCGGGCCGCGCCCCGGGCCCGGCCACGGCGGCGGGCTGCTGCACCTGGCGGCCGAGCGGGCCGGCCCCGCGGCCTGGGCGGCGCAGGCCGTGCTGGGCCTGCTGCTGGTGCTGCCGGTGCTGCTGGCGCGGTGCGGCCGGGCGGCGGCCGCCGCGGCGGGGGCCTCGGCCGGGGCCGCCGCGGTGGTGGGCCCGCTGGCCCTGGGGCGCTCCGCCCCGGAGGCCTGGCTGTTCGGCGGCGGCGTCGCGGCGGTGCTGTTGGTGTACGCCGCGGCGGTGCTCGGCCGGGCGGGCTCGCACCGCTGAGCGCCGTCCGCCGCCGACACCTCCCGTTCGACCTCTGACGGGGCCCGGTTCACGGTCCCCGCCCCCGTCCCGTTCGTTGGACTTCGTTGAATCCGTTCCGCCAGGTCGTCCCGAGCTGGCTTCGTGGAAGGACGCCCCCGATGAGGGTGCTGCTGCTGGGCGCCGACGGCTTCATCGGCCGCCGGGTCACCGACCGTCTGCTGATGGACCAGGAGTTGCAGGTGACGGTGCTCGGCCGGCGCGACTCGGCCGACATCCGCTTCGACCTGACCACCGGGAGCCCGGGCGCGCTGGCCCGCTTCCTGGACGCGGTCGCGCCGCAGGTGGTGATCAACTGCGCGGGTGCCACCTACGGCAGCTCGCGCACCCTGATCCGGTCGAACACGCTGGCCGTCGCGACCGTCTGCGAGGCGATCCGGCGCAGCCGGGAGCCGGCCCGGCTGGTGCACGTCGGCTCGGCCGCCGAGTACGGGCCGGTGCCCGGCGGGGTGCCGGTGTCCGAGCAGGCCGAGCCGCGTCCGGTCGGACCGTACGGGGTCTCCAAGCTGGCCGGGACCGAGCTGGTGCTGGCCTCCGGGCTGGACGCGGCGGTGCTGCGGGTGTTCGACGTGGTGGGCCCGGGGGCGCCGACCGCCTCGCTGTTCGGGCGGCTGGCCGAGGGGCTGCGGCGGGCCCTGGAGCGGGACGAGCACCAGGTGCGGATGCCGGACCTCTCCGGGTACCGGGACTTCGTGGACGTGCGCGACGTCGCGCGGGCGATCCAGGCGGCCGCCGTCTCGGCCGCCACCGGGGTGGTCAACATCGGCAGCGGGCACGCCGTCCGGGCCCGGGACGCGGCCCAGCTGCTGGTGCGGGCCTCGGGCTTCGAGGGGCAGATCGTCGAGGAGAACCGGCCGGTGCTGCTGCCCGCGCAGGCCGCCGGGGCGGGCGACCACCTGCCCGGCCACCTGCCGGGCCACCACCTGCCCGGGCACCGGCCGGAGGGGCACCGGCCGGAGGGGCGGCCGGCGCCGGGGGAGCCGGTGCCGTGGCGGCAGGCGGACGTGCGCACCGCCCGGGACCGTCTCGGATGGCGGACGCAGGTGCCGCTGGAGGAGTCGCTGGGCGACGTCTGGCTGGAGACCGCCTGCCGGGTGTGAGCGCCGGCGCGCGGCCGCCCCGCGCCCGTCAACCACGGGCCCGGGGCGCCTTCCGGGGGTCCGCCGAGGGTTCCACGATCCGGTGCCGCCCGTCTCGCCCATCGGACGCGCTGTCTCGGAATACCGCGGGGGCGTGACACTGTTGGCCTAGACAGCCACCCGAGTGGCGGAGCAACAACCCCGCGCCGAGGTTGGCCCTGGCCATCCGAACAAGACCCATCGGAGTCCCCGTGTCGTTGCCACCCCTGGTCGAGCCGGCCGACGAGCTCACCGTTGACGAGGTCCGCCGGTACTCCCGCCACCTGATCATCCCGGACGTGGGCATGGCGGGGCAGAAGCGGCTGAAGAACGCCAAGGTGCTGTGCGTCGGCGCCGGCGGCCTCGGCTCGCCGGCCCTGCTCTACCTGGCCGCCGCCGGTGTCGGCACCCTGGGCATCGTCGAGTTCGACGTGGTCGACGAGTCGAACCTGCAGCGCCAGGTGATCCACGGCCAGTCGGACGTCGGCCGTTCCAAGGCGGAGTCGGCCCGGGACTCGGTCAAGGAGATCAACCCGTACGTCGACGTGGTGCTGCACGAGGAGCGCCTCGACAACTCCAACGTCATGGAGATCTTCTCCGGCTACGACCTGATCGTGGACGGCACGGACAACTTCGCCACCCGCTACCTGGTGAACGACGCCGCGGTGCTGCTGGGCAAGCCGTACGTGTGGGGCTCGATCTACCGCTTCGACGGCCAGGCCAGCGTGTTCTGGGCCGAGCACGGCCCCTGCTACCGCTGCCTGTACCCGGAGGCCCCGCCGCCGGGCATGGTCCCCTCCTGCGCCGAGGGCGGCGTGCTGGGCGTGCTGTGCGCGTCCATCGGCTCGATCCAGGTCAACGAGGCGATCAAGCTGCTGGCCGGCATCGGGGACCCGCTGGTCGGCCGACTGATGATCTACGACGCCCTGGAGATGAACTACCGCCAGGTGAAGGTCCGCAAGGACCCGAACTGCGCCGTCTGCGGCGAGAACCCGACGGTCACCGAGCTGATCGACTACGAGGCCTTCTGCGGCGTCGTGTCGGAGGAGGCCCAGGCCGCCGCCGCCGGGTCGACCATCACCTCGCAGCAGCTCAAGCAGTGGCAGGACGACGAGGAGGACATCTACCTCATCGACGTCCGCGAGCCCGGCGAGTACGAGATCGTCAACATCCCCGGTGCGGTGCTGATCCCGAAGAACGAGTTCCTGATGGGCGACGCGCTGGAGAAGCTGCCGCAGGACCGGAAGATCGTGCTGCACTGCAAGTCCGGGGTGCGCTCGGCCGAGGTGCTGGCCGTGGTGAAGGCCGCCGGCTTCGCCAACGCCGTGCACCTGGGCGGCGGCGTGCTGGGCTGGGTGAACCAGATCGAGCCGCACAAGCCGGTCTACTAGGAGCGACACCGCAGAAGGGCCCGTCCCGGGTGGGGCGGGCCCTTCTCCGTGTGTCCGGGGCGACCTAGAGCGCGTTCCTGCGCTGGAGCACGTTGTAGGCGATCCAGCCGGGGAGCACCGGCAGCCAGAAGGTGAGCGCCCGGTAGAGGAAGACCGCCGGGGTGGCGACCGCCGGGGAGACGTCCGCGACGGTCAGGGCGCCGATCAGGGCCACCTCGACCGGGCCGATGCCGCCGGGGGTGGGGATCGCGGAGCCGGCCGCGTTGGCGGTCAGGAAGACCACCGCGACGGCCGAGAAGCTGACGTCGCCGCCGAAGGCCTGCACCGAGAAGTCCAGGCAGGCGGTGAAGGAGAGGGTCAGCAGCAGGATGCCGCCGAAGCCGGTGACCAGCTTGCTGGGCGTCTGCATCAGGTCGAGCATCCGCGGCACCACACCGAAGAACAGCGAGCGCAGCCGGCCCAGCACGAACCGGCGCAGCGGCGCGACGGCGGCCACCACCAGGGCGAGCACCGCCGCGGACAGCACGCCGATGATCACCGCGCGGGAGGCGGAGAGGTCCCCGTTGGTCTGGCTGCCGGTGATCAGGCCGAAGCTGAACAGCAGCAGCAGGTGCCCGGCCAGGCCCGCCAGCTGGGAGGCGCCGACCGAGGCCACCGCCTGCCCGGAGCGGATCCCGGCCTTCTGCAGGTAGCGGGTGTTGAGCGCGATGCCGCCGATCGCGGCGGGGGCGACCAGCTTGACGAAGGAGCCGGCCAGCTGGGCGGCGACGGTGCGCCGGAACGGCAGCCGCTCGGGGACGAAGCCGGTCAGGCTCATCGAGGCGGCGACGTAGCTGAAGGCGGCGGCGAGCAGGGCGGCCGCGGCCCAGGCCCAGTTCATCTGGGAGAGCTTCAGCTGGGCGGGCTTGATGGTGGTCAGCGCCAGGTAGGCGGCGAAGGTGAGCGCGATCACCATGATCAGGCTCTTCGGCTTCAGCCGTTCCAGCTTGGCCGGGGCCATCGGGGCCTCCGGGGCGATCTGGAGGATCTGGCCGCGGATGCGGCTCAGCAGGTCCTCGCCCGCCGCCGCGATGTCCTCCTCGGCCTGCTCCTGGGTGCGCTCGCCGGCCGCGACCTGCTCCAGTGCCCGGGCCCGGGCGGCGGCCTTGCGCTCCTTGGTGAGCTTGGCGAGGTCGACCCGGGTGGAGCGGCTCATCCCGACCGGCTGGAGCAGCGGCAGCGCCTGGGCCACCCGCTCGGCGCCGAGCACCGCGTTGGCGGTGGCGACGGCGCGCTCCGGGCCGATCCGCAGCGCGAAGGTGGTGAGCAGCTGGGCGACGTCGATCCGCAGGGTCAGGTCGGTGGCGGCGATGTCGCCGCCGGAGAGGTTGACCAGGCAGCCCGTCCGCTCGTCCACCACCAGCAGGGACTCGCCGGTGAGCCGGCGGTGGGCGATCCGGCGCTCGTGCAGGGCGGCCACCGACTGCCAGACCGAGGCCATCACCTGGTCGGTGACCTCCTCGTCGGCCAGCTCGTCCAGGGTGCGGCCCTCGACGTTCTCGTACACCAGGATCGCGGCGTCCGGGCCGAGCTCGGAGGTGGCGACCAGCTGCGGCGCGCGGGCGCCCGAGGCGGCCGCCGCGTACGCGATCAGGGCCTCCTGCTCCAGTGCCTGGCGCAGCGACTGGGGGCTGCGGCGCACCGCGACCGAGCGCAGCCGCAGCCGCCGCCAGGCCCGGTAGAAGAAGCCGGAGGCCTGCTGTTCGCGGTCGATGATGTGCACGTCCAGCGGGGGGCCGCCCTGCTGGGTGACGTGGTAGCGGCGGGTGCCGCCGGGGGCGTCGGGGGCGCGCACGGCTCCGGCCGGGGTGAAGCCGACCTTGCGCAGGCCGATCATCAGGTGCTGGCCGGTGGGCCGGATGTTGGGGGAGCCGATCGCGTACAGCGTGCCGTAGGCGACGGACCAGCCGATCAGCACGGTGAGCATCAGCGACAGCGGGGTGGTGTAGCCGCCGAGCAGCTCGGTGCCCCCGCTGAAGACCACCACCACCCACAGGGCGACCCGCCAGCGCGGTCTGCTCGACATGCCGACGGCGGTCATGTAGGCGATCACCGGGGCGAGGTAGCCGTGCACCGGGTCGGTGAGGGTGCCGTTGCTGTCCATCGGCAGCCTGGTCAGCGCGTCCCGGATGTGCTCGGAGGCGCCCTCGGCCACCCACCAGTCGATGCCGAGCGAGACGCCGTACGCCAGCACCGAGGCGAGCACGCCGTCGGCGACCCTCAGGCCGTCGCGTTTGATCAGCCGCTCGACGGCGAAGGCCAGCGGTACGGCGAGCACCGCGACGCTGGACATCAGGCCGGTGATGGTGGAGAACACCGCGGAGAAGTGCGGCGCGTTGGAGGCGATGTCCTGCTCGATGCCGGTGGTGGTCGAGGTGGCGATGCCGGCCAGCACGAAGACGGCGACGATGCCGAGGACGCCGGCCAGGAAGCGGATCAGGTCGGACGGGCGGTGCGCGCGGGCGGCGAGCAGCGGCTCGTCGACGTCCAGGTGCGGGGCCTCGTCCGTCGGGTCGTGGTCGACGGCGGGGGGCGGTGCGTCGGGGGGCGGCGCGGCGGGGGCGGGCTGCGGGGCGCCGGCGGTCCCGGCCGGGGGCGGGCCGGGCTGTCCGGGGGCCTTCGCGGGGGCAGGGGTCTTGATCGTCCGGTCCTTGATCAGGGAGACTTCCGGCGTCGGCCCCGTTCCGGGCCGGCCCTCGTCCCCGCTCCCGGGCGCCGGCGGCACGGCGGCAGCGGACTCGTCGGAGTCCTTGTCCACGCCCACGTCAGCCGTCCCGGTCATCTGGTCTTGTCCTCGTATCACCACTCACCGCCCCGGAAGATGGTGGCATGCCCCGGGCTCCCGTGCGGGACAGGGGGCGGATCGGGCGCGGCGGATCCTCCGTACGGGGCCGCGGGTGCGCCCCCGTACGGAAGAATGCCGCAGGTGACGGACGCAACACACGACGGCCCTCCGGACGCCCTGCCGCCGTTCGCCGAACTGGTGCTCGACCTGACCGAGCGGATTCCACCCGGCCGGGTGATGACCTACGGCGACGTCGCCGAGTACCTCGGCCAGGGCGGCCCCCGGCAGGTCGGCCGGGTGATGGCCCTGTACGGCGGCTCGGTGCCCTGGTGGCGGGTGGTCCGCGCGGACGGCCGCCTGCTGCCCGGGCACGAGCAGCGGGCCCTCGGCCACTACGGGGAGGAGGGCACCCCGCTGCGCGAACTCGCCGACCCGCCCCGGGTCGACCTCCGACGGGCCCGCTGGGACGGTGAGCCCGTTCCCTGGGACCGGTTCGCCGAAACCCGCCGCGCGGACGGGAATGACGGGGCAGGATCGTAGGCTCGATGCGGGCGGGCCCCACGCGGGCCCGCCCCGCCACGCCCCCGTTCGACCCCAGGACCGTTCGTGACCTCCCCCTACCGGCTCGTGCGCAGCCCGCTCGTCCAGCCCGACCGGCCCGTGCTGGACGCCTACCAGCGCGCCGTCGTCGAGCACGCCGGCGGGCCGCTGCTGGTGCTCGCCGGGCCGGGCACGGGCAAGACCACCACCCTCGTCGAGGCCGTCGCCCGGCGGATCGAGGACGGCACCGACCCCGAGCGGATCCTGGTCCTCACCTTCAGCCGCAAGGCCGCGACGGAGCTGCGCGACCGGATGTCCGGCCGGCTCGGCGGCTCGGCCGCCGCCCCGCAGGCCACCACCTTCCACTCGTTCTGCTACGCCCTGCTGCGCGCCCACCAGGACCCGGAGGACTACGCCGAGCCGCTGCGGCTGCTCTCCGGCCCCGAGCAGGACGTGATGGTCCGCGAACTGCTGGCCGGCGGCGCCGAGGACGCCAAGCACGGCCGGGGCCGCATCGCCTGGCCGCTGGACCTGCGGGCCTGCCTGACCACCCGCGGCTTCGCCGACGAGGTCCGCGCCGTCCTCGCCCGCAGCCGTGAGCTCGGCCTCGGCGAGGCCGAACTGGAGCGCTTCGCGCAGGGCGTCCGGCGCCCCGACTGGGCCGCCGCCGCGCACTTCCTCGCCGACTACCTCGACGTCCTCGACCTGCGGGGGGTCCTCGACTACGCCGAGCTCGTCCACCGCGCCGTGCTGCTCGCCGAACGCCCCGAGGTCGGCGAGCAGCTGCGGAGCCGCTACGAGGTCGTCTTCGTCGACGAGTACCAGGACACCGACCCCTCGCAGGTCCGGCTGCTGCGCCAGCTCGCCGGCGGCGGGCGCGACCTCGTCGCGGTCGGCGACCCGGACCAGTCGATCTACGCCTTCCGCGGCGCCGACATCAACGGCATCCTCGACTTCCCGCAGACCTTCCGGCAGGCCGACGGCAGCCCCGCCGAGGTCAAGGTGCTGAGGGTCTCCCGCCGCTCCGGCGCCGTGCTGCTCGCCGCCTCCCGCGAGATCGCCCGCCGGATGCCGATGGGGCGGCTGCCCGCCGACAAGCTCGCCCAGCACCGGGCGCTGCTGCCCTCCCGCGAGGGCGGCCGGGTCGAGGTCTACACCTACCCCACGCCCGGGGCCGAGCTGGACTCGATCGCCGACCTGCTGCGCCGCGCCCACCTGGAGGACGGGGTGCCCTGGGGCGAGATGGCCGTGCTCGTCCGGGCCGGCGCCCGCTCCATCCCCGGCGTGCGGCGGGCGCTCGGCGCCGCCGGCGTCCCGCTGGAGATCGACGGCGACGACCTGCCGCTGCGCGAGGAGCCCGCCGTCGCCCAGCTGCTGCTCGCCCTGCGGGTCTGCGCCGAGCAGGCCGCCCGCGACCGGCAGGGCGACCCGGACGCCCCCGACCCGCTGACCACCGAGCTGGCGCACGCCCTGCTCACCGGTCCGCTCGGCGGCCTCGACGGCTCCGACCTGCGCCGCCTCGGCCGCGCCCTGCGCGAGGAGGAACGCGCCGCGCTGCGGGCCGAAGGGCGCCCGGCCGCCGCCCCGCGCCCGGCCGGCGAGCTGATCCGCGAGGCCCTCGCCGAACCCGAGCGCCTCGTCGCCCTCGACCCGGCGCACGCCCGCCGCGCCCGCGACCTCGGCACCCTGCTGCGCAAGGTCCGCGAGCTGCTGGCCGGGGGCTGCACCGCCGAGGAGGCGCTCTGGGAGCTGTGGGACGGCAGTCGCCGCTGGCGCGAACGCCTGGAACGCGCCGCCCTGCGCGGCGGCGCGGCCGGCCGCAACGCCGACCGCGACCTGGACGCGCTGTGCGCCCTGTTCGAGACCGCCGCCCGGGCCGAGGAGCAGGTCACCGGCCACCGCAGCGCCCTCGACCTGCTCGCCGAGCTCGAAGCCCAGGACATCGCCGCCGACACCCTCACCGTCCGCGCGGTGCGCCCCGAGGCGGTGCGGCTGATGACCGCCCACCGCTCCAAGGGCCTGGAGTGGCGCCTGGTCGTCGTGGCCGGCGTCCAGGACGGCCTCTGGCCCGACCTGCGCCGCCGCGGCTCCCTGCTGGAGGCCGACCGGATCGGCCGTGACGGCCTCGCCGAACCGCTCTCCCCGGGCGCGCTGCTCGGCGAGGAGCGCCGGCTCTTCTACGTCGCCGCGACCCGCGCCCGGGAGCGGCTGATCGTCACCGCCGTCAAGGCCTCCGCCGACGACGGCGACGAGCCGTCCCGCTTCCTGCGCGAGCTCTACCGCGAGGACGTCGACCCCAGGACGGGCAAGGTGGTCCGCCGCACCCCGCCGGTCACCGTCGAGGACGTCACCCACCGCCCGCGCCGCCCGCTGTCCGTCGCCGCGCTCGTCGCCGAACTGCGCGCCGTCACCGTCGACCCCGCCCGCTCGCCCGAACTGCGCCGCGCCGCCGCCGAACGGCTCGCCACCCTCGCCGCCGCCACCGACGAGGAGGGGCAGCCGCTGGTGCCCGCCGCCCGCCCCGAGCGCTGGTGGGGCCTGGACGACCCGACCGCCGCCCCCGAGCCGCTGCGCAGCGCCGACGTGCCGGTGCGGCTGTCCGGCAGCGGGCTGGAGCAGCTGGAGAGCTGCTCCCTCCAGTGGTTCCTGGACAAGGAGGTGCGGGCGCGCGGCGCGGGCTCGGCGGCCCAGGGCTTCGGCAACGTGGTGCACGCCCTCGCCGACGAGGTCGGCTCCGGCCGCACCCCGGCCGACCTCGCCGTGCTGATGGAACGGCTGGACACGGTCTGGGACGCGCTGGCCTTCGACGCGCCCTGGAAGTCCCACCAGGAGAAGAGCGAGGCCCGCTCCGCCCTGGAGCGCTTCCTCAACTGGCACGTCCTGGAGCGCGGCCGGGACCTCGTCGCCACCGAGCACGGCTTCGACGTCACCCTCGACGTCGGCGGTGTCTCGGTGCGCATCCGCGGCTCGATGGACCGGGTGGAGAAGGACGCCGCCGGGCGCGCCTACGTGGTCGACTTCAAGACCGGCAAGCAGATACCCACCGACAAGTCGCTGCCCGAGCACAAGCAGCTCGCCGTCTACCAGCTCGCCGTCCGGGCCGGCGCCCTGAACGAGCTGCCCGGCTTCACCGGGGGCCCGCCGGACACCGGCGGCGCGGAACTGGTCCACCTGCGCGAGCCGGCCGCCAAGGCCGCCCAGGACACCCCCAAGGTGCAGCGGCAGGAACCGCCGCAGGGCGAGCCCTGGATCGAGAACCTGCTCGCCGAGGCGGCCGGCCGGGTCCTCGCCGAGCGGTTCGTCCCGCAGACCGGCGGCGGCTGCGACCGCTGCGCCTTCCGCCGCAGCTGCTCCGCCCAGCGCGACGGGGCCCAGCTGGTCGAGTAGCCGAGCGGGGCCCGGGGCGGGCCGGGCGTCGGCGGGCTTGGGAGGGGCCGGGCGTCCGGCGGGCGACGGCCGGGCGGGGTTTGTCCGCCGCTCCGGTTACGGTTGCGGGGTGACCGCCGTGCTCAGCCATCCCGACCAGCTCAAGGAGCTGCTGGGGATCCCGTTCAACCGGGAGCAGATGGCGGCGATCGGCGCTCCGCTGGAACCGGCCGTGATCGTGGCCGGGGCCGGCTCCGGCAAGACCACGGTGATGGCCGCGCGGGTGGTCTGGCTGGTCGGCTCCGGAGCCGTACGGCCCGAGGAGGTGCTCGGCCTCACCTTCACCAACAAGGCCGCCGCCGAGCTCTCCGAACGGGTCCGCGCCTCCCTGCTGCGCGCCGGGATCGTGGACCGGGACGACGCCGAGCCGCTCGGCGACCCGGAGATCTCCACCTACCACGCCTTCGCCGGGCGGCTGCTCAAGGAGCACGGCCTGCGGATCGGCATCGAACCGGACGTGCGGCTGCTCGCCGACGCCACCCGCTTCCAGCTCGCCGCCAAGGTGCTGCGCACCGCCCGCGGCCCGTTCCCCGCGCTCACCGGCACCTTCGCCAACCTCGTCGCCGACCTGACCGCCCTGGACGGCGAGCTCGCCGAGCACCTGGTCGAGCCGCAGGCCCTGCGCGCGTTCGACGAGGAACTGCTGGACACCCTCGCCACCGTCCGGCTGACCAACGACGACCTGCGGGCCGTCCCGGCCACCGCCCGGGCCCGGCAGGAGCTGCTGCGCCTGGTCGAGGAGTACCGCCGCCGCAAGCGCTCCGCCGGGCTGATGGACTTCGGCGACCAGATCGCCGCCGCCGCCCGTCTCGCCCAGCAGCGCCCGGAGGTCGGCGAACTGCTGCGCGGCCAGTTCAGGGTGGTGCTGCTGGACGAGTACCAGGACACCTCGGTCGCCCAGCGGCTGATGCTCGCCGGGCTCTTCGGCGCCCCGGCCGACGGCGACGGCGCCGGCAGCGGCCACCCGGTGACCGCCGTCGGCGACCCGTGCCAGGCGATCTACGGCTGGCGCGGCGCCTCGGTGGCCAACCTCGACGAGTTCCCCCGGCACTTCCCGAAGGCCGACGGCCGCCCCGCCGAGCGCTACGCGCTCAGCGAGAACCGCCGCAGCGGCGGCCGGCTGCTCGCCTTCGCCAACGCCCTCGCCGCCCCGCTGCGCGAGATGCACGAGGGCGTGGAGGCGCTGCGCCCGGCCCCCGGCGCCGAGCAGGACGGCTACGTGCGCGCGGCGCTGCTGCCCACCCACGCCGAGGAGGTCGACTGGCTGGCCGACTCGGTCGCCCACCTGGTGCGCACCGGCACCGCGCCCGGCCGGATCGCCGTGCTGTGCCGCGGCGGGGCGGCCTTCCCGGACATCCACGCCGCGCTGGTCGCCCGGGAGGTGCCGGTCGAGGTGGTGGGCCTCGGCGGGCTGCTCCAACTGCCCGAGGTGGCCGACCTGGTGGCGGTCTGCGAGGTGCTGCAGGACCCGACGGCCAACGCCGCGCTGGTGCGCCTGCTGATCGGCCCGCGCTGGCGGATCGGCCCGCGCGACCTCGCGCTGCTCGGCCGCCGGGCCGCCGGCCTGGTGCGCACCGACCGGCCCGAGGGCGTCGAGGCGCTGGCCGCGGCGGTCGCCGAGGCCGACCCGACGGAGGTGGTCTCGCTGGCCGACGCGGTGGAGACCTTCCTGGAGCCGGACCAGCCCGACGAGCTGCCGTTCTCCGCCGAGGCGCGGGTGCGCTTCGCCCGGCTCGCCGCCGAGCTGCGCGACCTGCGCCGCTCGCTCGCCGACCCGCTGATGGACGTGCTGCACCGGGTGCTGTCCGTCACCGGCCTGGAGGTCGAACTCGCCGCCTCCCCGCAGGCGCTGGCCGCCCGGCGGCGGGAGACCCTGCACGCCTTCCTGGACGTCGCCGCCTCCTTCGCCGACCTCGACGGGGACCCCGGCCTGGCCGCCTTCCTCGGCTTCCTGCGCGCCGCCCAGGAGTACGAGCGCGGTCTGGACAGCAGCCTGCCCGGGGGCGAGGACACCGTGAAGGTGCTCACCGCGCACAAGTCCAAGGGCCTGGAGTGGGACGTGGTGGCCGTCCCCGGGTTGGTCCGGGGCGCGTTCCCCTCGTCCAGCCCGCGCGAGCGCTGGACGAGCACCAAGCGGGTGCTCCCGCACGCCCTGCGCGGCGACGCCGGAACTCTGCCCGACGTGCGGGGCGGGTGGAGCGGGAAGTCGGTGGCGGCGTTCAGGAAGGAGCTGGCCGACCACTCCGCCGTCGAGGAACTGCGCCTGGGCTACGTGGCGTTCACCCGGCCCCGGTCGCTGCTGCTGGCCTCCGGGCACTGGTGGGGGCCGAGCCAGAAGACCGTCCGCGGCCCGTCCGCCTTCCTGGAACAGCTGCGCGAGCACTGCGAGCGGCCCGGTGCCGGGGAGGTCGAGCACTG
Organism: Kitasatospora sp. NPDC018619; assembly: GCF_044391605.1. NCBI lineage: Bacteria > Bacillati > Actinomycetota > Actinomycetes > Kitasatosporales > Streptomycetaceae > Kitasatospora > Kitasatospora sp. NPDC018619. Next base: position 90,071 of record NZ_JBISAI010000017.1, read on the forward strand.
GGCCGAGCAGCCGGAGAAGGGCGCCGTGAACCCGGCGCTGGCCGCACCCGTCGAGCGCCCCTGGCCGCTGCCGCTGGACCCGGCCGCCCAGCACGCCCGCCGCAGGGTCGCCCAGGTGGTGCGCGCGCGGATCGCCGGGGCGCCCGCCCCCGAGGCCGAGGAGATGGCCCCCGAGGACCAGCGGCAGGTCGCCTCCTGGGACCGCGACCTGACCGCGCTGCTGGGCGAGTTGGAGCGCTCCCGGCGCACCGCGCGGGACGTGCCGCTGCCCGCCGCGCTGTCCGCCACCCAGCTGCTGCGGCTGGCCGCCGACCCGGACGGCTTCGCCCAGGAGCTGGCCCGCCCGATGCCGCGCCCCCCGCAGCCGGCGGCCCGGCGCGGCACCCGCTTCCACGCCTGGGTGCAGTCCCGGATCGAGCCGCTGCTGCTGGTCGAGCCGGGCGCGCTGCCCGGCGCCGACGACGACGGCATCGAGGACGAGCAGGACCTGGAGCGGCTCAAGGAGGCGTTCCTGCGCACCCCGTACGCGCAGCGCAAGCCCCACCGGGTGGAGGCGCCGTTCCAGCTGGTGCTGGCGGGGCGCGTGGTGCGGGGGAGGATCGACGCCGTCTACCGGGAAGGTGACGGGATGTCGGAATCCGGTGGTGCGTCACGCTACGAAGTGGTGGACTGGAAGACCCACCGGGAGGAGACCGCCGACCCGTTGCAGCTCGCGGTCTACCGGCTGGCCTGGGCCGAGCACGCGGGCGTCGATCCCGAGCAGGTCACGGCTTCGTTCCTGTACGTCCGCAGCGGCCGAATCGTGCGACCGACAGGACTTCCTGACCGAAAAGAGTTGGAACGGCTCCTGATCGGGAACAGTGACTATTGAGTCACGCAGAGCATCCAAGTCATCACGCCGATGCCCGAAACCTGTGCGTCGTGCACGTTTCGCGCCTATTGTGGGGTCGGTAACCGGTCAACCCCCGTGCTCCGGCCGCCAGCGAGGTCCGTATTCCCTGACCCTCAGTCATCACCGCAGGTGCCCCCGGGCATCGGCGTCTTCTGCTGGAGAGACCGAAGTTGAGCGCGACCGGATGGATCAGAGAGCGGTTCGCCGGGCCGGCACCGGCGCCCGCTCCGCGCGCGACGGGCACCTGGCCGAGGACGGCACTGTCGCTGCCGTTCATCGGCATGGTGCTGATCGTCGCCCTCGACTACCTCAGCGGCACCGAGGTGACGGTCGAACCGGCCCTCACCGCCGTCCCCGCGCTGGCCGCCGTGGTCAGCCGCCGAACCTGGTACCCGCTCGCCATCGGTCTGGGCACCGAGGCGGCGGCCTTCCTGATGGCCATCCGCAGCGACACGATCGGCGAGTCCGTGCACGCCGCCAGCGTCTTCGCGATCCTGCTCGTCGCCGCGATCGGGTGGGTCAGCGCCACTCTGCGGCTGCGTCAGGAGCGGGCGCTGGCCGACGCCCAGCTCGTCGCCTCGATCGCCCGCCGGGTGCTGCTGCGGCCCGTCCCCGAGCGGGTCGGCACCGTGCGGGCCGCCGTCCACTACGAGGCCGCCGCCGCGCACGCCCGGATCGGCGGCGACCTCTACGAAGTCGTCAACACCCGGCACGGGGTGCGGGCCGTGGTCGGCGACGTCCGGGGCAAGGGCCTCGGCGCGGTCGAGACGGCCGCCGCCGTGCTCGGGGCCTTCCGCGAGGCCGCCCACCAGGAGGCCGACCTCGACCGGGTGGCCGGCTGGCTGGCCGTCAGCCTCGACCGCGCCCTGCACGAGAACGACCACCCGGGCGTGGAGGAGGAGTTCGTCACCCTGGTGCTGATCGGGGTCCGCCCGGACGGCGCCGCCGAGATCGTCAACTGCGGCCACCCGGCCCCGCTGCTGCTGCGCGGCGGCGAGGTCCGGCCGCTCGAACTCGCCGAGACGGTACCGCCGCTGGGCGTGCTCGACCCGGCCGACGTCCGCCCGCCGGTGCACCGGCTGATGCTCCAGGACGACGACCGGGTGCTGCTGTTCACCGACGGCGTGATCGAGGCCCGCGACCGCGCCGGCGTCTTCTACCCGCTCGCCGAACGCTTCCCGCACTGCGCCGCCGACCGCCCGGCCGACGTCCTGCAGCGCCTGCACGAGGACGTGGTGCGCCACGTCGGGCGCCAGCTCGGCGACGACGCCGCCATGCTGCTGCTCCAGTTCGACCCGCCGACCGCCCTCGCGCCCGGGGAGCCGCCCGCGGCCCTCGTCCACCTCCCGCAGCAGGCCGGGGTCCTGGCGCGCCAGTAGGCGCCGGGGGCCCGGGCCCTACAGCGACACCTCGACCAGCAGCGGGCGGTGGTCCGACACCGCCGTGCGCGGCGCCGCCGCCGGGCCGACCGCCGTGCGCGGCACCCCGACCGCCAGCACGTGGTCGAACTGCACCGCGGGCCGGTGCGAGGGGTAGGTCGGGGTGCGCGCCAGGTCGTACCAGCCCTGGAGCCGGGGGCGCGGCTCGCGCACCCGGCGCCGGCGCGGCTCGGCCAGGGCGGGCCGGGCCCGCCGGGCCGCCCGCAGCTCGCGCACCCGCGCCCGCGGCGCGGTGCGCTCCAGCGCCGTCGCCCCGCCGAGCACCGTCCGCGGCACCGCGCCGACCAGGTTGAAGTCGCCCAGCACCAGGTACGGCCGGGGCAGGTCGGCGATCCAGCGCCGGATGCCGGCCAGCTGCGCCATGTTCCAGCCGGGGACGAAGGACAGGTGCGCCGCCACCACGGTGAACGGCCCCCGCTCGCCCTCCAGGACGGCCGCCAGTGCCGCCCGCGGCTCGTCCGGCACCGGCGTCAGGCCGCGCCGCCCGGCCACCCGCAGCGGCAGCCCGAACGGCGCCGGGGCGAACCGCCGGGCCCGCCAGTGCCGCACCGGAAGCCGCGTCAGCAGCGCCGTCCCGTACGAGGGCGGGGCGCCGTCGCCCACCTCGCCCGGGCCGTACACCCGCAGGCCGTCCGGGCCGGACGGCTCCCGCACCCAGCCCGCCACCGCCGCCGGGCGGCCGTGCAGCGCGGCGGCGAAGCGCCAGTCCTTGGCGCCCATCGCCGCGGCCGCCACCGCCGCCTGGTCGGTGCCGCCGGAGCGCGCCTGGTGCCGGTCCACCTCCTGGAGCGCCAGCACGTCGGCGTCCAGCGCGGCCACCGCCTCGGCCAACGGCCCGCCGGCGTCGGCCGGGTAGGGCCGCGGGGCACCGTCCGGGGCGAGGGGCTGGCCGTGCAAGAGGTTGAAGGTGGCGATGCGCAACTGGCTCACACCGCACGACGGTACCCGCTCCGCCGGGCGGCCGGGCCCGGCTTGAGACGGTAGGGCATACCGGGTATACATACTCGGTATGTCCATCCGTCACGGTCTGCTCGCCCTGCTCGACCAGGGCCCTCGCTACGGCTACCAGCTGCGCACCGAGTTCGAGGCGCGCACCGGCGCCACCTGGCCGCTCAACGTCGGGCAGGTCTACACGACGCTGTCGCGACTGGAGCGCGACGGACTGGTCGAGCCCGCCGGGGAGGACGACGAGGGCCACCAGTTCTACGCCGCCACCGAGGCCGGCCGGGAGGAGCTGCGGGCCTGGTTCGACACCCCGGTGCCCCGGACCAACCCCCCGCGCGACGAACTGGCGATCAAGCTCGCCATGGCGGTGACCGTCCCGGGTGTGGACGTCTCCGCCGTCGTCCAGGGCCAGCGCCGGCACAGCATCAAGGCGCTCCAGGACTACACCCGGCTCAAGGGCCGGGCCCTCGCGGGCGAGAAGCGCGCCGGCGCGGTGCCCTCCGAGAGCAACGACCTGGCCTGGCTGCTCGTCCTCGACCAGCTCATCTTCCAGACCGAGGCAGAGATCCGCTGGCTCGACCACTGCGAGACGCGGTTGGCCCAGCAGGCCGAACTGCTGCGGGCCCGCGCCGCCGAGGCCGCGCGCGACGGCGCGGCCCCCGTCAAGCGCGGCCGCCGGCTGCGCGCCTGAGCCCCCGCACCACCCGAACCACCCGGCCCGGTCCCGACACCGGGCCCCACCACGTACAAGGGGGGAATCACGTGTCCCACACCGAAGAGTCCCGGCAGACGCCGGTGCTCCACCTGGAGAACGTCATCCGCGTCCACGGCCACGGCGCCACCGAGGTCCAGGCCCTGCGCGGCGTCGACCTCAAGGTCCACCCCGGCGAGTTCGTCGCCGTCATGGGCCCGTCGGGCTCCGGCAAGTCGACCCTGCTCACCCTGGCCGGCGGACTCGACACGCCGAGCGGCGGCCGGGTCCTGGTCGAGGGCGTCGCGCTCGGCGAGCTCAACCGCAGGAAGCTCGCCCAGGTCCGCCGCCGCTCCGTCGGCTACGTCTTCCAGGACTACAACCTGATACCGGCGCTGACCGCCGCCGAGAACATCTCGCTGCCCCGCGAACTCGACGGGCTGTCCACCCGCGCGGCCCGCCGCGAGGCGCTCGCCGCCCTGGAGGAGCTCGGCATCCCCGAACTCGCCGACCGCTTCCCCGACGACATGTCCGGCGGCCAGCAGCAGCGCGTCGCCATCGCCCGCGCCCTGATCGGCGACCGCCGCCTCGTCCTCGCCGACGAGCCCACCGGCGCCCTCGACTCCACCACCGGCGAGGCCGTCCTCGCCGTCCTGCGCGCCCGCTGCGACGCCGGCGCCGCCGCCATGATGGTCACCCACGAGGCCCGGCACGCCGCCTGGGCCGACCGGGTCGTCTTCCTGCGCGACGGCCGGATGGTCGACGAGTCCGCCAGCCAGGACGCCGCCAGCCTGCTCGTCAGCGCCGCGAACAACAGCCTGAAGGTGGACGAGTGAAGCTCAGCGCCTGGCGGGTCGCCCTGCGCATCGCCCGCCGCGACGCCCTGCGCGCCAAGGGCCGCAGCGCCCTGGTCATCGCCATGGTCGCCCTGCCCGTCCTCGGCGTCACCGGCGCCGACGTCGTCTTCCGCAGCGCCGAACTGACGCCCGCCGAACGCGCCGTACGGGTCATGGGCCAGGCCGCCGGCGAACTGGACATGGTCGAACGCGGTGCCTCCGTCAAGCAGGCGCCCGACCCCGAGAAGGGCTTCACCATCCGAAGCCCCAAGGACGACCTCAAGGAGGGAGAAACCCCCAGGTACAGCCCCGAGCAGCAGCGCGCCCTCGACACCGCCCCCGCCGAACTGGCCCGCCAACTGCTCCCGGCCGGCGCCACCCTGGTGCCCGAGCGCCAGGGCCCGTACACGGCGGCGCGCAGCACCGAGGGCCTGCTCAGCACCCGGGTCGGCGAGGCCGACCTGACCGACCCGGTCTGGCGGGGCCGGATCGACCTCGTCGACGGCCGCGCCCCCACCGCGGACAACGAGGCCGCCGTCACCACCGACTTCCTCAAGCGCTCCGGCCTCAGGATCGGCGACCAGACCTCCGTCCGCGGGCTGGAGTCCACCTCCTTCACCATCACCGGCGCCTACGAGTACCCCGGCGACCTGCGCGCCACCGAGCTCACCACCCGGCCCGGCACCCTGCTGGAGCGCCTCCCCAAGGAGCCGGACGAGCGCGCCGGCACCGAGCCCACCCGCTGGCTGGTCAAGCTCCCGGCCGGGGCCGTGCTCGACTGGCAGAAGGTCACCGAGCTCAACCGGTACGGCTTCCGGATGACCTCCCGCGCCGTCCTGCTCGACCCGCCGCCCCGCGACCAGGTCCCGTACTACGTCGACCAGAAGCAATCCGGCGCCGACGACACCACCTTCTTCGACCGGACCGACGTCGTCATCCTCGCCACCGTCGTCGGCATGGCCCTGCTGGAGATCGTCCTGCTCGCGGGCCCCGCCTTCGCCGTCGGGGCCCGGCGCTCCCGGCGGCAGCTCGGCCTGCTCGCCGCCGCCGGCGGTGAACGCGCCAACGTCCGCGCGGTCGTGCTCGGCGGCGGCATCGTCCTCGGCGTCACCGGCGCGCTGATCGGCTCGGCCGCCGGCACCGGCCTGGTCGCCCTGCTGCGCACGCAGGCCGAGGAGTCCGCCGGCCAGCGCTTCGGCCACTTCGGCGTGACGCCGCTCGACCTGCTCGGCATCCTCGCGGTCGGCCTCGTCACCGGCCTGCTGGCCGCCGTGGTGCCCGCCGTCCAGGCCTCCCGCCAGGACGTCGTCGCCGCGCTCACCGGCCGCGACACGCTCAAGCCGCCGAGCCGCAAGCTCGCCGCCCTGGGGCTGCTGATGATCGGCGGCGGCGCGGCCCTCGCCCTCTTCGGCGCCGCCAGCGGCGTCGGCAACCGCAGCTTCGCCGTCCTCGGCGGCTCGGCCGTCGCCGAGCTCGGCATGGTCGCCCTCGTCCCGTTCCTGGTCGGCATCTTCGGCCGGCTCGGCCGCTGGCTCCCGCTCGGCCCCCGGCTCGCCCTGCGCGACTCGGTGCGCCACCGCGGCCGCACCGCGCCCGCCGTGGCCGCGGTGATGGCCGCCGTCGCCGGCTCCGTCGCGGTCAGCGTCTACCTGGCCAGCGTCGACGAGGAGGCCCGGCGCGACTACGTCGCCTCCGGACCCTCCGGCGCCGTCCTGCTCGGCGACGGCTGGATGCTCGACGACAAGCTGCTGCCGCACATGCGCGCCGCCGTCGAGCACAGCATCCCCGACCTCGGCCCGCGCGCCGACGCCCTGCGCGTCCAGCCCAAGGGTGACTGCGGCGGGGACACCTCCTGCGGCTACCTCACCGTCGAACTGCCCAAGGAGGACCGCTGCCCGCTCTTCGACCAGGAGACCGGCATCTCCCAGGCCGAGCGCGAGCGGACGCTGGCCACCGACAAGCGCTGCCAGAGCGACCGCCGGCGCGGCAGCACCTTCAGCCCGGTGACCGCCGGCGACGCCACCCTGCTGCGCAACCTCTACGGCGTCACCGACCAGGGGGCCGGCCAGGCCCTCGCGGCCGGCAAGGCCGTGGTCTTCGACGCCCGCTACGTCAAGGACGGCAAGGTCGCCCTCCGGTACGACACCCCCGCGCCGGCGGGGGCCGGCACCGTCGCCGGCAAGCCGGTCTACACCGAGGTCGCGGTGGACGCCGTGCTCGCCGAGCCCGCGCTGCCCGCCCCGGCCCAGGTCGTGGTCAGCCCGGCCACCGCCGCCCGGCTCGGCTTCTCCACCGCCCCGGCCGGCTCGGTCTGGCTGCCCGCCGTGATGCCCTCCGACGGCGCCCGGCAGAAGGCCGCCGGCGCGCTGGCCAAGCTCCACGACCACGAGGTGCTCAAGATCGAACGCGGCTACGAGTCCCGGACCGACCTGGTCCGCCTCGGCCTCAACGCGTTCGCCGCCCTGGTCGCCCTCGGCGCGGCCGGCATCGCCACCGGACTGGCCGCCGCCGACTCCCAGCGCGACCTGACCACCCTCGCGGCGGTCGGCGCCGAACCCCGCATCCGGCGCTCGCTGTCCGGCTTCCAGTGCGGCGTGATCGCCGCCATGGGCGCCCTGCTCGGCGTGGTCTGCGGCGTGGTGCCGGGCGTGGCGCTGCGCAAGGTCGAGGCCGTGGCGAACAGCTACCCCGGGATGAGCGCCGAGGAGCTCGCCAACAAGGCGACCCTGGTGTTCCCGTGGCCCACCATCGCCGCCACCGTCCTGGTGCTGCCGGTGCTCGCGGCCGGCCTCGCCGCGCTGCTGACCCGCTCGCGGATCACCCTGCTGCGCCGTTCCGGCTGAGCCCGGCGCACCTTTCGCACCACCCCCGTCGCACGTCAGGGCCGCGACGGGGGTGACGGAGGTTACAGCCCCGACGGCGCCCGGCAGCCGGACGGCCGGGGCAGGGACCCGCACGGGCGAACTACAGTCGTCGGTATGACGAGAACCCCGGACAGCGCCGTCCGCTCCTACATCGACAGCCACTACGCCGCCTTCCTCGCCGACCTCTCCGAGTGGCTGGCGATCCCCTCGGTCTCCGCCGACCCGGACCGGGCCGGCGACGTGCGGCGCTCGGCCGAGTGGCTGGCCGCGAAGCTGGGCGAGACCGGCTTCCCGGTGGCCGAGGTGTGGGAGACCGACGGGCTGCCGGCGGTGTTCGCCGAGTGGCCCTCCGGGGACCCGTCCGCGCCGACCGTCCTGGTCTACGGGCACCACGACGTGCAGCCCGCGGCCCGGGAGGACGGCTGGGACACCGAGCCGTTCACCCCGACCGTGGTCGACGGCCGGCTGTACGCCCGCGGGGCGGCCGACGACAAGGGCCAGGTGTTCTTCCACACCCTGGGGGTGCGCGCCCACCTGGCCGCCACCGGCCGCACCGCGCCGGCCGTCAACCTCAAGCTGCTGATCGAGGGCGAGGAGGAGTCCGGCTCGCCGAACTTCGTCGAGCTGGTCCGGCGCGAGGCCGGGCGGCTGGCCGCCGACGTGGTCGTCATCTCGGACACCGGCATGTGGTCCGCGACGACGCCGACCGTCTGCACCGGGATGCGCGGCCTGGCCGACGCCCAGGTGGACCTGTACGGGCCCGACACCGACATCCACTCCGGCTCCTTCGGCGGCGCCGTCCCCAACCCGGCCCAGGTCGCGGCGGAGCTCGCCGCCGCCCTGCACGACGCGGACCGCAGGGTCGCCATCCCGGGCTTCTACGACGGCGTCGTCGAGCTGACCGCGACCGAGCGCGAGCTCTTCGCCGAGCTGCCCTTCGACGAGGAGCAGTGGCTGGGGGTCGCCAAGTCGCACGGGACCCGCGGCGAGGCCGGCTACTCCACCCTGGAGCGGGTCTGGGCCCGTCCGACCGCCGAGGTCAACGGCATCTGGGGCGGCTACACCGGCCCCGGCGCCAAGACCATCGTGCCCGCCTCGGCGCACCTCAAGCTGTCCTTCCGGCTGGTCGCCGGGCAGGAGGTGGAGCAGGTCCGGGAGGCGGTGCGGGCCTGGGTGGCCGCGCGGGTGCCCGAGGGCGTCCGGTACGAGCTGGCCTTCCCCGGCGCGACCAGGCCCTGCCTGACCCCACTGGACCACCCGGCGCTGCGGTCCGTCGTCCGGGCGATGGGGCGCGCCTTCGAGCAGCGGATCCTCTTCACCCGCGAGGGCGGCTCCGGCCCGGCGGCCGACCTCCAGGACGTGCTGGGCGCGCCGGTGCTGTTCCTCGGCATCTCGGTGCCCTCGGACGGCTGGCACTCGGTCAACGAGAAGGTCGAGCTGGACCTGCTGGCCAAGGGCGTGGAGACCGCCGCGTACCTCTGGGGCGACCTGGCCGAGAACGTCCGGCCGGGGGCATGACCCCCGCCGTGCGCACCGAGGGCGCGCGTGCCGCCGCGCGCACCGGGGCCGCCAGATCACTCATCCGGATGATTCACCACATGGGGATGGAACAGACGTGAGCACCGTGCCTGAGACCGAGCGCCCGCTGCCCCTGGCCCTGGCCCGGTCCGGGGTGGACCGGGCGGCCGAGCACCGTTTCGACGAGCCCTGGCTGGCGGCCGCCTGGAGCCACCCGAGCACCCGGGTCCTGCCGATCGCCGGCGGCGAGGCGTTCGTGGTCGACACCGCGCAGGGCACCGAGCTCGTGCTGCTGCCGTCCTTCGAGGCCCCGCAGACCGGCGACCGGTACTTCCTCGGCACCGACGAGGAGGGCGTCTCCTACTTCGCGCTGGCCGGCGAGAGCCTGCCCGGGCGGCTGGACGGCGACGCCCGCCCGGCCGGGCTGCGCGAGGTCGGCGGGCTGCTGTCCGACCGGGACGCCGGACTGCTGGTGCACGCGGTCGCGCTGGAGCACTGGCACCGGCTGCACAGCTTCTGCTCGCGCTGCGGGCACCCGACCGAGAAGGCCGGCGCCGGGCACGTGCGGCGCTGCACGTCCTGCGCGGCCGAGCACTACCCGCGCACCGACCCGGCGGTGATCATGGTGATCACCGACGAGCAGGACCGCTGCCTGCTCGGCCGTCAGGCGCTGTGGCCGGAGGGCCGCTGGTCGACGCTGGCCGGCTTCGTCGAGCCGGGGGAGTCGATCGAGCAGGCGGTGGCCCGCGAGGTGCAGGAGGAGGCGGGCGTGCGGGTCGGCGAGGTGCGCTACGTCGCCAGCCAGCCCTGGCCGTTCCCGTCCAGCCTGATGCTCGGCTTCCTGGGCAGGGCGCTGCCCGGCGGCACCGAGATCACCGTGGACGGGGAGGAGCTGGCCGAGGCGCGCTGGTTCTCCCGCGAGGAGCTGCGCGCCGGGATGGAGGCGGGGGAGATCCTGCCGCCGTCCGGCATCTCGATCGCCCGGCACCTGGTCGAGCTCTGGTACGGGGAGCCGCTGCCCTCGGCGGCGCGCTGGTAGCCGGGCGGGTTCCGGGGCCGGGGTCCGGCGCCGGCCGGTGCGGTGCCGGGGTTCCGGGGCCGGCCGTTCCGGTAGCGACGGTTCCGCGGGAAAGCGGCCGCTCGAAAGGGGGCGCGTGGTCAATTCCACGCGCCCCCCATTTTCTCCCTGATCCCTTCCGGAATTCGCCGCGGCCAGCTGTTCGTATCCGGACGGGCCAGTTCTGCTACCGGGAGGCGCGGGTACGGCCGGGCCGTCAACCCGCTCGGACGATATTGCCGGAAACGGCTGAAACCGGCTCACCGCGCTCGCTACATTCACCAGGGTGACAATCCCCCGGGGCACCGCCCAATCCCCCAAATACCAGCGCCTCGCCGCCGACCTGCGCCGCCGGATCGCCGAAGGCGAGTTCACCGCCGACGCCGCCCTGCCGGTCGAGAGCGAACTGGAGCGCCAGTACGGCGTCGCCCGCAACACCGTCCGGCTCGCCGTCGACGTCCTGGTCAACGAGGGCCGCCTGGTCCGCCTCCAGGGCAAGGGCACGTACCTGCGCGAACACCCCGTCCTGGACCACCGCGCCTACGGGCCCGGACTGCCCCCGGCGCCGCGCGACTGCCTCGCCGCGCCCTCCGCGGTGTACCTCGGCGAGGCCGCCGACGCCGGCCGGGAGCTCGGCACGGACTTCGAGATGATGATCGTCCGGGCCCGGGTGGACATCGCCGAACGGCTCGGACTGCGCCCCGGCGAGGCCGTGGTGGTCCGCCGCCAGCTGCGGCTGCTCGACCGCGAGCCCTACTCCATCGAGGAGAGCCACTACCGGGCCGGCCTCGCCGCCGGCACCCCGCTCATGGAGCCGGACCCGGTCGAGGGCGGCGACGAGGCGGTGCTCGCCACCCTCGGGCGCACCGAGGTCGGCGCGCTGGACCACCTCGTCGCGCGGATGCCCGGGCCCGAGGAGGCCCAGTGGTTCCAGGGCGGCCCCGGCGTGCCGCTGATGGTGCAGACCCGCGTCACCTACGACCGGCGCGGGCCGGTGCGGGTCATCGAGACGCGCTACTCGGCCGACCGCAGCCGGCTCGTCTACGGCGTCGGCGACCTCGGCGCCCGCACCACGCTGCCCGCCCCGGCCACGCCCGTCGACCCGGCCCGGGCCGACGCACCGTGACGCCCGCCGGGCCCGCCGGCACCGGCGGGCCCGGGCCGGACGGGCGCGGAGGGTCAGGCCGCCAGGGCCTTCTTGACCTGGAGCAGGCTCGGGTTGGTCATCACGACCTGCTCGCCGCCGCCGGCCGGCGTCACGAGCACCGTCGGGACGGTCTGGTTGCCGTTGTTCACCGACTCGACGAAGGACGCCGAGGCAGGGTCCTCCTCGATGTTGATCTCGGTGTAGCCGATGCCTTCACGCTCCAGCTGGCTCTTGAGGCGGTTGCAGTACCCACACCAGGTCGTGCTGTACATCGTCACGCTGCCGGACATCGAGGGGGCTCCTTCGGAAAGAGGGGGCGTACGGTCTCCGGGAGGAACGTCCACCGGGCGGCGGGCATTCCGGCGCGTCGCCGACCGTCGCACACGGCGATCATCCTGCGATCACACCGGGCCTGTGGACAACCCCGTCCGCGATGTCCCACCGGGCTGAGAGGATGGAACGCATGCAGGAAGACCTCTTGAGCGGCAGCCCCTACGACGGCCCCCAGGGCTCGCCCTGGGCCGACCCCGGCGCCGCCACGGGCCCGGACGCCGTGCTCGCCGGGCTCGACCCCGAGCAGCGCGCCGTCGCCACCGCCCTGCACGGCCCGGTCTGCGTGCTGGCCGGCGCCGGCACCGGCAAGACCCGCGCCATCACCCACCGGATCGCCTACGGCGTGCGCAGCGGCGTCTACCACGCCCAGCAGGTCCTCGCCGTCACCTTCACCGCCCGCGCCGCCGGGGAGATGCGCGGCCGGCTGCGCCAGCTCGGCGCCGAGGGCGTCCAGGCCCGCACCTTCCACGCCGCCGCGCTGCGCCAGCTCCAGTACTTCTGGCCGCGCGCCGTCGGCGGCCCCGTGCCCCAGCTCCTGGAGCGCAAGGTCCAGCTGGTCGCCGAGGCGGCCGGCCGCTGCGGCCTGCGCGTCCAGCGCACCGAGCTGCGCGACCTCACCGCCGAGATCGAATGGGCCAAGGTCACCCAGACCGCGCCCGAGGACTATCCCGCGGCGGTCGCCAAGTCCGGCCGCGAGGCCCCCCGGGACCCTGCCGAGACCGCCCAGGTCTACCGCGTCTACGAGGAGGCCAAGACCCGCCGCGGCAGCATCGACTTCGAGGACGTCCTGCTGCTCACCGCCGCCATCCTGGAGGACCGCCCGGACATCGCCGACCAGGTCCGCTCGCAGTACCGGCACTTCACCGTCGACGAGTACCAGGACGTCTCCCCGCTCCAGCAGCGCCTGCTCGACCAGTGGACCGGCCCCGACGGCGGCGCCAGCCTCTGCGTCGTCGGCGACGCCAGCCAGACCATCTACTCCTTCACCGGAGCCACCCCCGACTACCTGCTGAACTTCCGCGGCCGCCACCCCGGGGCCACCGTGGTCAAGCTGGTCCGCGACTACCGCTCCACCCCCCAGGTCGTCCACCTCGCCAACGGACTGCTCTCCCAGGCCCGCGGCGAGGCCGCCCGGCACCGCCTGGAGCTCGTCTCCCAGCGCGAGGCCGGCCCCGAGCCCGTCTACACCGAGTACGAGGACGAGCCCACCGAGGCCGAGACCACCGGGCGCCGGATCAGGGAACTGCTCGCCGCCGGGGTGCGCGCCAGCGAGATCGCCGTGCTGTTCCGCACCAACGGCCAGTCCGAGGTCTACGAGCAGGCCCTCGCCGACCTCGGCGTCCCCTACCAGCTCAAGGGCGCCGAGCGGTTCTTCGAGCGCCCCGAGGTCCGGGACGCCGGGGTGCTGCTGCGCGGCGCCGCCCGGGCCGCCTCCGACCCGCTCACCGACGGCGCCCCGGACCTGGCCGGCCAGGTCCGCGCGGTGCTGGCCGCCCGCGGCTTCACCGCCGAGCCCCCGGCCGGCTCCGGTGCCGTCCGCGACCGCTGGGAGTCGCTGGCCGCGCTGGTCCGGCTGGCCGAGGAGTTCGAACGCACCCGCACCGAGGCCGGCCAGGCCACCGACCTCGCCGCCTACGTCGCCGAGCTGGACGCCCGCGCCGCGGCCCAGCACGCCCCGGCCGTCGAGGGCGTCACGCTCGCCTCGCTGCACGCCGCCAAGGGCCTGGAGTGGGACGCCGTCTTCCTGGTCGGCCTCACCGAGGGCACCCTGCCGATCATCTACGCCAAGACCGACGAGCAGGTCGAGGAGGAGCGCCGCCTCCTCTACGTCGGCGTCACCCGGGCCCGCAAGCACCTCTCCCTCTCCTGGGCGCTCTCCCGCTCCCCGGGCGGCCGGGCCAGCCGCAAGCCGAGCCGCTTCCTGGACGGGCTGCGCCCCGGCTCCGCCGCCCCGGGCGCGCGCACCGGCGCGCGCGGCGGGCGCGGGGGCGTCGAGCCCGGCGAGCGCTCCGCCGCGCGGCGGGTCCGCGGGCCGGTCAAGTGCCGGGTCTGCGACCGGGTGCTCACCGAGGCCGTCGAACGCAAGCTGCGCCGCTGCGAGAGCTGCCCGTCCACGATGGACGAGGGGCTGTACGAGCGGCTGCGCGAGTGGCGGGCCCGGCAGGCGAGGAAGCAGGGCGCGCCGGCCTACGTGGTGTTCACCGACGCCACGCTGATGGCGATCGCCGAGGACGTGCCCGCCGGCCGCGGGGAGCTGGCGGCCATCTCCGGGGTCGGGGCGATGAAGCTGGACAAGTACGGGGCCGCCGTGCTCTCGTTGTGTGCGGGGGAGGAGCCCGAGGAGGATCCGGACGACGTCGAGGACGGCGGTCCGGCCGATCCGGCCTGAGCCGGTCCGGGCGCGGCCCGGAGGCCCGTCCCGGGGGTTCCGGAACCCGTCGTGTGACGCGGCGAAGAACTCGCGTGAAAAATAGTTTGCGCCGCGTACCGGGAGCGCAATAGCCTGCCGGAGCGGTCAAGGGGACGCGGTCGCACGGGGTGAAACCTGTGCCGGTGCCCCTCGCCCGAGAGCTCGACCGAGACAGACATCCGAACATTCGGAGCCAGGGAGACCAGGCTCCGCGAGACGCCGAGAGGAGGCGAAGACAGTGGGAAACATCATGATCACCAAAATGACTGGCCGGACCGTTGTCGATGCCTCCCTGCGTGCCGCCCGCCTGCGGGCGTTCGCGGAGCTCCGTGGCACCGGTCTGGGTCTCGACACCACCGGTGTCTCCGTCGTCCCCGCTGTCAGTGGTCTCGGACACACTGATCTGTGCTTCACGGGCAGCAGGAGCGTCGAAGGCACGTCTGTCGAGACCGGTCTGTCCCGTGACTGGGCGTCGTTCGGCACGTCGTGCTCCCTGCGCGACGAGCGACCGACCCAGGCGCCGAAGGCGGCCGTAGCCGCCGCCATGCATGGCGGCTATGCGCGGGTCATCGGTGCCGGAAACACCCAGAAGCAGAACGAGCAGCTGATCAACCAGGCCATGGCCGCCTTCATGGGCGCCAAGGCCATCCGGATGCAGGCCTTCCGCGGCCCTGAACCCTGGAGAGAACGAACCTGAGCCAGCCTCAGGTCGGCACCTCCAGGGCCGCGGAACCCGTCACACCGGGATCCGCGGCCCTTCTGTTTTGTCCGGTACGCAAGACCACCCAGGCCCTCCGGGGCCTCCGGCCCAGCACCACCAGTCCCCTGGGCCGGAACCACCGAGAAAAGACGAGGAAGACGCCCACAGTGTCCACGGTCATCACACCGCCCACCCCGTCCGTACCGCCGACAAGCCAGATCACCAAGGCCGACCAGGCCGACCCCCCGGAGGTTCCTTCCATGCAGCTCAGCTCCATCGAGCAGGCCGAGTCCCTCGGTCTCCCCATCCCCTGCCGCGCCTTCGACCCCGAGGTCTTCTTCGCGGAGACGCCGGCCGACGTCGAGTACGCGAAGTCCCTCTGCGGCACCTGCCCGGTGAAGGAGGCCTGTCTGGCCGGCGCGCTGGAGCGGCGCGAGCCGTGGGGCGTCTGGGGCGGCGAGCTGTTCGTCCAGGGCGTCGTGGTGGCCCGCAAGCGGCCCCGTGGCCGTCCGCGCAAGACCGAGGTCATGGCATGAACCCCGCCCACGAGGCCAGGGTCGTCCGCCGGGGAGAGCAGCCCCCGCTGGACAGCGCCCTGCGCCGGTCCGTGCGGATCGCCGCCGCCAAGGCCGACGCCGCAGCCCGCATTCCGTTCCCGAGCAAGCACCACGAGCAGGACCACGACATGAACCCCGCCGCCGTCGACCCGACCGCCCGCGCCGAGCAGGCCACCGAACTCCAGACCCAGAACAGGATCCTCGAGATGCAACTCCTCCACGAATCCCTGGCCCGTGCCCATATGCAAGACAGGATGCACGAGGCCGAGAACCAACGGCTCGTCATCCGGGTCGCGCGGGCCCGCAAGCTCCGGCAGCGTGCCGAGCGGGCCTCGATGCGCGCCCGCAAGGCGCTCGCCGTCGCGCTGATGTAGCCCGTCGCGCCGCCGGGCTCCGGCCCACCCCCGTCGTGCCGCAGGCCGCTCCCCGTCGCCAGGGGAGCGGCCTGCGGCCGTTGCCACGGGGCGCGGTCAGTCCTCGCGGGCCGGGACGGCCTTCGCGGGCGGCGCCGGGGCCCGCTCGGCGAACTCCGGGAGCCACTCCAGCATCTCCGCGCGGAACGGCGCCTTGGCGCCCAGCTGGCAGAGCACCCCGATGGTGCTCAGCGTCACCCGGTGGATCAGCAGGTACGCGGGCGGCAGGTTCAGCTGCTTGCCCAGGTTGTAGGCGGGCGAGCGAGGGTCGGCGATCCGGGCCGCCTGGGCGCGCATCCACGCCCGGGTGAAGTGGAAGTCCTCCACCGCGGCCGGCTCGATGATCGGCAGCAGGTAGTCCAGCACCGCGTCCGGGTCCAGCCGGATCGAGGGCTTCACGAAGCCCTCCTCGCGCAGCATCCGCAGGACGCCCGCCGCGTCCCCGGCCAGCGCCATCCGCAGCGAGGCCCCGATCGGCGCGGGCAGGCCGCCGGGCAGCCGGTCCACGGTGCCGAAGTCCAGCACGCCCAGCCGCCAGCCCGCCACCGGGCCGTCGTCCTTCAGCAGCCGGAAGTTGCCCGGGTGCGGATCGGCGTGCAGCAGGCCCGTCCGGGACGGGCCGGCGAACAGGAACCGGGCCAGCAGCTGCCCGGCGCGGTCGCGCTCCTCCTGGGTGCCGCCCGCGATCACCTCGGCCAGCGGGGTGCCGCCCATCCACTCGGTGACCAGCACCTGGTCGGCCTGGGCGACCACACCCGGCACGACGATGTCCGGGTCGTCGGCGAACTCCTCGGCGTGCCGGCGCTGGGCCTGGGCCTCCAGCGCGTAGTCCAGCTCCTCCGAGACGCGCTCGCGCAGCTCGGTGATCAGCGGCTTGACGTCCAGCCCGGGGATCAGCGGGCCCAGCAGCCAGGCCACCCGGCTCAGCTGGGTGAGGTCCGAGAGCAGGGCGTCGCCCGCGCCCGGGTACTGGACCTTGACGGCGACCGCACGGCCGTCGTGCCAGACCGCCCGGTGCACCTGGCCGATCGAGGCGGCGGCCGCGGGCCGGTCGTCGAACTCCCGGAACAGCCCGCGCCAGTCGTCGCCGAGCCGCTGGGCGAGCGCGGTGTGCACCGTGCCGGCGGGCATCGGGGGCGCGGCGTCCTGGAGCTTGGTGAGCGCCGCCCGGTAGGGCCCGGCGACCTCCTCGGGCAGCGCCGCCTCGAAGACGGACAGCACCTGCCCGAACTTCATCGCCCCGCCCTTGAGCTCGCCGAGCACCTTGAACAGCTGGTCCGCGGTGGCCTGTTGGAGCTCGGCGGTGACGACCTCGGCGGAGCGGCCGCCGATCCGCCTGCCCAGGCCGAGCGTGGCGCGACCGGCGATCCCCAGTGGCAGGGCGGCGAGCCGTGCCGTGCGGGTCACTGCCTTGCGCGGAAGATCGCTCACCCCTGGCCTCCAATCCCTGGCCCCCCGGTTCCGGACGGCCGACCGTCTCTACGCCATTGTGCCCGCTCCCCGCTGCGTGCCCCTCGGAATTCCGTGGGGCGGGGCGGGGAGTCGGGCCCCCGGGCCCTCACCCCGGGGGCAGCGGCTGCCAGAGGCACCCGCAGTCCGGGTGCCCGCGCAGCCGCAGCCGCCGGGGCATGCCGTCCCCGGCCGAGAGCTCGCACCAGCCGTCCACGCTCGGCGGGCGCCCGCCGTCCAGGAACACCTGGACGTGCAGCGCCGCCAGCCCGGCCACCGCGGTGGCGAGCGCCGTGTCGCAGGCCGGGGTGCGGGCCCGGCCCGGCCCGCCGTCGGCCAGCTGCGCCAGCACCCGCGGCCAGGCCGCGTCCTCGTCCTCCCGCCGCAGCACCAGGCAGTGCCCGCAGGCCGACACCCCGGGGACCACCAGCGGCCCGACGACGCCGAACTCCTCGACCACGCCCACGTACAGGTGCGGCACCCCGGCCCGCAGCAGCAGCCGGGCCTCGTACGTCCCGCCCGCGAAGGCGGCGCTGCCGTCCCGGGGCGCGAGGACCACGAAGTCCGGTGGCGGGGCCCCGGGCCGACGCCTGGGCGCGGGTGCCGGCGGCCGCCCCGAGGCGCGCAGCACCGCCTCCCGGGCCGCCGTCGAGCGCAGCCGCCCGACGTCCCCGGGCGGCAGCCCGGCGGGGGAGCAGTCGCCGGGCCGCACCCGGCCGGCGTCCGCCACCGTGACGCTGCCGGTGCCGCCCGCGGCGAGCACCGCCGCCACGGCGGCCCCGACCCGGCCCGCGCCGCGCACCTCGATCCGCGCGTCGGCCCGGCGGCCGAGGACGGCCGGGCCGGCGCCCGGCCCGGAGTGGACCAGGGAGAGCGAGGCGAGGTCCGGCCCGAGCAGGCCCTGCTGCGGCGCGGGGAAGCGGGCCAGCGCGCGGCGGCCGGCCTCCGCGTCGTCCAGCAGGCCGGTCTCCGCCAGGCCGTCGAGCAGGGTGGCGGCCGGTTCGCGGCCGAGCCCGATGCGTTCGCCCTCGTCCAGCAGCTCCGGCCGCTCGCGCGTCCCGTCGAGCAGTGCGAGGAAGTCGCAGAGGGTCTGGTCGGCGTTGCCGAGCACCCCGGCGAACCGGGTGACGGTGCCGAACTGCAAGGTCTCCGAGTCCCGCCAGCTGCGGGACAGCGCGGGTTTGAGGGCGAGGCGCACGACGGTCTCCCTTCCGATCGTTTCCGGACGGCCGACCGCAGCCTGCCCCATCACGCCGACCTCGTGCGCGCGGTTGTCCACAGGCCTGTGCATATGGTCGGGCGATCCGTTCGCATGCCCTGTGGATAACTGCCCATCCTCTCCGGTGTCGCTTTCCGGACACCCCCCGTCGGCTTTTCGTTCCCGACCGCTCCATGAAAGATTCCGGCCACGGCAGCGGACTTCTGTCCGTGCTACCGGGTAACGTCGTGTGCCATGGCAGCCGAGCGGGACTCCCATCCACCGGCGTCGCGTCGGCGTGCCCCTGCGGCGTCCGGATCGCAGACCGCGGCGCCGACCACGCGCGGGCGGCCGGACCAGCGGCAGCAGCCGAGGCCGGCCCCGCAGCCGCCGCCCGTCGGCGGCGCGGCCCCCGAGGCGCACGACCGCGGCCGGGTCGAGGTGCGCCGCAGCGCCCGCCGCAGCCGCACCGTCTCCGCCTACCGCGAGGGCGACCGCACCGTCGTGCTGATCCCGGCCCGGATGTCGCACGCCGAGGAGCAGCGCTGGGTCGCGCAGATGCTGGAGAAGCTCGCCGCCCAGGAGTCCCGGCGGATCCCCGGGGACGAGGCCCTGATGGCCCGGGCCCGTGACCTCTCGGCCGCCTACCTGGACGGCCGCGCCCGGCCCCGCCAGGTCCGCTGGGTCACCAACCAGAACTCCCGCTGGGGCTCCTGCACCCCCAGCGAGGGCACGATCCGCCTCTCCCACCGCCTCCAGGGCATGCCCGAGTACGTGCTGGACTACGTGCTGCTGCACGAACTGGCGCACCTGCTGGTGCCGGACCACGGCCCGGCCTTCTGGGCCCTGTTGGAGGCCTACCCGCGGACCGAGCGGGCCCGCGGCTACCTGGAGGGCGTGGTCTCCGCGGCCCGGCTGCCGCACATCCCCGGCGCACGGCACGCGGGCCGGGGCCCGTCCGGGCCGGATCCGGCGGCCTCCTGCGGCTGAGGCCGCGCCCCTGGCGTCCCGCGTCCGGGGGCGCTCCGGGGCCGGCTCCCGGCCCGTACCGACCGGAGCAACGGCGGAAGGGGGCGCGGGCCGCTACGGCCGGCGCCCCCTTCCGGGTGCCTCACCTCAGCCGGTCAGCTGCCGGGCCCGGGCCACCAGGTCGCGCACCGAGTGGTCGGTGAGCTCCGGCAGCCGGTCGTAGTCGAACCAGCGCAGGTCCAGCGACTCCTCGCTGATCAGGGCCTGGGCGCCGGCCGGGGCCAGCGCGATGTACTGGACGTCCAGGTGGGTGTTCTCCGGCCGGTCCTTGCCGGTGCAGCGCACCAGGTGCCGGTCCAGCTTGGCCGGCACCGGGGCGCCGCCGCTCTCCAGCAGCACCAGGTCCGGGATGCCGGACTCCTCGACGGCCTCGCGCAGCGCGGCCGAGGCGAGGTCGCGGTCGCCCGGCTCGCAGTGCCCGCCCATCTGGAGCCACATGCCGACCTTCGGGTGCAGGGTCAGCAGCACCCGCCCGGCGTGCGGGTCGACGACCGCCGCGCTGGCGGTGATGTGCGCGGGCAGGCAGGAGCGGTACAGGCCGTCCGGCCGGTCGGCGAGGTGCTCCAGGTAGTCGAGCCGCAGCCGCTCCTGGTCCGGGTCGGCGGGCCGCCACCCGGCCAGGGTGCGGACGGCGTCCGCGTGCAGGCCGGTGGCGGCGGCGGGCGTCTCGGTGGCCGTCATGCGGTGGGCTCGCCCTTCCCGTTGGTGCCGTCCTCGTCGCTCCCCGGCTGCTCGCCCTCCGTGCCGGGGCCGGGCTTCTTGCCGAGGTCGGGCTTGCCGGCCGCGGCCTCGCCGAGCAGCTTGTCGATCGCGTCGAAGTCGAGGCCGCCCGCCAGGTCGTCGCCGGTGCCCCGGTGGACGAAGGCGTCCGGGTCGTCCAGGTCGGCGGCGGTGGGCAGCATGTCCGGGTGCTCCCAGAGCGCGTCACGGCCCTCGATGCCGCGGGCGTCGGCGAGCAGCGCCCAGAGCCGGGAGGCGTCGCGCAGGCGGCGCGGGCGCAGCTCCAGGCCGACCAGGGTGGCGAAGGTCTGCTCGGCGGGCCCACCGGCCGCGCGGCGGCGGCGGACGGTCTCGCGCAGTGCGCCGGCCTGCGGCAGGTGCGGCTCCGCGGCGGCGTGCACGACGGCGTCGACCCAGCCCTCGACCAGCGCGAGCGCCGTCTCCAGGCGGGCGAGCGCGGCCTTCTGCTCGGGGGTGTCCTCGGGCTGGAGCAGGCCGCCGGCCAGGGCCTCCTGGAGCGCCTCCGGGTTGCTCGGGTCGAGCTGGCCGACCAGCTCCTCCATCCGGGAGGCGTCGACCTTGATGCCGCGGGCGTAGGCCTCGACGGCGCCCAGCAGGTGGGCCCGCAGCCACGGCACGTGGGCGAAGAGCCGCTGGTGGGCGGCCTCGCGCAGGGCGAGGTAGAGCCGGACCTCGTCGGCGGGCACGCTCAGGCCCTCGCCGAACTCGGCGACGTTCTGCGGCAGCAGCGCGGCCCGGCCGGCCGGGGCGAGCGGCAGGCCGACGTCGGTCGAGCCGACCACCTCGCCGGCCAGCGCGCCGAGCGCCTGGCCGATCTGGGTGCCGAACATGGCGCCGCCCATCGAGCGCATCACGCCCATCAGCGGGCCGGCCATGGCCTGCATCTCCTCGGGCAGGACGCCGCCCATGGCGTTGCCGACCCGCTCGGCGACCGGGTCCACCAGGTCCTTCCAGACCGGGAGGGTGGCCTCGATCCACTCGGCGCGGCTCCAGGCGACGGCGGTGCCGGCGCCGGAGGGGAACTCGGTGGAGCCGTCGAGCCACAGGTCGGCCAGGCGGACGGCCTCGGCGACGGCGGAGCGCTCGGCCGCGCTGACCGAGCGGTCCTTGCTCTTGCCCTCGGCGGGCTCGGCGACGACGGTCTGACGCGCGATGTTCTTGGCGAGGTCCCAGTTCACCGGGCCGCCCTCGAACGAGAGCATCTGGCCGAGCTGCTGGAACGCGGCGCCGAGGTCGCCCGGGTTCATGCCGCCGAACATCGCGGCGAAGGGGTTGTCGGCCCCGCCGCCGGGGGCACCGGGCATGCCGAACATCGCGCCGAAGGGGTTGCCGGCCCCGAAGCCGAAGGGCTGCGGGCCGCTGCCCGGCTGGTCCTGGTCCTTCTTCTGCTGCGCGTCGTCGGGCTTGGCCTTGCCGTCCTCGGGCTCCTCGGGCGGAACGCCGAATCCGAAGGGAAGGTCGCTCACGGGGTCCTCGATCCGGTCGGCCGTCATGCGGGTGTGGCGGGAAAGTCTGCGCCCGGGACGGCGGCGGAGTGGGGGACTCGGGGGCGGCTCCCGCGCGGCAGGCCCGCGCCGGGTGCACCGCCGGGCCTTCGCCTCGGGCAGGATGGACGTACGTGACACACGTCCGTACGCACATAAAGCTAACCGTGGAGGATGGCCGGTGAGTTCCCCGCCTTCGGACGTTCGCTCTGGGCTGACCGGAGGAGAGGACGCCCCGGACACCACGGCGTCGCCGCCTCCAGCCTACGGCGGACGGCCGCTGACCGTGGCGGTCACGGGCGCGGCGGGGGTGCTGGGCGAGCGGGTGGCCGCCCGGCTGGTGGCCTCCCCGCACGTGCGCAGGGTCCTGGCGGTGGACGACCGGCGCGGGGACGTGCCGGGCGTGCAGTGGCGGGTGCTCGACGTGCGCGACCCGGCGGTGGCCGAGCGGCTGGCCGGGGTCGACGTGGTGGTGCACCTGGCGATGGACTTCGGGATGGAGTCCGACGCCCGGGCCCGCAGCGCCTACAACGTGCGCGGCGCCCAGACGGTGCTGACCGCGGCCGCGGCCGCCGGGGTGCACCGGGTGGTGCTGTGCACCTCGGCGATGGTCTACGGCGCGCTGGCCGACAACGAGGTGCCGCTGGCCGAGGACTCCGAACTGCGGGCCACCGAGGAGGCCTCGCTGGTCGGGGACCTGCTGGAGATCGAGCGGCTGGCCCGCCGGGCGCCGCGCGCCCACCCGGGCCTCCAGGTGACGGTGCTGCGCCCGGCCGTGGTGGTGGGCCCCGGCGTGGACACCGTGCTGACCCGGCACTTCGAGGCGCCCCGGCTGCTGGTGGTGGCCGGCTCCCGGCCGTGCTGGCAGTTCTGCCACGTGGAGGACCTGGCGGCGGCGCTGGAGTACGCGGCGCTGGGCCTGGTCGAGGGCGAGGTGACGGTCGGCTGCGACGGCTGGCTGGAGCAGGAGGACGTGGAGCGGCTGTCCGGGATCCGGCGGATGGAGCTGCCCGCCTCGCTGGCGCTGGGCACGGCCGCCCGGCTGCACCGGCTGGGCCTGACCCCGGCTCCGGCGGGGGACCTCGCGTACACCATGTACCCGTGGGTGGTGTCCGGCAGTCGGCTGCACGAGGCGGGCTGGCGCCCGGCGCACACCAACGAGCAGGTGCTGGCCGAGCTGCTGGAGCAGGTGTCCGGCAAGCACGCGGTGGCCGGGCGGCGGCTGGGCGGCAAGGAGGCGGCGACCAGCCTGGGGGCGGCCGGGGCGACGGTGGCCCTGGTGGGTACGGCGGCGCTGGTGCGCCGGGCCCGCAAGCGGCGCCGGTTCTGATCCGCCGGTTGCGACCGGTCGGCCGCCGCACGGCGTCTCTTCTCACGATGCGAAATTCCGGAACCGTGAAGCGGAAAGGGCTTGCCGCGCACCGTGCCGGATGGGGAATCATGGGGTCATGTCCGACAACCACGACCCCATCCGCCTGCTCGCCATCCGCGAGACCCCGCTCTCGCTGGACGAGGTGTACGAGGCGGTCGGCGACGACGCGGCCGGCGGCACCACCGTCTTCGTCGGGACGGTCCGGGACC
Source organism: Kitasatospora sp. NPDC018619 (assembly GCF_044391605.1). Classification (NCBI taxonomy): domain Bacteria; kingdom Bacillati; phylum Actinomycetota; class Actinomycetes; order Kitasatosporales; family Streptomycetaceae; genus Kitasatospora; species Kitasatospora sp. NPDC018619. The sequence goes on from NZ_JBISAI010000017.1 coordinate 113,355, forward strand.
ACGACGGCGGCAAGCCGGTCTCGGTGCTGGAGTACAGCTGCCACCCCACCGCCGAGCGGGAGATGCGCCGGATCGCCGAGAAGGTGGTCGCGGAGTTCCCGGTCCGGGCGCTCGCCGCGGTCCACCGGGTGGGCCGGCTGGAGATCACCGACAAGGCCGTGATCGTCGCGGTCTCCTGCGCCCACCGCGGCGAGGCCTTCGCGGCCGCGCGCCGGCTGATCGACGACCTCAAGCACGAGGTGCCGATCTGGAAGCACCAGGTCTTCTCCGACGGCGCGGAGGAGTGGGTCGGCGCCGGCGGCTGCTGAGAGCCGCGGAACCGGGCGGCACACCCCGTGCGTCCGTCGGGGCAGGCGCGCCGCGCCCTCACTCCAACGGGTCCGTGACGCTGCTCCGGATACTCCCTGGAAGTGAGCCGATCGGCCGCCCCGTAACCCGGACGGCGTCGGCCGCGTTGTCCGCCGGAGTGGTTAATCTGCTCATAGACACGACGAGCTGGGAGTGCTGACATGGGTGTGCTCGCCTGGTTGATCATTCCGGTTGTCGCCGTCCTGGTCGCCGCCCTCTGGGCGGGGTGGGCCCAGCGGGCCCCGCGGGCCACCGGTGACCCCGCCTCACTCGCCGAGCACCGGCGTTTCATGGCCGCGATGGAGCGCACCACCGCCGGTGCGGCCACTCCCGGCGAGGGCTCAGGCAGGTAGCCCGGCGGGCGTCCGTTCAGGCCCGTCCCGTACTGTCGAGGCATGCCACGCCGCTCCGCGACGATGCTCGCTGCCACCCTGCTGCTCATAGCGCTGCTCTGCGTCTCGGTGCTGATGAAGGTTCCGTACACGGAGATGAGCCCGGGGCCGACGTACAACACGCTCGGCAACCAGGGCGGCAAGCCGGTGATCAGCATCAGCGGGCACGAGTCGTACCCGACGACCGGGCACCTCAACATGACCACCGTGCAGGTCACCGGGGCGAAGTACGAGCCCAGCCTGGTCAACGCGGTGGTCGGCTGGCTGCGGGACGACGTGCTGGTGGTGCCGCACGACAACGTCTACCCCAAGGGGCAGTCGGACGCGGACGCCAAGAAGCAGAACGCGGAGGAGTTCGCCTCCTCCGAGGACAGCGCCCGCACCGCGGCCCTCAAGCAGCTGGGCGTCCCGGTCGGCAGCGAGCTGATCGTGAAGTCGGTCACCGCGGGCGCCCCGGCCGAGGGCCGGCTGCACGCGGGCGACCAGATCGTGGCGGTGGACGGCACGCCGGTCGGCGCGGTCGACCAGGTGGCCGCGGCCGTCACCAGGCACAAGCCGGGCGAGTCGGTGGTCTTCACCGTCGTGCCGCGGGTCAAGGACGCCAACGGTGCCGCCGCGCCGGGCGGGAAGACGGACGTCACCGTCCCGACCGTACGGGCCAAGGACCTGGACCCGAGCGCCCCCGCCGAGCGGGCCGGGCTCGCGGTGGTGGGCATCGGCACCGGGATCCGGCACACCTACCCGTTCCAGATCGACATCGGCCTCCAGGATGTCGGCGGCCCGAGCGCCGGCCTGATGTTCTCGCTGGGCATCATCGACAAGCTCACCCCGGGCGGGGACCTCACCGGCGGCAGGTTCGTGGCCGGCACCGGGACGATCGACGACGACGGCAAGGTCGGCCCGATCGGCGGCATCTCGATGAAGCTGATCGCCGCCCGGGACGCCGGGGCCGAGTACTTCTTCACCCCGTCCTCGAACTGCGCCGAGGCGAGCAAGAACACGCCCTCCGGGCTGACCCTGATCAAGGCGGACACGCTGGACGGCGCGCTGAAGTCGCTGGAGCTGGTCCGCTCCGGGCAGACCGGCGCCCTGCCGTCCTGCGCGGCCGGGTAGCCACGGGGACGGACCGCGGGAGCGGCCCACCGGGGCGGACCCGCCGGGCAGCCGCCGGACCTGCCGGGCAGCCGCCGGGGCGGCCGCCCGCAGGCGTCAGGCGAAGGTCGCCAGCAGCGCGTCGGTCAGGCCGGGCACCAGGTCCGGGCCGGTCAGCACCTCGCGGGCGACGTCCTTGGAGCGCAGCCGCAGCGCGATCTCCTTCTTGCCGTCGCGGAGCACCGCGGCGGTGATCCGCACCTCCTCGCGCTGGGGGTGGTTGGCCACCCACTCGGTGAGCTGGGCGTCGGAGGCGCCGCGCGGGCGGGACTGCTCGGCGCCCGGGGGCAGCATCAGGCGCTCGACGACCAGGGCGCAGCCCGCCACGGCGTCGGGCCAGGCGATGGTGCCGAGGAACTTGTCGAGCTCCATGCCGGCCGGCAGCTCGTCCTGCTCGATCGGGGTCAGGCCGGCCTCGTCGCCCTCGGCCAGGCCGAGCTGCTTGGCGATCTTCGGGTCGGCCTTGCGCAGGGCGGCGCTGTCCACCAGGGCGAACAGCCGGGCCGGGAGGTCCCAGCCGAGGGTGGCGGCGTACTCGTCGATCTCCAGCGCGGCCCGGGTCAGCGGGGTGGCGGCCGGGAGCTTGGAGACGTCGTCGGGGGAGTTGTTCAGATCAGACGCGTCGGACATGCCTCAATCCTCACACGCCGGGCGGGGCGCGCTCACCGGACGGCCGCGGGCGGCCTCGGCAGCCGCGGCGGGGACGGCCGGCGGTGGGCGGGCGTCGTAACCGTCTGCTAACGGTGGGAACTCGGCCGAAGCCTGGTTAAGTTTCCCTGACGACCGACCCCATTCAGACGACACAGCCGAGGTGCCACCGTGGTCTTCCAGATGCCCGAACGCTCAGGGCCGGGTTTCCGGCGCAGGGTAGGCCCGCCCTCCCGGCGGGCGCGGGTGGCCCTGCTGACCCTGGGCGTGCTCGCGGTGCTCTTCCTGCTGTTCGTGATGTTCGCGGGGTTCTGGACGGACTGGCTGTGGTTCAGGTCGGTGCGCTTCTCCTCGGTGTTCACCACCCAGCTGTGGACGAAGGTCGGCCTGTTCGCCGTGTTCGGCCTGCTGATGGCGGTGATCGTCGGCTTCAACCTCTGGCTGGCGCACCGGCTGCGGCCGCCGCTGTCGGCGATGTCGGTGGAGCAGCAGAGCCTGGACCGCTACCGGGCCGGCCTGGCGCCGTTCAAGCGTTGGGCGCTGATCGGCGTCTCGCTGGTGATCGGCCTGGTGGCCGGCGCCGCGGCCTCCGGGCAGTGGCGGACCTGGCTGATGTGGACGAACGCGACCTCCTTCGGTGAGAAGGACTCGCAGTTCGGCATGGACGTCTCGTTCTACGCCTTCGACCTGCCGTTCTACGAGTTCGTGCTGGGCTTCGCGTTCAGCGCGGTGATCGTCTCGCTGCTGACCTCGGCGCTGGTGCACTACCTCTACGGCGGGCTGCGCCTCCAGGGCCCGGGCCGCCGGGTGAGCACGGGCGCGCAGGGGCACCTCGCGGTGCTGCTGGGCGTGTTCGTGCTGCTGAAGGCCGTCGCGTACTGGCTGGACCGGTACGCGCTGGCGGTGAAGACCGGCTCGTACAAGGGCGTCTCCGGCTGGACCGGCCTGCGCTACGTGGACGCGAACGCCTTCCTGCCGGCCAAGACCATCCTGTTCTTCGTCGCGATCATCTGCGCGGTGCTGTTCTTCCTGACCCCGATCCGGCGCACCTGGGCCCCGGCCCTGATCGGCCTGGGGCTGATGGTGCTGTCGGCGGTGCTGATCGGCGGGCTGTACCCGGCGATCGTGCAGCAGTTCCAGGTCAAGCCGAACGAGCAGGCCAAGGAGACGCCGTACATCCAGAAGAACATCGACGCCACCCGCCAGGCGTACGGGATCGCGGACGCGCAGACCACCCCGTACAGCCCGCAGGGCACCACCAACGCGGAGGCGCTCAAGCCGGACGCGCAGACCGTCGGGGACATCCGGCTGCTGGACCCGAACGTCGTCTCGCCGGCGTTCCAGTCGCTGGAGCAGCAGCGCAACTACTACGCCTTCCCGAGCACGCTGGACGTGGACCGCTACGGCAGCGGGCAGGACAAGCAGGACAGCGTGATCGGCCTGCGCGAGCTGGATCTCAACGGCGTGCAGCGCAACTGGATCAACGACCACTTCAAGTACACCCACGGCTACGGCGCGGTCGTCGCCAAGGGCAACCAGGTGGACGACAAGGGCCAGCCGGTGTTCACCGAGTCGGGCCTGCCGGCCACCGGCACGCTGGGCGACTACCAGCAGCGGATCTACTACGGCGAGAAGACCACCACCTACTCGATCGTCGGCGGCGCGAACAAGGAGATCGACTACACCGATCCCAAGACCGGCCAGAACGCCGAGTACACCTACACCGGCGGCAGCGGTGTCTCGCTGGACAACCCGCTGACCCGGGCCGCGTATGCGGTGCGCTTCGCCGAGCCGCAGATCCTCTACGCGGGGGCGATCAGCGACGGCGCCAAGGTGATCTACAACCGGACGCCGAAGGAGCGGGTGGAGAAGGTCGCGCCGTGGCTGTCGATCGACGCCGACCCGTACCCGGTGGTGCAGGACGGCCGGGTGCTGTGGGTGCTGGACGGCTACACCACCTCGGACGGCTTCCCGTTCTCCTCGAAGACGACGCTGGGCACCGCCACCAAGGACTCGCTGACCAACCAGCGCGGTGAGCTGCTGACCGCCGCCAACCAGGTCAACTACATCCGCAACTCGGTCAAGGCCACGGTGGACGCCTACACCGGCGAGGTGAAGCTCTACCAGTGGGACGAGAAGGACCCGGTGCTGAAGACCTGGATGAAGGCCTTCCCGGGCACCGTGGAGCCGAAGGCGGACATCCCGCAGACGCTGCTGCCGCACCTGCGCTACCCGCAGGACATGTTCAAGGTGCAGCGCGACCTGCTCGGCCAGTACCACGTCACCGACGCCAACTCGTTCTTCAACGGCAGTGACATCTGGCAGACCCCGGTGGACCCGACCAGCGACACCAAGCAGGTCCAGCCGCCGTACTACGTGACGGTGCGGATGCCGGACACCAGCGCCGCGAGCTTCTCGCTGACCAGTACCTTCGTGCCCAACGGGCGGCCCAACCTGGCGGCGTTCATGGCCGTCAACGCGGACCCGGGGGACGACTACGGGAAGATCCGCATCCTGAAGATGACCGGTGAGAGCGGCGCGCCCGGCCCCGGGCTGGTGCAGTCGAAGTTCAACTCCCGGCAGGAGGTGGCCCAGCAGATCTTCGCGCTGAAGAGCGGCGGCGACGCCGAGCTGGAGTACGGCAACCTGCTGACCCTGCCGGTCGGCGGCGGACTGCTCAACATCGAGCCGGTGTACGTGCGCGGCCGCGGTGCCAAGTACCCGACGATGCAGAAGGTCCTGGCGGTGTACGGGGACGACAACGTGGCGTTCGAGGACACCCTGGAGGCCGCGCTGAAGAAGGTGTTCGGCGGGGCGCCCCCGTCGACCACCCCGACCGTGCCCTCCAACCCGGGCACCGGGACGGCCCCGACGACGCCCACCACGCCGGCGCCGGGCGCGACGATCTCGCCCGAGCTGTCGAAGGCGCTCTCGGACGCGGAGAAGGCGTACAACGACAGCCAGACCGCGTTCAAGAACGGCGACTGGGTGGCCTACGGCAACGCCCAGAAGGCGCTCGGCGACGCCCTGAAGGCCGCCGAGGCGGCCCGCGGCGGCAGCCCGGCGCCCGCCCCGTCCGGCACGCCCGCCCCGGGCGCCACCGGCGGCGGATCGCCCGGCCCGCAGCCGTAGCCCGCTGAGCTGCGGCAACCGTTTTCCGCTCCACCCCGCGACCGTGCTATGGTTTGACCACCGACGCGGGGTGGAGCAGCTCGGTAGCTCGCTGGGCTCATAACCCAGAGGTCGCAGGTTCAAATCCTGTCCCCGCTACAAAGGCCGGAGGCCCGGAGGATTCTTCCTCCGGGCCTCCGGTGTTTCGCGGACCGTTCCCCGCCGGGCCGCTCCCCGCCCCGCCGTCCCCCGCGGGCCCGTCCCGCCGCGCCGTCTCTCGCCACGGAAGCGGCAGGAACCGCTCCGGTACTATCGACCGTCGCCAAGGAGGACGGCAGCGGGGTTTGTGAGGTCGAAGTGTCGGGAAATCGACAAAGCGCCGAAGCAGTTTCGTCGGCTTCGGGTCGGCCCCGCCGGATTTCGGCCGGGGCAGGTGTACGCGGGTACTGGGTGATGCGACGATGGGACACATGGGGGACGGTGCACGGCCGCTGACCGGCCGTCGGGTCCGGCGCCTCTCCTGGCAGTCCCCCCGGCCGCAGGCCGGGGCACGATGCCGCGACACTCTGGGGGAGCGGGAGTCGGCATGAGGCTGATCGGCAAGTCAGGCGCCAGGTCCGCGGCGGCAGCCGAGGCGGACACCGACGCCTGGGCGGAGAGCGCCGAGCGCACCGCCAGCCGTCCCGGAGCCCTGCCCGCCCAGCGCACCAGCGAACTGTCCGACCGCCCCCCGGCCCCGGGCTACGGGCCCGACAGCCTCGTCCACGTGCCGACCCGCCAGTTCGCCGCCGCCGTCGGCGCGTACGGGGAGCAATCCGACGGGGAGCCGGCCGCCGGTGCCGCGCTCGACCCGGCCGGCCTGGACTCGACCAGCTTCGAGACCGCCCTCGCCGCCCGCGAGTCCGCCGCGCTGGAGGCCCGCCACCGGCAGGCCGCCGACGACGGCGACCCGGACGCCGCCTGCCGGCTGGGCACCCTGCTGCTGCGCCGCGGCGAGCTGGAGGACGCCGAGCCCTACCTGCGCACCGCCGCGGCCGCCGGGCTGCGCGCGGCCGCCAACAACCTCGGCGTGCTGCTGCACCAGCAGGGCCACCGCGAGGAGGCCGGCCAGTGGTGGCGCCAGGCCGCGGTGGCCGGCAGCGCGCCGGCCGCGCACGCGCTCGGGCTGCAACTGCGCGACCAGGGCGAGGAGGAGGCCGCCGAGTACTGGCTGCACTTCGCCGCGGACCACGGCCACCCGCTGGGCGCCTACGCCCTGGGCGACCTGATGGAGCACCGGCGGGACGTGCGCGCCGAGCGCTGGTTCAAGGTCTCCGCCGACGCCGGGCACCGGGAGGCCTCCTACCGGCTGGCCCGGATGCGCGAGGCCGCCGGGGACAAGGAGACCGCCGAGACCTGGTACCGCACGGCCGCCGCCCGCAGCCACGCCCGCGCCGCGCTGCGCCTGGGCGTGCTGCTGGAGGAGCGCGCCCGCACCGATCGGGCGCTGCTGGAGGAGGCGGCCCGCTGGTACCGGCAGGCCGCCCAGAACGGGGAGCCGCGCGCGGCCTGCTCGCTGGGCTTCCTGCTGCGCGACTCCGGGGACCTGGCGGCGGCCGCCGAGTGGTGGCGGGAGGCCGCCGAGGCCGGGGACGGCAACGCCGCCAACGCGCTGGGGGCGCTGCACGCGAGCCGCGGCGAGGCCGCCGAGGCCGAGCACTGGTACCGCGCCGCGCTGGAGGCGGGCGACCAGAACGGCGCCTTCAACCTCGGCCTGCTCTGCGCGGGCACCGGGCGCGAGCAGCAGGCCGAGCAGTGGTACCGCCGGGCCGCGTACGCCGGGCACCGGGAGGCCTGCAACGCGCTGGCCGTGGTGCTGCTCCAGCGCGGGGACGAGTCCGGCGCCCAGCCGTGGTTCTCCAAGGCGGCCGAGGCCGGCAGCGTGGACGGCGCGTTCAACCTCGGCGTGCTGCACGCCGGGCGCGGCGAGCAGCGGCAGGCCCAGGAGTGGTACGCGCGGGCGGCGGCCGAGGGGCACGGCGAGGCGGCGCTCCAGCTCGCGGTCGTCCAGGAGCAGCGCGGCAACGTGGCGGGGGCGCTGGAGCGCTACCGGCAGGCGGCGGCCGGCGGCTCGGCCGAGGGCGCCTTCCGGCTGGCCTCGCTGCTGGACCGGCGCGGGGACGCGGACGCCGAGGCCGAGCACTGGTACGCGCTGGCGGCCGACGCCGGGCACCGCCGGGCGCAGGTGCGGATGGGCGTGCGGGCGGCCGAGCGCGGGGCGCTGGAGATCGCCGAGAGCTGGTACCGGCGGGCCGCCGAGGCGGGCAGCCGCAGTGCCGCCTTCAACCTGGGGCTGCTGCTGGCCCGGCAGGACAGCGAGGCCGAGGCGATGCTCTGGTACACCCGGGCGGCGGACGCCGGGCACGGGCGGGCGGCGCTGCGCCTGGCCCTGCTGGCGCTGCGCCGCGGGGAGCCGGTGCAGGCGGAGAACTGGTGCCGGCGGGCGATCGACTCGGGGCCGGCCGAGGTGGCGGAGCGGGCCGGCCGGCTGCTGGGCGCGCTGAACGCCGAACTGAGCGCGTAGCGGCCTGCCCGCGCCCCGGCCGGCCGGTCAGGGGCGGCAGTCGGGGCACAGGCCGCGGTAGGTGACCTCGGCCGCGGTGACGGTGAAGCCGAAGCGTTCGGCGGCGGGCAGGGCGGCCAGTGGGTCGCCGTCGGGGTGGACGTCGCGGATGGCGCCGCAGCCCGAGCAGATCAGGTGCTGGTGGGCGCGGTGGGCGTTGGGGTCGTAGCGCTTGGCGCGGCCGTCGGCGGCGACCTCCAGGACCTCCCCGAGGGCGACGAGCTCGCCGAGCGTGTTGTAGACGGTGGCGCGGCTGATCTCGGGCAGCCGGCAGGCCGCGCGGGCGTGCACCTCGTCCGCGGTGAGGTGGACGTGCTCGCCCGCCAGGACCTCCGCGACGACCCGGCGCTGTGCCGTCAGCCGCCAGCCGCGGGTGCGCAGTCTCTCCAGCAGGTCGCTCATGCCCTCCAGGGTAGGTCACGGTCCGGGATTGGTTCCAGTGTTGACTTGGACAAAGTCCAAGTTAGGATCGTGTCATCACGACCGGATACCGCGGAGGCACTCCCATGACGACCCAGGACGCGCTGCGCCCGACCCTGACCACGGAGGCGGGGGCCCCCGTCGCCGACAACCAGAACACCGAGACGGCGGGCGCCGGGGGCCCGGCGCTCATCCAGGACCAGCTGCTGTTCGAGAAGCTCGCGCACTTCAACCGGGAGCGGATCCCGGAGCGCGTGGTGCACGCCCGCGGCGCCGGAGCCTACGGCACCTTCACGGTGACCGCCGACGTCACGCCCTGGACCAGGGCGGCGTTCCTGTCCGAGGTCGGCAAGCAGACCGAGGTCTTCCTGCGGTTCTCCACGGTGGCGGGCAACCTCGGCGCCGCCGACGCGGTGCGCGACCCGCGCGGCTTCGCGCTGAAGTTCTACACCGAGGAGGGCAACTACGACCTCGTCGGCAACAACACCCCGGTGTTCTTCATCAGGGACGCCATCAAGTTCCCCGACTTCATCCACACCCAGAAGCGGGACCCGTACACCGGCTCCCAGGAGGCGGACAACGTCTGGGACTTCTGGGGCCTGTCGCCCGAGTCAACCCACCAGGTGACCTGGCTGTTCGGCGACCGCGGCATCCCGGCCTCGTACCGGCACATGAACGGCTACGGCTCGCACACCTACCAGTGGCAGAACGAGGCCGGCGAGCACTTCTGGGTCAAGTACCACTTCAAGACCGACCAGGGCATCCGCAACCTCACCCAGGCCGAGGCCAACGTCCTGGCCGGCGAGGACCCGGACAGCCACCAGCGGGACCTGCGCGAGTCGATCGAGCGCGGCGAGTTCCCCAGCTGGACGGTGCAGGTCCAGATCATGCCGGCGGCCGACGCGGCGACCTACCGCTTCAACCCCTTCGACCTGACCAAGGTCTGGCCGCACGCCGACTACCCGCCGATCGAGATCGGCAAGCTGGAGCTCAACCGCAACCCCGACAACGTCTTCGCCGAGGTCGAGCAGTCGGTCTTCTCCCCCGCGCACTTCGTGCCCGGCATCGGCCCGTCCCCGGACAAGATGCTCCAGGGCCGGCTGTTCGCGTACGCCGACGCCCACCGCTACCGGGTCGGCATCAACGCCGACCACCTGCCGGTGAACCGTCCGCACGCCACCGAGGCCCGCACCAACAGCCGGGACGGACACCTGTACGACGGCCGCCACGGCCGGCAGAAGAACTACGAGCCGAACAGCTTCGGCGGCCCGGTGCAGACCGGCCGCCCGCTGTGGGCCGCGACCGCCGTCGACGGCCTCACCGGCAACCACGTCGCGCCCCTGCACGCCGAGGACGACGACTTCGTGCAGGCCGGCGACCTCTACCGGCTGTTCTCGGAGGACGAGAAGCAGCGCCTGGTCGCCAACCTGTCGGGCTTCATCGCCAAGGTCTCCGCGGACCGCGAGGACATCGTGGAGCGCGCGGTCGACAACTTCCGCAAGGCCGACGCCGACTTCGGGCAGCGGCTGGAAGCGGCGGTCCGGGAGCTGCGCAAGAAGTAGCGGCGGGCCGTACCAGCGGCAGGCCCTGTGACCGGCTCCCACCGGTCACAGGGCCTGCAACCGTGTCGGCGGCCTGCGGCCGGGGCGCAGGCCTGCCGCCGCGTCAGACCGAGAGCCGGCGCAGCGTCTCCTCGTGCAGCAGGCCGTTGGAGGCGACGGCGTCGGCGCCGCCGGGGCCGGGGACGCCGTCCAGACCGGTGAACCGGCCGCCGGCCTCCTCGACGATGATGCAGTTGGCCGCCATGTCCCACAGCGACAGCTCGGGCTCGGCGGCGATGTCGACGGCGCCCTCGGCGACCATCATGTAGGACCAGAAGTCGCCGTACGCGCGGGTGCGCCAGCAGGCGCGGGTGAGGTCCAGGAACGGGTCGAGGCGCCCGCGCTCCTCCCAGCCGCTGAGCGAGGAGTAGGAGAAGGACGCGTCCTCGATCCGGGAGACGCCGGAGACGTGCAGCCGGGAGGCCTTGGCCAGGCTGCGGCCGCCGAACGCCCCGAGGCCCTTGGCCGCCCACCAGCGGCGCTGCAGGGCGGGGGCGGAGACGATGCCGACCACCGGGCGCTCGACGCCGTCCGGGCCGTCCTCCAGCAGCGCGATCAGGGTGGCCCAGACCGGGACGCCGCGGATGTAGTTCTTGGTGCCGTCGATCGGGTCGATCACCCAGCGGCGCGGGCCCGAGCCCTGGAGCCCGAACTCCTCGCCGAGGACGGCGTCGCGCGGGCGGGCCCGCTGCAGCACGCTGCGCACCAGCTCCTCGGCGGCCTTGTCGGCGTCGCTCACCGGGGTGAGGTCGGGCTTGGTCTCGACCTTCAGGTCGAGGGCTCGGAAGCGCTCCAGGGTGACCGAGTCGGCCGAGTCGGCGAGGACATGGGCGAGTCGGAGGTCGTCGTGGTAGTCGGCCATGCCCGAAACCCTAGCTCAGTGCCCACTCAGTGGGCCGTACCGCTGAGTTGCAGGCCGATGACGCCGGCGATCACCAGCGAGATCGAGACCAGCTTGAGCACCGAGCTGGTCTCGTTCAGGAAGACCATGCCGTAGATCGCGGTGCCGGCCGCGCCGATGCCCGTCCACACCGCGTAGGCGGGGCCCACCGGCAGGCTCTTCAGCGAGAGGGTGAGCAGGCCGAAGCTGCCGAGGGCGAACACGCAGAAGCTGATGGTGGGCCAGAGCCTGGTGAAGCCCTCGCTGAGCTTGAGGTTGATCGCGAAGCCGGTCTCCAGCAGGCCGGCCAGGACCACCAGGGCCCATGCCATCCGTGCCCTCCCTGTCGATCGACGGTCGGACCGGGTACGGCCCGACTTTCCTATGATCACCAGCCGGGAGCGCTCCGACACCTCGAACGGGCCACCGGTCCGGGGAGCGGGCGGCGGCGCCTCAGTCCGCCTCGCCCTCCTTGCTGGCCAGCAGGCGGCGCAGCGAGTAGAGCCGGGCGGCCTCGGCGTGGCCGTCGGCCACCCAGGCGTCCAGCGCGCAGTCCGGCTCGTCGTGGCTGCACGCGCGCGGGCAGTCCGCCGTGCCGGGCTCCAGGTCGGGGAAGGCGTGGATGACCCGGGACGGGTCGATGTGCGACAGGCCGAAGGAGCGGAAGCCGGGCGTGTCGATCACCCAGCCCGGGTCCAGCGCCCGCTTCGAGCCCGGCCTGGCCCCGGGCGGCGGGGGCAGCCGCAGCGCCAGGGCGGAGACGGTGGTGTGCCGACCGCGGCCGGTGACGGCGTTGACGTGCCCGGTCTGCCGCCGGCGGTCCGGGACGAGCGCGTTGACCAGGGTGGTCTTGCCGACGCCGGAGTGGCCGATGAACACCGTGGACAGCCCGCGCAGGTGTTCGCGGACGGCCTCGGCGCCGGTGGTCTCCAGCTCGTCGCGGCGGGTCACCACGTAGGTGATGCCCAGCGGGGCGTAGGAGTCCAGCAGCGTGGACGCCGGGGCGAGGTCGGACTTGGTGAGCACCAGCAGCGGCTCCATGCCCGCGTCGTACGCCGCCACCAGGCAGCGGTCGATCAGCCGGGGGCGCGGCTCCGGATCGGCCAGCGCGGTCACGATGGCCAGCTGCTCGGCGTTGGCGACGACGATCCGCTCGTACGGGTCGTCGTCGTCCGCGGTGCGCCGCAGCACCGAGCTGCGCTCCTCGACCCGGACGATCCGGGCCAGGGTGTCGGCGTCCCCGGAGAGGTCGCCGACCAGGTTGACCACGTCGCCGACGACGACGCCCTTGCGGCCCAGCTCGCGGGCCTTCATGGCGAGGACCTCGCGCTCCTGCTTCGTCCCCGGGTCGACCAGGCAGGTGATCCGGCCGCGGTCGACCGTCAGCACCATCGCCTCGGCGGCGTCCTCGTGCTTGGGCCGGATCCGGGTCCGCGGCCGGGAGCCCCGGCGGGCGGGGCGGTTGCGGATGTCGTCCTCGTCGGCGTCCTTGCCGTAGCGGCGCATGTGCTCAGTCTCCGCTCAGACGCCCGCCGCCGCTGCGCCGAGCAGCTCGGACCACATCCCGGGGAAGTCGGGCAGGGTCTTGGCGGTGGTGGCGACGTTCTCGACGTCCACGCCGGGCACGGCGAGGCCGAGCACGGCGGCGGCGGTGGCGAGGCGGTGGTCCTCGTAGGTGTGGAAGATCCCGCCGTGCAGCGGGCGCGGGCGGATCCGCAGGCCGTCCTCGGTCTCGGTGACGTCGCCGCCCAGGTCGTTGATCTCCTTGGCGAGCGCGGCGAGCCGGTCGGTCTCGTGCAGGCGCAGGTGGGCGATGCCGTACAGGTGGGACTCGGAGTCGGCGAGCGCGGCGACGGCGGCGATCACCGGGGTGAGCTCGCCGACGTCGTGGAGGTCGGCCTCGATGCCGTGGATCCGGCCGCCGCCGGTGAACTGGAGCCCCTCGTCGGTGAACTCGCAGGCGCCACCCATCCGGGTGTAGATCTCGCGCAGCTGGTCACCGGGCTGGGTGGTGTGCTTGGGCCAGTCCCGCACGGTGACCCGGCCGCCGGTGACCAGCGCGGCGGCGAAGAACGGCGCCGCGTTGGAGAGGTCCGGCTCGACCACCAGGTCACGGCCGATCAGGGCGCCGGGGGTGACCCGCCAGACGTCCTTCTCGCCGCCGTCCTCGGGGGCGTCGACCTGGGCGCCGGCCAGCCGGAGCATCTCCACGGTCATCCGGATGTGCGGCAGCGAGGGGACCGGGCCGCCGACGTGGCGGACCTCGATGCCGTGGTTGTAGCGCGCGCCGGACAGCAGCAGGGCGGAGACGAACTGGGACGAGGAGGAGGCGTCCAGCTCGACCGGGCCGCCGTCCAGCGAGCCGGTGCCGTGCACGGTGAGCGGGAAGGCGCCGCGGCCGCCGTCCTCGATCCGGGCGCCGAGCGCGCGCAGGGCGTTGATCACGCCGTGCTGGGGGCGCTCGTAGCAGCGCGGGTCGCCGTCGAAGTGCACCGGGCCGTCGGCGAGGACGGCGAGCGGGGGCAGGAAGCGCATCACGGTGCCGGCGTTGCCGACGTCGACCGAGGCGGGGCCGAGCAGCGCGGGGGCGGGGATGACCCGCCAGGCCTCGCCGCCGCCGATGCCGCCGGAGTCGTTGTTGACCTTCTCCTCGATGGTGACCCCGAGGGCGCGCAGGCCGTCGGCCATCAGCTGGGAGTCGCGGCTGCGCAGCGGGCGCCGCACCCAGCCCGGTCCGTCGGCGAGTGCCGCCAGCACCAGGGCCCGGTTGGTGACCGACTTGGAGCCGGGGATGGTCACGGTGGCGTCGACGGGGCTGGTCGCGACGGGGGCGGGCCACAGGGTCTCGGTCATGGGGCAAGTCTAGGGGCCGTGCGGGAACGACTCGGCGGGCGGCCGCACGGGAGGGCCCGGTCGGGCGGCGGGTGTCAGGACAGCGGCTGGAGCAGCCAGGCGGCGCCGAGGGCGAGGCAGGCGAGGGCGACGAGCAGGAAGACGGCGACCCAGGCGAGGGCGGGCACGTGGGTGAGCCGGGCGAGCTGGTCGGCGTCGGAGTCGCGGGCCCAGCCGATCCGGCGCTGGTGCTGGAGCTCCAGGACGGGGCGGACGGCGCCGAAGAGCAGGAACCAGCAGCCGAGGTAGGCGAAGCCGGCCTGGACCTCGGCGCTGCCGAACCAGGAGACCAGGAAGAAGGCGCCGCCGGCGACCAGCACGGTGAGGAAGCCGAAGGCGTTGCGGATGCGCAGCAGCAGGGCGAGCAGCAGCAGGATCGCCAGCCACAGCAGCAGGGTGATCCGGTCGGCGGCGAGCAGCGCGGCGCAGCCGAGGCCGAGCAGGGCCGGGGCGGTGTAGCCGGCGGCGGCGGTGAGGACCATGCCGGGGCCGGTGGGGCGGCCGTAGGAGAGGGTGAGCCCGGAGGTGTCCGAGTGCAGCCGGATGCCGGCCAGCTTGCGGCCGGTGGCCAGGGCGACCAGGCCGTGGCCGCCCTCGTGGGCGATGGTGACGGCGTTGCGGGCGACGTGCCACAGCGGGCGTGCCAGGACGGTGAGCAGGGCGGCGGCGCCGGTGGCCAGGACCAGCCAGCCGGGCGGGGCGGCCTGGGTGCCCGTCACCTGGTTCCACAGGCCGCCGAGGGTCTCGTCGTTCGCGTACAGCATCGGGTCCTCTCCGCCTGCGCTCGCCGCGCGGCCGCCGGGTACGGCCGTTCGGGGCAGCCTCCCACGGGAGGACGGGCGGGAGGCAGGGGGCGGTTCTGTTCCGCGGGCGGATGAGCGGACGGACGGATGGGCGGATGAGCCGATGGCCGGACCGGTGGACGGACGGGCGGGCCCCGGCCGCGGGCGGCATGGCAAGCTGGCCCGCATGTGCGGTCGGTTCGCAGCCAGCAGCAAGCCCGAGGACATCGTCGGGCTGTTCGACGTCGAGCACTGGGATCCCGCGGAGACCCTCGACCCGAACTGGAACGTCGCGCCGACCGACAGCGCGTTCGTGGTGCTGGAGCGGCCGGCGAAGGAGCGGCCGCAGCCGCTGCGCCAGCTGCGGGTGCTGCGCTGGGGGCTGGTGCCGCAGTGGTCGAACTCCGCCGAGACGGCGGTGAAGATGATCAACGCCCGGTCCGACACGGTGCACGAGAAGCCCTCGTACCGGCAGGCCTTCGCCGCGCGCCGGTGCATCCTGCCGGTGGACGGCTACTACGAGTGGCAGACGGTGCCGGGGGAGCGCGGCAAGGCGCGCAAGAAGCCGTACTTCGTCTCCCGGGCGGACGGCACCCCGCTGGCGCTGGCCGGGCTGTACGAGTTCTGGCGCAACCGCGCGGTGCCGCCCGGCCACCCGGAGGCCTGGCTGGTGACGTTCACGATCGTCACCACGGACGCCGAGGAGGCGCTGGCGCCGATCCACGAGCGGATGCCGCTGTTCCTGGACCCGGCGGACTGGGACGCGTGGCTGGACCCGCGGCGCACGGACCCGGACGGGCTGCGCCCGCTGCTGGTGCCCCCGCCGCCGGGCGCGCTGCTGGCCACGCCGGTCTCCCCGGCGGTCGGCAGCATCCGCAACAACGGTCCGGAGCTCAAGGAGCCGTGGGCCGAGGACGAGTACGAGACCACCCTGTTCTGATCCGAACCCGCCTGGAGCACCGCGATGAGCACCACCGAACTGGTCCCGACCGAGGCCGGGGACGCCCGGATCAGCTACCACCGGGCCGAGCGGCCGGCGGCCGTGCTGGCGCTCGGCCACGGCGCGGGCGGCGGGATCGGGGCCCGGGACCTGGCGGCGCTGGCCGGGCGGCTGCCGGCCCGGGGGATCACCGTCGCGCTGGTCGAGCAGCCCTGGCGGGTGGCGGGGAAGAAGCTCGGCCCGGCGCCCGCGGCGCTGGACGCCGCCTGGCGGCCGGTGGCCGCGCGGCTGGCCGGGCAGGGGCTGCCGCTGGTGGTCGGCGGGCGCAGCGCCGGAGCGCGGGTGGCCTGCCGGACGGGCGCGGTGAGCGGGGCGGTCGGGGTGGTGGCGCTGGCGTTCCCGCTGCACCCGCCGGGCAAGCCGGAGAAGAGCCGGGCCGGGGAGCTGCTGGAGTCGGGGCTGCCGACGCTGGTGGTGCAGAGCGCGGCGGACCCGTTCGGCGGGCCGGCCGAGTTCCCGCCCCTGCCGGCCGGGCACGAGCTGGTGGCGGTGCCGTACGGCAGCCACGGCTTCGAGGTGCCCAAGCGGGCGCCGGTGGGGCAGGAGGAGGTGCTGGACCTGATCTGCTCGTCGGTGGGGGACTTCGTGCTGCGGCTGGTGTGAGGCCGTGAGCGGGGAGCTCCCGCTCGCTCACGCGTACGAGTGAACGGTGGGCCGGGGCGGGAATGCGGGCGGGGGGCGGGTGGTTGTCGTGTCCGTCAGCACGAGTCACCGGTGAGAGGCAGGGCAGATGGGTTCGATCGCGTGCCCCGAACGGCCTGAGGAGCGCGAGGCCACCGCGGCGTTCGCCCCCTCGTGGTCGGACTGGATCGACGCGGGCGAGAAGCCCGTCAGCCCGATATCCTCCATTTCTGGGCGGCCCACCGTGGGCCGTACCCGTCATGCCGAGGAGGTGGGTCCGGTCGTCGGGACCGAGCACGAGGCCGATCCGGGCCGTGGCCCGGGCGACGCCCTGCCCACGGGCGAGGCGCTCACCGGTGAGGAGCTGGCCGAGGCGATCGGTGAGGACACCTACCGGGTGTCGGCGGAGGAGAGCGAGGAGGCCCGGCGGGAGCGCTTCGAGCGCGACGCCCTGGGCTACCTGGATCCGATGTACTCGGCGGCGCTGCGCATGACGCGCAACCCGGCCGACGCGGAGGACCTGCTCCAGGAGGCGTTCGCCAAGGCGTACGCGTCCTTCCACCAGTTCCGCGAGGGCACGAACCTCAAGGCCTGGCTGTACCGCATCCTCACCAACACGTTCATCAACTCGTACCGCAAGAAGCAGCGGGAGCCCCAGCGCACCGCGGCGGAGGAGATCGAGGACTGGCAGCTGGCCCGGGCCGAGTCGCACATGTCGACCGGTCTGCGCTCGGCCGAGACCCAGGCGCTCGACCACCTCCCCGACAGCGACGTGAAGGACGCGCTCCAGGCCATCCCGGAGGAATTCCGGATCGCCGTCTATCTCGCGGACGTAGAGGGCTTTGCGTACAAGGAGATCGCGGACATCATGGGTACTCCCATCGGTACGGTGATGTCCCGGCTGCACCGCGGCCGCCGTCAGCTGCGCGGCATGCTGGAGGACTACGCCCGTGAGCGCGGGCTCGTCCCGGCCGGCAGCGGGGCAGGGCAGGAAGCGAAGGGCTCGGGCTCATGAGCTGCGGCGATCCGCACGAGACGGAGTGTGGCGAGGTCCTCGACCACCTCTATGAATTCCTCGACAACGAGATGCCCGAGGGCGACTGCGCGAAGTTGCGCGAACACTTCGAGGAGTGCTCGCCCTGCCTGCGGCAGTACGGGCTGGAGCAGGCGATCAAGGCGCTGATCAAGCGCTCCTGCGGGTGTGACGACACCCCGGCCGACCTGCGCAGCAAGGTGCTGGCCAGGATCGACTCGATCCGGGCCGGGCAGCGCTCCGGCGAGCAGCTGGTGGTCTCGGTGGAGACCACCGTGGAGTTGCACGCCGAGTCGGCGCGGCCGGCGCCCGGGCCGGGCAAGAGCGCGGGGTCGGAGCCGGGCGAGCGCTCCGGAGCCCCCGTCGAGGCCGGCGCCCAGGTGGAGTGACGTTTCGGCGCCCCCGGGGGCGCCGGACGGTCCCGTCCGGTGACGGCTCGTCGGCCGGGCTCGGTGGCGGCTCCGCGGGCGAACGGCCGTACGGTGCCCGGCCGGGTGGTCGGGTGCCGGGTGCGGTAGCCCGCCCGCCCGCCGGAGGGTGCGCGTCGGACGGTTCGGACAAGAAGGGCAGCGGCCCCGGGAGCACACGCTCCCGGGGCCGCTCCCGTTCTGCTCGCATGCGCCCCTCACTCGATCGAGTGAGTTAGCGGTGCGCCAACTGCGCCATCGCGCCATCATGCGTCCCTGCGCCGGGGCGGCGGCCTATTCTCCTGACGGACGCTCACCGTCGGTCCGCCCGACGCGTGGGGGCAACACGGTGTCCGTACGGCGGGGAGGTCGAGATCGCTACCGACTGTGGAGGATCGACCCTGCCGCGAGGGGCGGCGTGCTACCTGGTGGCCGTCCCGGTGGCGGCGCTGTGCTGCCTGGTGCCGCTGCTGCCCGCCGCGGCCGCCCCCCGGACGCCGCACTGGCTCGGCGCGCCGGTGGACTGGCCCAAGGTCGGGCTGCTGGCCTTCCTGCACGGCTGCTGCGAGTCCGTGGCCCGGGGCCTGCCCACCCCCTGCCTGGTGCTGGTGCGCCGGCTGCTGCGCCGGCCGCCGCCGCCCGAGCGGGCGCCCGGCCGGCCCGGGGTGAACGCCTTCTTCCCGGTGCTGTTCGCCGGGGCGCTGATGCTCCCGCCGTCCGCCTCCGCGCTGGTCGCCGCCCCGGCCGCGCTGCTCGGCGGGCCGACCGGGCGCGGCTGCCGCCCGCGCCAGCTGTTCAACGGCTCCCAGCTCGCGCTGTGCGCCTTCGCCTCCTCGGCCGCCTTCCACCTGCTGCACGGCCCGCAGCTGCTGCTCGGCTCCCGCTTCCCGGCCGCGCTGCTGCCCGGGTTCGCCGCCGTCGCGGTGTTCTGCCTGGTCAACGGGGCGGTGGTGGGCGTGATGCTGATGCTCAGCGAGGGCCGCCGCGCCTGGGTGCTGCTGCGCGGGGCGCACTCCGCGTGCGGGCTGCCGGTGCTGGTGCACGCGGCCGGCGGGCTGATGGTCGCGGTGCTCTGGCAGGGCCCGTACGGCGCGTTCGCGGCGCTGCTCGCGCTGCTGCCGCTGTCCATCTCGGCCTGGGTGTTTGCCCAGGGCCAGCGCGAACTGGACGCCCACCAGGCCACCGTGCAGTCGCTGGTGCAGGCGGTGGAGATCAAGGACTCCTACACCCGGGGGCACAGCGAACGGGTCGGCCGGGCCTCGGTGCTGATCGCCACCCAGCTCGGCATGGAGGCCGAGCGGCTGCGCACCCTGCGCTTCGCCGGGATCCTGCACGACGTCGGCAAGCTCGGGGTGGCCACCGAGCTGCTGCGCAGAAACGGTCCGCTGACCGAGGCGGAGCGCCGGGCGGTGGAGATCCACCCGGTCTACGGGTACGAGCTGGTGCGCGGCATCGACTTCCTCGGCGAGGCGCACGCCGGGATCCTGCACCACCACGAGCGGCTGGACGGCCGGGGGTACCCGAGCGGGCTGGCCGGCGACCGGATCCCCGAGTTCGCCCGGATCATCTCCGTCGCCGACGCCTTCGACTCGATGACCTCCACCCGCTCCTACCGGCGCGGGCGGCCGGTCGGCGAGGCGGTCGCGGAGCTGGAGCGCTGCTCGGGCAGCCAGTTCGACCCGGTGATGGTGCGGGCGCTGATCGACGCGCTGGCCGAGCACGACTGGCAGCCGGTGGTGCACGACGAGGACTGCCTCCAGGCGGTGCCGGACATCCCGCTCGGGGTGCCCGAGCCCGCCCGGGCGGCCCCGGGCGGGGTACCGCCCCAGGGCGGGGGCGTCACCGCGGCCGGGCAGCCGTGAGGGCCGCCGGGCGGGCGGCCGCCGGCTTCGCCGCCGTCGGCCGGGGTGTCGCGGGGCGGGGCGTCGCGGGGCGCGCCGCCGTCGGGCGGGCGGTGTTCGGGCCCCGGGCCCCCGGGGTCGGGGCCTCGGGGGTCAGGGCGTCGGGGCACGGGGCGTCGGGGCGTGGGGCGTCGGGGTGCGCGCCCTGTGGGCGCACCGCGCGCGCGGTGCACGCGACGGCCGCCGCGCTGGTCGTGCTCGCCCTGGGCGCGGTCGCGGTGCGCGGGGTCGCGGAGCCCGGGGTCGCGCTGGCGTTCGCCACGCTGATCGCGGTCGGCGAGTGCGTGCGCATCACCCTTCCGGGGGATCGGGAGCAGGCGCCGATCGGTGCGGCCGGCGCGCTGGCGTACGCCCTGCTCGGGCCGCTGCGCGGGGTGCCGACGGCGCACGGGACGCTCCAGGTGGTCGCGGTGACCGCGGCCGGCCTGCTGCTGGGGCGGCTGGCCGACCTCGTCCTGCCGCGGCGCGCTCTGCGGGGCGGTCCCGGGCCCGCGCCCGGCGCTCCGGGGGACGCGCGCGGCGCTCCGGGTCATGCGCTCGGCCGTCCGGGGGATGCGCCGAGCCTTCCGGGGCCCGAGCTGGGCCGTCTCGGGCGTCCGTCCGGCCGTCCCGGGCCCGGTCGGACGCCCGGGGGCGACCCGGCCCGCCTCGACGGGGCCGCCCGCCGGGTGCTCGCCGTCGGCTTCGCGGCCGCCGTCTTCCAGCCGCTCTACAACGGCGGCCTGGTCGACCGGTTCTCGCCCGAGGGCCCGGCGTACGGGGCGTTCCTGACCGCCGTCGCCGCGCTGGCCGCGCTCTGCGACGCGACCCTCGCCGCGCTGCTGCGCCGCTCCGGCGGCGGGCCGCGGTTCCCGGCGGCGCTGGAGGACGAGCTGCGCTCGCTGTTCGGCATCGGCTCGGCGATCGTCGCCACCGGGATGCTGGTCAGCCTGGCGGCCGGCGAGGTCGGGCTGTGGGCGCTGCCGCTGTTCTGCACCCCGCTGCTGCTCGCCCAGATGTCCTTCCGGCGGGCCGCCGCCGTGCGGGCCACCACCGGGCAGACCATCGCCAGCCTCGCCCGGGCCACCGAGCTGGCCGGCTACACCCCGCACGGGCACGCGCGCAGGGTCGCGGACACGGCGTGCGCGCTGGGCCGCGAGCTGGGCCTGGGCACCCGCGAGCTCGCTCTGCTGGAGTACGCCGCCCTGATGCACGACGTCGGCCAGCTGTCCCTGGTCGAACCGGTGCCGGACGGCGCCACGGCGCTGCTGCCCTGCGCGGAGCAGCAGCGGATCGCCCGCCTCGGCAGCGAGGTGATCAGCCGCACCGGGGTGCCCCGGGAGGTCGCCGAGCAGGTCGCCCGGCTGGCCGATCCCTGCACCGGGCCCGCCTGCGGCGACGGCGCGGTGCCGCTCGCCTCCCGGATCATCCGGGTCGCCAACGTCCACGACGAGCTGCTGACGGCCGCCCGCGGCCGCGGCGTCGGCGAGGCCGTCGGACACCTGGAGGCGCTGGAGGTGCTGCGGCTGGGCCGTGGCCGGGTCTACGACGCGCGCGTGGTGGACGCGCTGGCCAGGGTGGGCGGCCGGGCTGCCTGCCGCTGAGGGCGGGCTGTCGCCGCGCGCGGCTCTGTCGCCGCGCCCGGGCCGGGGCGTGCGCGGGTCGGCCGGGTGTGCCCGGGCCGGGGAGTGCGCGGGCCGGGGTGCGGCCGGGCGCGCGGCTCCGGCCGTCCGCGCGCGGTGCGGGGCCCGGGAGCCGGGTTCCGGCCGTCAGGGGTTGAGCGGGCGGGATCGGACAGGCAGGCTGGGGAGGGGCGGGCCCCAACCTCGACGGTGGGGAGCGCGGGCGGGGGCGGGCGTGGTTGGATGCGGTCGTAGCGTGGAACACCGACCCGGGGCACCGGGCCCCGAACGCCGTGCGAGGCGGTAAGGGCACGGTGGCACGGGACTTGAGCGGACGACGACGGCAGGGACGAACGTGAGGATCTTCCACCGGGCACGGCACCGGCCGTCCGCCACCTGGCGGCAGACGACCGACCGGGCCTTCACGCTGATCGGCGACGGCCGCTACGAGGACGCCGGCGCGCTGCTGGTGATGGCCGCCGACCTGGAGCCCTGGCTCTCCGACTCCTGGTTCAACCTGGCCCTGCTGCACAAGTTCCGCCGGGACTGGGAGCAGGCCCGCTCGGCCGGCCTGCGCGCCGTCGCCCTGCTGGACCGCGAGCACGGCGCCCCCGACTGGTGGAACCTCGGCATCACCGCCACCGCCCTCCAGGACTGGCCGCTGGCCCGCCGCGCCTGGCAGGCGTACGGGCTGAAGCTGCCCGGCGGCGCCGCGCAGCAGGACGGCCCGGTCAGCCTGGACCTCGGCACCACCCCGGTGCGGCTCTCCCCGGACGGCGAGTCCGAGGTGGTCTGGGGCCGTCGGCTGGACCCGGCCCGGATCGAGGTGCTGTCCATCCCGCTGCCGTCCTCCGGCCGCCGCTGGGGCGAGGTGGTGCTGCACGACGGCGCCCCGCACGGCGAGCGGGTCACCGACGGCGTCGCCTACCCGGTGTTCGACGAGATCGAGCTGTGGGCGCCCTCCCCGGTGCCGACCTACGTGGTGCTGCTCCAGGCCGCCACCGCCGGGGACCGCGACGCGCTGGAACGGCTGGTCGCCGACGCCGGCTACGCCGCCGAGGACTGGACCTCCTCGGTGCGGCTGCTGTGCCGGGCCTGCTCGGAGAGCCGGATGGCCTCCGACGACGGCGTCGCCGCCCACCACGACCCGCACGACGACGGTGACGCCGCCCACCCGGGCCACCTCAGCCACCTCAGCCAGGGCGGCGCCGCCGGGATGTCCTGGCTGGTCGAGCGGGAGTGCGGGATCGCCGCCCCGGCCCACCTGGTGCGCACCCTGCTGGACCGCTGGGTCGCGGCCGCCCCCGGAAGCCGGGCTTACCGGGATCTCGAAGAAGTGTGCTGAGTACCCTGGTGAGGTAACGCGTACACCGACGGAAGCGGAAGACATGGCGGAGCAGGCCGAGCAGCACGAGCACGAGCACGACGTGGAGGGGACGGCGCCCGAGACGCCCGTGAAGGTGATCGGCGAGGAGCCCGACCTCAGCAAGGGCACCGCGCGCCCGATCACCGTCGTCGGCAACCCGGTGCTGCACCGCGAGGTCAAGGACGTCACCGTCTTCGACGGCGAGCTGTCCGCGCTCATCGACGACATGTTCCAGTCGATGTACGCCGCCGAGGGGGTCGGCCTCGCCGCCAACCAGATCGGCGTCGACCTCAAGGTCTTCGTCTACGACTGCCCGGACGACGAGGGCGTGCGCCACATCGGCCACGTGGTCAACCCGGTGCTGGAGGAGTACCCGGCCGACCGCCGCCGGGTCCTGGACGACGGCAACGAGGGCTGCCTCTCCGTCCCCACCGCCTACGCCGAGCTGGCCCGCCCGGACTACGCGGCGGTCACCGGCGTCGACAAGGACGGCAAGCCGATCCGCGTCGAGGGCACCGGCTTCTTCTCCCGCTGCCTCCAGCACGAGACCGACCACCTGTACGGCACCCTCTACATCGACAAGCTGTCGAAGCGGGACCGCAAGGACGCCCTGAAGCAGATGGCCGAGGGCACCCCGAAGTACGCGACCGTCCCGAACGAGTAGGCGCAGGGCGGCAGTCGGCGGGGCCGGTACGGGGATTCCGTACCGGCCCCGCGCGCCTGCGGGGCGGCGGGGCCGGCCGAGGTCACCTGATGGGGGCCCAGGACTGGGAGTTCGAGCCGCTGGGGGCCTTGGTGGTCGCGAAGTCGCCCGGGTAGGTGCTGGTCCGGTCGAGGGCCAGTCCGGTCTGCGGGTTGGTGAGCGTCACGGTGCCGTTGCTCCTGGTGAGCTTCCACTTCTGGTACGCGTTGGCGGGGTCGAAGGCCTTGACGGTGACCGTGCCGCCCGCGGCGGCGGGGGCCGTGAGGGTGAGCGGCTGGTAGCAGGCGTCGGAGACCCGTACGGTGCCGTCGGAGTTCGCGTCGACCTTCCACTGCTGCCCCCACGAGAGCGCGGCGGCGGTGGTGACTTCGACGTTCGCGCCGGTGGCGCCGTTGCACCCGCCGACGCGGTTGAGCACCTGGTAGCCGCCGTCGGTGAGGACGTGGGACTTCCCGTCGCCGACGATCGTGGGCCCGTAGTCGATGGCGTGCGGGACCAGCTTGGCGAGCGCCGTGCTGCCGGTGGGCAGCGGCGGGTTCGCCGCCGGGCGGGCGGTGGTGAAGTAGGCGGAGAAGGTCAGCGGCTTCTGCGCGGCGAGCGCGGAGATGGTCCCGCTCCAGTCGGAGTCGACCCCGCGCCACAGGTCGAGGAGCGAGCCGGCGACGTTGCCCTCCACGACGTCGCCGACGCCCCAGTCGGCGCCGTAGACGAAGTCCTGGCTGCTGCCGTCGCTGAAGACGAAACGGGAGTCGCCGAGAACGTAGGCGGCGGAGGCGGTGGCGAAGCCCTCCCCCCACGCGCACCCGGCGGGGATGTCGTACCGGATGGAGTGCGACTGGCAGGTGAAGCTGTCCGGCCACGGGCCGTTGAAGAGGTGGTGCATGAGGAAGTGGCTGGCCTCGTGCAGGATCAGGTGCTCGGAGTCGGCGTTGGCGCCGGTGAGGAAGACGGTGTTCTGCGAGGGGCTGTACCACCCGGTGCCGTTGCTCCCGGGGTCCCACCAGTCGACGGTGAGCGTGGTGCAGTGCCCGTTCGGCTCGTTGGCGGTCCAGCACCAGCTGGTGGGGTTCGCGCGCTTCCAGTACAGGGAACTGATGGTGTCGAAGACGTGCCAGGCCCGGGCCGTGGCCGCCGGGGGCTTGGCCGTGCCGATGTTCCGGTTGCCGGTGACGTCGGAGAGGGCCGGCAATTCCATGGTGTAGTACCGGCCGCTGTCGACGACCCGCCACTCGGCGCCGAGGGATGCCGCCCAGACCTTCACCCACACGGTGCTCAGCGAGGTGGTCGTGGTGGGGGTGTAGCAGAGGTTGTAGCTGCCGTCGTCGAGGCTGGTGGCCCCCACGACATTGAGCGCGTGCGCGGTGTCGGTGCTCTTCTCGGCGCCCCACAGCTCGACGACGGCGTCGCGGAGCGGCTTGGTGCGGGTGGGTTTGGCCGTTCCGTCCTCGGCGGACCGGTAGTCGTACTGGAGTGCGCCGCTGATGCAGATCGGGGTCGCGGCCCGCGCGGCGGTGGCCGTGAGCGGGACGGCGGCCGCGGCGGCGAAGAAGGCCGCGGTGGCCAGGGCGGCGGCCCGGCGGGGCAGTCGCAGTCGGACGGTCATGTCGATCCTCCCGGTGGGTGTCTTCGGCGGAGTGCTGCGCTCCCCGGGGCGGACGACGGCGATGGTGCGCGACGGCGCGGGACGGTGTCGAACATCCGGCCGCGCCACCGTCGTTCGCTGCCGATCGACTCCGGTCCGCCTCATGGTCGGGGGGCCGTCACCCGTGCGGTAGAGCGCACAGTCGAGCTCCCGGGGGCGCGCGTCGGCGCGCGGGGCGGTGAACGCACCCGCACGCACCCGCGCCCGGAGTCGCCCCGGCGGGGCGGTACGCGGGACCGGCACGGGCCGGGCTGCTCGGAGCGACGGCAGCGCGGGACGTCGGACCGGTCGACTTCCCGCGCGCGACGGGCGGAGGTGTCCGTGTCACGTCTCGTGGCGGTGCCCGGTCCACCGGGTGGGTGCGGGCGCCGACGTCCGTGCCGTTGCCGCCGAGAGAGGGGAACGACCGTGGAGACCCTGACCGTTCGACGCGTCATCGCCGCACCGATCGAGGACGTCTTCGACTGGTGCGCCACCACCACCAACTACACCCGCTCCCCGCTCGTCCTGCGGGCCCGGCTGGCCCGCCCGGGCGCCGGCGCGCCGTACGGCGTGGGCGCGGTGCGGCTGCACACCTGGGCGATCGGCTGGTTCCGCGAGCGGGTCACCACCTACGACCGGCCGCACGGCTTCGACTACACGGTCGAGCGCAGCGTGCCGCCGTCCCGGCACGAGCTCGGCCGGATGACCTTCACCGAGGCCGCCGGGGGGACGGAGGTCGTGTGGACCACCACCTTCCAGGTCCGCCTGCCCTTCGGCGCGGCCCTCACCCGGGCGCTGGCCAAGCCCCTCATCGCCCGCACCTTCGACCGCATCCTGGCTGCCGCCGACGCCGAACTCGGCGCGCGGCCCCGGGCCTGAGCGCCGTACCGCTGCTGCCCGGCGCGAACGCCGGGCAGCAGCGGGGGAGTTCAGCGCCGAGTGAGTCAAGCCGGGGGAGTTTCCGACCGAATGAAACAACGGGGGTGCCCCGCACGGGCTGTGGCCGTGCGGGGCACCCCTGTCGTATCCGTACTCCTAGAAGTCGTCGTCGAAGGAGACCGAGCCCTCGACGGCGACCTGGTACGCCGACACCCGGCGCTCGAAGAAGTTGGTCAGCTCCTGGACGTTCTGGAGCTCCATGAAGCCGAACGGGTTGGTGGACCCGTAGCGGATCGGCAGGCCGAGCCGCGCGAGGCGCTGGTCGGCCACGGCCTCCAGGTACTGGCGCATGGACTCGGTATTCATGCCCGCGAGACCGTCGCCGCACAGGTCCTGGGCGAACTGGAGCTCGGCCTCGACGGCCTCCTCCAGCATCTCCGTGACCTGCTTGGCCATCTCGTCGTCGAAGAGGTCGGGCTCCTCCTCGCGCACCGTGTCCACGACCGACATCGCGAAGTCCATGTGCATGGACTCGTCGCGGAAGACCCAGTTGGTGCCGGTCGCCAGACCGTGCAGCAGGCCACGGCTCCGGAACCAGTACACGTAGGCGAACGCGCCGTAGAAGAACAGCCCTTCCACACACGCCGCGAAGCAGATCAGGTTGAGCAGGAACGCCCGCCTGTCCTCCTTCGTCCGGAGCGAGTCGATGTGGTCGACCGCGTTCATGTACTTGAAGCAGAACTTGGCCTTCTGCGCGATGGAGGGGATGTTCTCCACCGCCGCGAACGCGGCCGCGCGGTCCTCCGGGTCGGGCAGGTAGGTGTCCAGCAGCGTCAGGTAGAACTGGACGTGCACGGCCTCCTCGAAGAGCTGGCGCGACAGGTAGAGCCGCGCCTCCGGGGAGTTGATGTGCTTGTAGAGGCTCAGCACCACGTTGTTGGAGACGATCGAGTCGCCGGTCGCGAAGAACGCGACCAGTCGCCCGATGAGGTGGCGCTCGCCCTCGTTGAGCTTCGCCAGGTCGGCGACGTCCGAGTGCAGGTCCACCTCCTCCACGGTCCAGGTGTTCTTGATCGCGTCCCGGTACCGGTCGTAGAACGACGGGTAGCGCATCGGACGCAGGGTCAGCTCGAAGCCGGGGTCGAGCAGCATCTTGCGGTCTTC
Organism: Kitasatospora sp. NPDC018619; assembly: GCF_044391605.1. Taxonomy (NCBI): domain Bacteria; kingdom Bacillati; phylum Actinomycetota; class Actinomycetes; order Kitasatosporales; family Streptomycetaceae; genus Kitasatospora; species Kitasatospora sp. NPDC018619. Next base: position 140,482 of record NZ_JBISAI010000017.1, read on the forward strand.
GGACTGGGACATTACTGGCAGGCCTCGCAGGACTCGGGGTTCTCCAGGGAGCAGGCGATGGCGGCCTCCTGCTCCGGGGTGAGGGCGGGGGTGTTCACGGGCACGGGCGCCGGCGCCGCCGTGCGCGCGGTGCCGGAGGCGGCCTGGGCGATGCGGGTGGCCGGGCGCGAACGCAGGTAGTAGGTGGTCTTGAGACCGACCTTCCACGCGTAGGCGTACATCGAGCTGAGCTTGCCGATGGTCGGCGCCGCCATGAACAGGTTCAGGGACTGGCTCTGGTCCAGGTACGGCATCCGCGCCGCGGCCAGGTCGATCAGCGCGCGCTGCGGCAGCTCCCAGGCCGTCCGGTACAGCGACCGCACGTCGGCCGGCAGCCAGTTCAGCTCCTGCACCGAGCCGTTGGCGTCGCGCAGCGCGTCGCGGGTCTGCTGGTCCCAGACGCCGAGCTCCTTGAGCTCGCGCACCAGGTACGGGTTGACCTGGAGGAACTCGCCGGACAGCGTCTCGCGCTTGAACAGGTTGGACACCTGCGGCTCGATGCACTCGTACACGCCGGCGATGGACGCGATGGTCGCGGTCGGCGCGATGGCCAGCAGCAGCGAGTTGCGCAGGCCGGTCTCGGCGATCCGGGCGCGCAGCGCGTCCCACTTCTCGGCCCACTGCGGGGCGGCCGACGGGAAGTGGTCGATGTGCAGCTCGCCGCGCGCGGCGCGGGTCTCGCCGTACGCCTCGTGGCGGCCGAGCTGCTCGGCCAGGTCGGCGGAGCGCTCGTACGCGGTGAGCATGATGCGCTCGGCGATGAGGGTGGACAGCCGGGCGGCCTCGGGGGAGTCGAAGTCGATCCGCAGCTTGAAGAAGACGTCCTGGAGGCCCATCACGCCCAGGCCCACCGGCCGCCAGCGGGAGTTGGAGGTGCCCGCCTCGGTGGTCGGGTAGAAGTTGATGTCCACCACGCGGTCGAGGAACGTCACGGCGGTGCGGACGGTGGCGTCCAGCCGCTCCCAGTCCATCGCGCCGAGGAGGTCGGAGGCCGACGCGCCCGCGGCCACGTGGGCGCCGAGGTTGACCGAGCCCAGGTTGCAGACGGCGGTCTCGGAGTCGTCCGTGACCTCCAGGATCTCCGTGCACAGGTTGGACGAGTGCACGGTGCGGCCCGGCAGCGCGGTCTGGTTGGCGGCGCGGTTGGAGGCGTCCTTGAAGGTCATCCAGCCGTTGCCGGTCTGCGCCAGGGTGCGCATCATGCGGGCGTACAGGGTCTGCGCCGGGATGGTGCGCACGGCCTTGCCGGCCAGCTCGGCCTTGCGGTAGGCCTCGTCGAACTCGGCGCCCCACAGGTCGACCAGCTCCGGCACGTCGGCCGGGGAGAACAGCGACCAGTCCTGGTCGGCGTTGACCCGGCGCATGAACTCGTCCGGGATCCAGTGCGCCAGGTTGAGGTTGTGGGTGCGGCGCGCCTCCTCGCCGGTGTTGTCGCGCAGCTCCAGGAACTCCTCGATGTCGGCGTGCCAGGTCTCCAGGTAGACGCAGGCCGCGCCCTTGCGGCGGCCGCCCTGGTTGACGGCGGCGACGGAGGAGTCGAGGGTGCGCAGGAACGGCACGATGCCGTTGGACTTGCCGTTGGTGCCGCGGATCAGGCTGCCGCGCGAGCGGATGCGCGAGTAGGACAGGCCGATGCCGCCGGCGTGCTTGGACAGCCGGGCGATCTGCGCGTAGCGGTTGTAGATCGAGTCCAGGTTGTCCAGCGGCGAGTCGAGCAGGTAGCAGCTCGACATCTGCGGGTGGCGGGTACCGGAGTTGAAGAGCGTCGGAGAGGAGGTCAGGTACTCCAGGCGGCTCATCAGGCCGTACAGCTCGGCCACCTCGCGCACCGACTGCTCGCTGTCGCCGACCGCCAGGCCGCAGGCGACGCGGAGCAGGAAGTGCTGCGGGGTCTCGATCACCTTGCGGGTGATCGGGTGGCGCAGCAGGTAGCGGGACTGCACGGTGCGCAGGCCGAAGTACTCGAAGCGGTCGTCGCCCTCGGTGTCGACCAGCGCGTCCAGGGCGGCGGCGTGCTTGGCGACGAAGGCGGCGGTGGTGTCGCCGATCAGGCCCTCGGCGTGGCCGACGGCGATCGAGGCGGAGAAGGACACCGAGCCCTGGCTGTTCGCCTCGTCGACGATCTCCAGGGCGAGCAGGCGGGCGGCCAGCTTCGAGTACTGGGGGTCCTCGGCGATCATCGACGCGGCGGCGTCCACGGCCAGCCCGCGCAGTTCGGCGAAGTCCGAGCCGGCGTGACGGCCGCGCAGCGCGGCGGCGGCGACATGGCCGGGGTCGACCTCGGTGAGGTCGGAGCTGCGGTCGGTGAGCAGCCGCAGCAGGGCGCCGCCGGGGTCGGAGACCGTCGGGTCGGTGAAGGCGGTACCGGAGCCCTGGGCGGGCAGGGTGGCTGAGGCGGCGGTGGTCAAGGCGCTCTCTCCTGGCGGCGATCGGCGGCGGTGATCGGGGGCACCGGGCCGATCGGGGCAGGGGAGCACGGCACGAACGCAGACGGCGTCGCGCGACGGTGACTCCCCGGCCCGCCCGCGAGGCCCGGAGGGGTACTGCTCGTGCCGGCGCGGCCTCTGCGGGAGGGCCGTGGCGCACACCGTCGGCAGGTACTCGGACTCGCGGGGTACGGCTGCTCCAGCCGCCCGCACACCGCTGCGGGGCAGTCCCGGATTCGCACCGGGTTCCCCTGCATCGACAGCAGAAGCGAGCATACATGTAGTGGTGTCTCCCTGAAGCGACCCCAGATGTAGTACGGCGTCGCGTGTCGGGGCGATGACCGGCCGTACCGGGAACGTGGCGCCCGGAGGCCTTCGAAAGGCCCGGGGCCGGGGCGGCGGAGTCCTGGTTTCGATACGGAATGGTCACCGGGAGGACCGGCCGTCGCGGTGATGCCCTACGATCTGGGCGCATGAGCGACGGAACCGGCGTCCCCGGCCACGGGCCGCAGGGAACGCCTCCCGCCGGGCCGGGGGGCGCACAGAATCAGCAGCCGGTGGTACCTGGGCCGGTACCGCCGCCGAGCGGGGGTTTCGGGCCGCCGCCCGCCTCCTACGGGCCGGTCGTGCCGGCGGCGCAGCCGGTCGCCCAGCCCGTTCCGCCGATGCCGCAGCCGGTCCCGCCCCCGCCGCAGCCGGTTCCGCCCGCACCGCAGCCCGTGCCACCGGTCGGGCAGCCGCAGCCGCACCCGCAGCCGGTCGGGCAGCCCCAGTGGCACCTCCAGCAGCAGCCCCACCAGCCGGTCCCGCCGCAGCGGGTCGAGCCGGACTGGGACGCGCTGGCGGACCGCAACGAGGCCGACGCCAAGCGCCGCCGCCGGCTGAAGGCCGTCGGCGTGGTGGCCGCCGTCGCCGTCGTCGGCGGCCTGGTCGCCGGCGGTGTGCTGCTGTTCAAGGGCAAGAAGGACGACGGCTCCCCGGTGGCCGCCAAGACCACCGGGCCGGTCGCGTCCCCGAGCGCCTCCGGCACGCCGGACGACCCGTCGAAGCCGATCTGGGAGGCCGCCACCGACCCGGCTCCGCAGGACGCGGGAGCGCTGTTCTCCGCGCTCCAGGTGACGATCAACGGCGCCACCTGGAACCGGACCGTCGTGACGCTGGACTCGCCCTGCTGGGACGGGAACTCCACGACCGGCGGTCTGGGCAAGGTCCTCGGCGACCAGGGGTGCCAGCAGGTGCTCCGGGCGACGTACGTCTCCGGCGAGAGCGCCGTCACCGTCGGGGTGGCGGTGTTCGACCACCGCATCCAGGCCGAGACGGCGCTGAAGAACTTCGCCGGGCAGCTCAAGGGCGCGCCCGCGGCCGGCTCCCCGGCCTTCTGCGCCGCCGCCGGCTGCACCGGGACGCACAACAGCCTGGGCCGGTACGGCTACTTCACGGTCGAGGGCTCGGCGAAGGGCGGCAACGCCCCGGACGCCACGGCGACCGCGGCGGCCTCCGGCTTCGCCGAGCACGTGAAGGGGCAGCTGCTGAAGCGCGCCAAGGCCGCTTCCTCGGCCGCGCCCGGAGTCCAGGGCACCCCGCCGGCGTCGGCGGGCTGACCGGCGACGACGCCCCGCCGCCGGCGGGCTGACCTGCTGTGACACCCCGGCGCCCCGGCCGACCGCTCGCGGGGGCCGGGGGAGTGTGGCAGGCTCTCGGGACAGTCATTTCGCATGTGTGTTCCGGTTGCGTCCGTGGGGGGCGGCGCCGGCGAGCAACCGGAGGAGCGGTCCGTGGCCCTGCCCAGAGCCCTGCGCGGCAAGACCGCCGTCCTGGCCGCGGCCGGGGCCGTCGTCGCGGCGGGAGCGGTCGTCCTGCTGGACCACGACGGCCGGGCCGACGGCGAACAGCCCCCGAGGGTCCCGGTGTCGGTCGGCCTGCCCGGGCGCACCCTGCCGCCGGAGGTGGGCCGGGACCTGCTCGCCCGGGATCCGCAGGCCTCGCCGAACGCCCGCGCCGTCCAGCAGTTCCTCGCCGACCTGGAGGCCCAGGCCCGCACCGGGCAGAGCGGCGGCACGGTGATCGGCCAGCACGTCGAGGCGCACAACGAGCGCAACAACCCCGAGTACGGGGACTACCGGGGCACCAAGCAGGTCGGCTACTACTACCGGAAGGCCGCCGACATCACCGGCAAGCTGCCCGGCTTCGTGGAGACCGACCTCGGCCCCGGCTACGGCCAGAACGGCTGGGGCGTCGGCAACCCGCGCTCCTACTCGGCCGGCCGCTGGCCGACCTGCCGGGCCGGCTGGCAGTACACCGACGACGCCGTCGACCTGCTCGCCGCGGTCTGGGACGGCCACCCGCGCGCGGAGGACGGGAGCTACGGCGCGGCGGGCGTGCAGCAGAACTGCGACGGCAGCAGCACCGAGCTCCCCGACAACGGCGGCGGCCCCGCCGGGATCGTCGGCATGTCCTTCCACCAGCCCTACCCCGGTTCGGACGTCAAGTCCTTCGACCGGGTGCTCTGTTCGAACTCGCCCGCGGCCAAGGACCCCGACTGGTTCGGCCGGGTCGTGGACGGTGCGCACGACACCGCCGAGTACCGCGCGCTGATCACCGACCTGTCCTACCTGGCCGACCACCTGGAGTACCTGGCCGCCCGCGACGTGCCGGTGCTGCTGCGCCCGTACCACGAGATGAACGTGCTGGACTGCTCCCGCCGGTTCTGGTGGGCCGGCCAGAGGCCCGCCGACTACCAGGCGCTGTGGAAGATCACCTACCGGTACCTGGTGGAGACCAGGGGGCTGCACAACCTGCTGTTCGTCTGGACGCCGGTCTCCTGGGACGGCGCCCCGGGCGTGGACCCCTGGGACTACTACCCGGGCGCCCAGTACGTGGACGTGGTCGGGGTGGACGACTACAGCGGCAGCCCGGCGCACCCGATCGGCACCGGCGAGGTGTGGACCAAGCGGTACTACGACGGGCTCGCCGGCTACGGCAAACCGCGGATGCTCGCCGAGTCCTTCGCCGTCCCGGTCAACTCCCGCCAGCCGGAGACCCTGCGGCGCACGCCCTGGACGGTCTGGACGGTCTGGGGGCAGTCGCTCACCGCGAACAACCTGTCCCCGGACCAGCCGCGCAACTCGGCCGCGGACGTCACCGCCACCTACCGCAGCCCGCTGGCGCTCACCGGCGGCTCCGGCACGTTCGGTGCGAACGTCGACTGGGGCGGCCTGCACGTGCGGTGAGCCGACGACAGGTCTGCCGCGGTACCCGCGCTGTGAGATGGGCCGCACCGGGCGGTTGCGCTGAACGGGTGGAATTCCGGCTCCGTTGCGCCGTGTGGCATCCTGTGGCGGCGAAGCCGAGGGCGGGCGAACGGCCGGGGACTGGCCCGGAGGGGGCGGGGGATACGGGATGACACGCACGGGTCCGATGCGCGCGGCCGGCGCGGTGGCCGTCGGCTGGGGCGTGGTGCTGCTCGGCTGGGCCGGCTACAACTGCTTCGGCCAGGTCGGCGCCGTCACCTACCTCAAGGGCGTCTTCTACTACGGCGGGTCCTCGGTGACCGCCGAGACCGGGAGCCTCAACTACGGCCTGCTGTACCTGGCCTCCGGCATCCTCCTGCTGCGCGGCCGCGGCTGGGCGCTCGGCGTGGCGGCCGGCGTCGCGCTGGTCGAGGGGTACAACCGGGTGCGCAGCCTGACCGGCGCGCTGCTGGACGAGCCGCAGCGGAAGTGGTTCACCGGCACCACCGAGGGCTGGTTGAAGCTCGCCACCTTCGGGCTCGGCGTGCTGGTCAGCGCGGCGGTGATCGCGCTGCTGGCCCGGTCGGTGTGGCGCGAGCAGCCGGGGACGGCCCTGGCACCGGCGCCGGTGCCGTACCAGCCCCAGCCCGCCTGGGGGCAGCCGCAGCCGTACCCGCAGCCCCAGCCCCAGCCGTACGCGCAGCCGCAGCCCCAACCGCAGCCCGCCTGGCCGCAGCCCCTCCCCGGGCAGCCGCAGTCCCAGCCGCAACCGGGCTGGGGGCAGCCCGTGCCGGGCCCGGCGCCGATGCCGTACCCGCCGCAGCCGGCCCAGCCGTGGCCCGCCGCCCCGCCGCAGCCCGGCGCCCCGGCCCCCGGCCCGACGGCCACCGGCCCGGTGCCGCCGGCGGACCGGCCGCCGCAGGGCTGACCACCGGCGGCCGACCGCCCGTTAACGAGCGTGCCCCGCCCGGGGCCTGGACGACACCAGACGAGGAACTCCTTTCGCCATGCCATCGACGACCGCCGAGCGGACGGTGCTGACCACGTCCCGCGAGGCAGCCCGGCTCGCCGAGCGACAGATGTCGTGGAAGCCCCGGGTGATGCCGTTCTACATCTCCTTCACGATCATCTTCGCGTTCTCGGTGTGGGCGTACGTGCCCAACCCCACCCCGCTCGGGTGGGCGATCACCATCCTGTGGGGCATGCCGGTCTTCGGCGTGCTGATCGGTTTCCAGGGCGTGCTGATGGTCCGCCGCCGGCTGCGCCAGGTCAGCCGGATGACCCCGGCCGCGCCCGTCGAGGACGACTTCCTGATCGTGCTGGTGCCGACCATCGGCCGGCACGACACCTACCCGGCGCTGGAGCGCTCGGTGCTCTCGTACGTCGAGCACCTGCCGCCGTACTTCCCGTGGATGCGGGTGGACATCCTCACCGAGGAGGGCTGCGCCGCCGCGGAGAAGATCGACGAGCTGGCCGAGCGGAACCCGCTGATCCGCGTGGTGACGGTGCCGAAGGCGTACGAGACGCCCAACGGCACCAAGTTCAAGGCCCGGGCCAACCACTACTCGCACGAGCTGCGGATCGAGGAGGGCGAGGCCGAGGACGACGTCTGGGTGCTGCACATGGACGACGACACCGGTGTCGGCCCGGACACCGCCGCGGCCGTCGCCCAGTTCGTCAACCGGCAGCGCCGGGCCGGGGACGACGCCAAGCACATGGCCCAGGGCATCCTGACGTACCCGCGCGAGAACGCCGTCTCCACCTTCACCTGGCTCGCCGACGCGATCCGCCCCGCCGACGACATCGCCCGCTTCCGCGCGATGACCGGCACCGGCACCCCGATCGCGGGCGTGCACGGCGAGCTGCTGATCGTACGCTCCTCCGTGGAGGCCACCATCGGCTGGGACTTCGGGCCGAAGACCATCGTCGAGGACGCCCAGATGGCGCTCAACTTCTGCCAGCGCTACCCCGGCCGCAGCGACTGGTTCAACGGCCGCTGCTACGGGGCCTCGCCGGCCGGCGTCAAGGACTTCCTCAAGCAGCGCGAGCGGTGGGCCTGGGGCCTGGTGGCGCTCTGCTTCAACAGGACGATCCCGCTGCGGTACCGGCTGTTCATCGGGATGGGCATGGTCAGCTGGGTGCTCGGCCCGCTGCAGCACGTCGGCCTGGTCCTGCTGGTGGCGTGGTTCACCGGCACCTGGAACACCTCGCCCGTCACCCAGTCCGTGGTGCTGGTCTGGTCGATCAACTTCGCCTACGTCATCTGGACGTACTGGGAGGGGCTGCGGCTGAACGTGGTGGCCTCGGCCAACCACCGGCGCAAGTGGTGGGAGCCGATCGTGGTGGTGGCGGCCATCCCGCTGTTCTCCTTCCTGGAGGGCTGGGGCGGGCTGAGGGGACTGATCAAGTTCCTGAAGCGCGAGGAGAACAAGTTCGTCGTCATCGCCAAGCCGGCCTGATCGGAGGTCACGACCGTGAAGCGCCCCGTCATCTTCATCCTCCCGACCGTGGTGGTCGCCCTCACCGTCGCCGTCCCGATGGTCTGGGGGGACCACCCGGTCAAGTTCGACCACCAGCGCCCCACCGCGGTGCACTGGGCCGGCGCGCCGACCGAGCAGGGCCGGGTCTGGGGCTTCGGCAAGGACGCGCCGCCGGTGGAGGACACCGGCCCCAGGGTGGCCCGCCCGTGGACCAAGGGCAGCCCCGAGTGGGGCGTCCAGGTGTACTGGCTGGACGACCCGGAGGACCCGGACAGCTTCGTCCAGGGCAAGGTCGACCGCATCGTGAAGTACGTGGTCGGGCTGAACGCCAACGCGCTGTCGGTGACGTTCCCGTACTACACCACCGGCCCGAGGTCGAACGCCGTCGCGGCGCGGCCGACCACGCCGTCCCCGGAGCGGCTGGCACTGCTGCTGGACGCCGCCCACCGGGCCGGCCTGCGCACCACCGTGCGGCCGATCATGGACGAGGAGGTCTTCGACTACGCCGCCACCGGGGTGTGGCGCGGCAACATCGCGCCCGCCGACAGGGACGCCTGGTTCGCCAGCTACACCGCCTTCCTGACGCCGTACCTGAAGACCGCGCAGGAGCACGCCGCGACGGAGTTCACCGTCGGCACCGAGTTCAACTCGCTGGAGAACGACCCGCACTGGGCCGGCCTGATCGAGCAGGCCCGGAAGACCTTCCGGGGCCAGCTGGTGTACGACGCCAACTGGGACAACTGGTCGAAGGGCCCGCTGCCGCTGCCCACCGACGGGACGGGGGTGGACGCCTACTTCCCCGCCAAGTCGGCGGGCGACGACGCCCCGGTGGCCGACCTGGTGGCCAGCTGGAACGGCTGGCTCGACAAGCGGGGCACGGGGCCGCAGCCGGCCACCAAGCTCACCGAGGTGGGCATCCCGGCGCAGAAGGGCGCCTACAAGACGCCCGGCGACTTCTACACCAAGCGGGAGCTGAACGAGCCCGTCCAGGCCGCCTGGTTCACCGCGGTCTGCCAGGTGGCGCAGGAGCGCAAGCTGGGCGGGGTGTACTTCTGGTCGCTCTACTTCGGCATCGACCCGACGCTGCCGACCAACCAGGACACCCCGCGGATGGACTTCGCCGGGCGCCCGGCCTCCGAGCAGGCGATCCGCAACTGCTTCGCGCAGTCCTACGAACTGCCGCCCGCCTGAGGCGCGCCGGCCTCAGTGCCCCTCGCCCTGGGGCGTGCTCGCCCTGGCGGACGGGGTCCGGGTGGGCTTCGCCGCCGGGGTGGTGGTGGACTTCCCGGTCGGCGTCGGCGTCGGCGTCGGCGTCGGCGTGGGGGTCGGGGTCGGGGTCGGAGTGGGCGTGGGCGTCGCGGTGGGGGCCGGCGTCGCGGCGGGCCCGCCGGGGGCCGCACCGGCCAGCGCCTCGGCGATCTCCTTCTCCAGCCACGGGGAGACGAACCGCATGCCCGCCGCGGTGAGGTGCACCCCGTCGTTGGCGGGGGAGACCAGGTGGCCGTCCCTGTCCTTCCAGGCGCAGGTCTCGTACGGGCAGTAGAAGGTGTTGAGGTCGAGGAGGCGGACGCTGCCGCCGGAGGCCTTCACGACGTCGCCGACCTGCCGGTTGTAGCAGGTGCCCCAGGTCTTGTTGACGGCGCCGTTCTCGACCCGCTCGTTCATCAGCAGCACCCGGGCCTGCGGCGCGCGGCGGCGGACCTGGTCGACGGCCTGCGCGAGGCGGGCGCCGTAGCGGGTCCGGTAGTCCTCGTCGCAGGGGTTGAGCCAGCTGCCGTCGAGGTACTGCTCGGCGGCGTCCCAGCCGAGGTGGAGGACGACGGCCTGCGGCCCGGCGCCGAGCCCGCGGTCCCAGGCGTCGGCCCGGTCGCGGCACTCCCGGGTGGTCCCGAACTCCTCCCCGGAGGTGGTGCGGACCTTCTCGGGGCCGAACACCCCGCACCCGCTGATCCCGCCGTCGACGACGCGGTAGCGGTCGCCGTGCCGGTACAGGCCGGTGGCGAGGTCCTGGGAGAAGGAGTCGCCGAGGAGCAGCACCATCGGCTTCCCGCTCGGCCCGGACCTCATGTCGTGCTCGACCCAGGAGGGCAGGTACCAGGCGCCGGTGGTGGCCACCGCGGCGGTGACGGCCACCAGCGGGACGGCCGGGAAGGCCCGCCAGCGCAGCACCCGCAGCTTCTCGGTGCCGGTGTGCAGCAGCCAGGCCAGGACCCAGGAGACCGGTGCGCCGATGAGGAGCAGCCTCTTCGGCGAGATGTCGTCGACGTAGTGCTGGAGCAGCCAGTACACCGGCAGGTGGAGCAGGTAGAGGCTGTAGGAGATGGTGCCGGTGAGCCGCAGCGGGGGCAGCGACATCAGCCGCACCAGCGGGCCCCGCTCCTGGCAGAGCGAGACGGTGAGCACCGCGGCGAGCGCCGCGACCACGGCCAACCCGCCCTGGTAGAGCCATGGTTCGTGGTAGTTGCCGACCGCGAGGCTGGCCCAGACCAGGCCGCCGAGGGCCGCGGTGCCGGTCAGGGTGGGCAGCAGGGGCCCGGCGGGCACGCGCGAGCGGGCGCGTGAGGCGCCGCTGCCGCCGGGGGAGCCGGCGCGGACCTTGCGGCGCTGCCACAGGTAGACGCCGAAGGCGGCGGTGGCGCCGGCCGCGAAGCCGACCGCGCGGGTCTGGGTGCCGAGGTAGAGGCGGTCGCTGTTGTGGCCGTTCCACAGCAGCGGGGCGACCAGCGCGGCGGCGGCGAACAGTCCGGCGGTGACGAAGCCGGCCGTGCGCACGGACCGGCGGCAGATCCCGAAGACCGCGAGCAGCAGCAGCGGCCACAGGGCGTAGAACTGCTCGGTGATGCTGAGCGACCACATGGCCGCGAGCGGGTCGATCGACTCGAAGTGCTGCCAGTAGGCGTCGCCGCGCGACAGCTGGGCCCAGTTGGCGATCTGGGCGAGTGCGGCGAGCGCCTGCGGGCGCACGTCCCTGACGTCCCGTAGCGGGCTGACGAGGGCGGACAGGCCGACCACCAGGATGACGGTGGCGAACAGGCCGGGCAGCAGCCGCTTGGCGCGGCGGCGGTAGAAGACGCCGAGCCGGATGCCGTCGGTGCGGTCCAGTTCGCGGACCAGCACCAGGGTGACCAGGAAGCCGGAGAGGACGAAGAAGACGTCCACGCCGAACAGCCCGTTCTGGAACCAGTTGGTGTGGTAGAGCAGCACCGACGCGATGGCCAGGCCGCGCAGGCCGTCGACCGCCTTGAAGCGGACGGAGGCCGGCAGCGGGCCGCGGGGCTCCGGGACGGGTGCGGGGATCGCGTAGCGGCTGACGGCGGGGGCGACGGTGCCCCTGCTCCTGCGCATGTCCTGGAGCGTCGGTCCGCTCGCGGGCATGCCGAGGCCGGGCCCGTCGTCCATGTGGTCAGTTCCCCCGGGTCGATCGACTGGCGCGACGTGTCCATGGGACATGTCTTGATCTGTGGTTTATATCAAAAGACGCCTGTTGATCGTCTGTCGGTCACCGGGGCGGGATGCGCCCCGGTGACCCCGACGGCGGCTCAGGCCTGCGGCTGGAACGTCATGGTGTAGACCATCAGGTCCATCCCCGGGTACGGGGCCCAGTCGCGCTCGGGGGTGCGGCGGAAGCCGATCCGCTCGTAGAGGCGGTGGGCGGTGGTCATCTCCGGGCGGGTGGAGAAGGCCATGCCGGTCAGGCCGAGGTCGCGGCTGCGGGTGACGCAGGCGCGCACCAGGGCCTCGCCGACGCCCCGGCCGCGGGCCGCGGCGGCGGTGGCGAGCATCCGTATCTCGCCCTCGCGCGGGGTGGCGATGTCGGCCCACTCGGTGCCGCCGACCGCGAAGGTCACGCAGCCGAGGACCCCGGCCCCGGCCGGGTCGACGGCGACCAGGAGCTCGGCCTCCTCGGCCCGTCGCCCGGCGTCGCGGAGGTGGTCGACGTAGCTGCCGTCGGGGTCGGTGTAGCCGTCGCCGACGAAGGCCTCGACGGTGACGCGGCCGGCGTCGGCGAGGTCCTCCGGGAGGGCCCGGCGGATGAGGAAGTCCATCGGGCCAGTGTGCCGGAGGCCGCTGCGGGGCGGTCCTCCGGGGTCGAACGGGCCGGGGCCGGGCGGGCAGGACCCGCCAACCGGCCGAGCCGCGCCGCGCCGAGCCGAGCCGCGCCGAGCCGCGCCGAGCCGCGCGCCCGCGGCCCCGGCGGCCGGGCGGGCGGCGGTCAGTCCCCGGCCGGCGCCAGGTGCCCGGTCCCGTTCCAGCCGTCCGGCCGCAGCCGCCCCTCGTGCGCCCGCCAGAGGCTGGTCGAGCAGTTGTGCACCGGCCCGAGCGCGGTGAGCTGCTCCTCGGTGAGCCGGTCCAGCGCGTAGCGGAGCATCAGCACCGTGCAGTCGTGGGCGACCACCAGGACGGGCCGTCCGGCCTCCTCCTCGCAGAGGTCCCGCAGCAGGCTGCGCACCCGCAGCGCGACGTCGGCCCAGGACTCGCCGCCCGGCGGGCGGTAGTACAGCTCGCCCATCTTGCGCCGCCGGGCCGCCTCCTCCGGGTGCTTGGCCTCGATCGCGGCCTTCGGCAGCATCTCCAGGATGCCGAGCTCGCGGTCGCGCAGCCGCTCGTCGTACCGGACGGCGAGGGTGACCGGGACGGCGCCGAGTCCGGCGGCCTGGGCGAGCGCGATCCGGGTGGTCTCGGCGGTGCGCACGTACGGCGAGCACCAGACGCTGCGCGGACGGTCGGCGCTGGGCAGGCCGGCCCACCAGTGGCCGAGCGCCTGGGCCTGCCGGCGGCCGTGCAGGGACAGCGGGATGTCGGCGTCGCGGCAGCTGATCGGGACGCTGAGCGCCCCGGCGGCCTCGGCCAGCTGGAACTCGACGTTGGCGGTGGACTCCCCGTGCCGGGTGGCGATCAGGACGGACGGCAGCCGGCCGGCCGCCGCCGGGCGGTGGGCGGGCGCGTGCTGGCCGTTGCCGTGGCCGCCGGTGTGCGGCCCCTGGCCGGTGCCGTGCTGGCCCGGCGCGGTGGTGTGGTGGTGCGGGTCCTGGGCGGACTGGTGCTGGCCGTTGAGGGTGGTGCCGAGTTCTGCCATGGCCGCGAGCTCCCCGTGGTCGATCAGGTCCCGGCCGGATGCCGGTCCGGTCTGGTGGTGCCCGGCGTACACGCCTGTTCATACATATGATCGCGCCGCCTTCTCCAGTGTTCACGGAGAAGGCGGCGCGATCACAGGGCGCGTACCGCGTGAATCAGTGCGCCGCTACGGGCTCCGGCGCGTTCTCCAGCTCGTCGTCGCCGGCCTCGGCGCTGTAGTCGGACGGCTTGGTCTCGTCCGGGAGCTGCGGCGCCCCGACCGCCCGCAGCACGAGGGTGAGCGCCACCGCGACGAGGAGGTTGAGGGCGAAGGCGGTCAGGCCGATGTAGCCGATCTCGCCGATGCCGGGGATCTCGGCCGCGTTGCCGCCGAAGTGCTTGGTGGCCGGGCTGGCGATCCCGTACGCCTTCCAGGTGCCGTAGACCATGCCGGCCGCCCAGCCGGCGAACAGCGCCCAGTGGTGGAACCAGCGGGTGAACAGGCCGCCGACGATCGCCACGAAGGTCTGGAGGATCCACAGGCCGCCCAGCAGCTGGAGGTTGATCGCCGCCTGCTTGTCCATGCCGAGCACGAAGACCAGCGCGCCGACCTTCACCAGCAGCGAGACCAGCTTGGCGATCCGGGTCTCGTCGGCGGGGGTGGCGGCGGGCTTGAGCCACTCCTTGTAGACGTTGCGGGTGAACAGGTTGGCCGCCGCGATGGACATGATGGCGGCCGGCACCAGCGCGCCGATGCCGATCGCGGCGAAGGCCACGCCGGTGAACCAGTCCGGGAACATGTCCGCGAACAGCTGCGGCACCGACAGCTGGGAGTTGTAGCCCTTGACGCCCTTGCCGACGCCCGCCGCGAGCGCCATGAAGCCGAGCAGCGCCAGCAGGCCCAGCATCAGCGAGTAGGCGGGCATGATCGCCATGTTGCGGCGCACGGTCTTGCGGGACTTGGAGGCCAGCACGCCGGTCACCGAGTGGGGGTACATGAACAGCGCCATCGCAGAGCCGAGGGCGAGCGTGGCGTACGTCCACTGCTTGTTCTCGGGGATGGTCAGCGAGCCGGCCTTGGCCTCCCTGAAGTGCTGCGCGGCCGAGTCGAAGATGTGCCCGTAGCCGCCGAGCCGGATCGGGATGTAGATCACCGCGACGATGATCACGATGTAGACCAGGGCGTCCTTGACGAAGGCGATCAGCGCCGGGGCGCGCAGGCCGGAGGAGTAGGTGTAGGCGGCCAGCACGCCGAAGGCGAGGAACAGCGGCAGGTCCTTGACGAACCAGTTCGCGTTCTCCCCGCCGCCGACCCCGAGCACGTCCAGCACCGCCTGGATGCCGACGAGCTGCAGGGCGATGTACGGCATGGTGGCCAGGATGCCGGTGAGCGCGACCACCAGCGACAGCGGCCGCGAGCCGTACCGGCCGCGCACGAAGTCGGCCGGGGTCACGTAGCCGTGCACCCGGGAGACCGACCAGAGCCGGGGCAGGAAGAGGAAGACCAGCGGGTAGGCGATGATCGTGTACGGCACCGCGAAGAAGCCCGCCGCGCCGGTCGCGTACACCGCGGCCGGGACTGCGACGAAGGTGTACGCGGTGTAGAGGTCGCCGCCGAGCAGGAACCAGGTCACCCAGGTCCCGAAGCTGCGGCCGCCCAGGCCCCACTCGTCCAGGTGCGCGGCGTCGCCCGCGCGGCGCCAGCGCGAGGCGAGGAAGCCCATCACGGTGACGAGGGCGAAGAACAGTACGAAGACCACCAGGGCCGGCACGTTGACGTCCTTCATCGCGCACCGCCCTTCCGGGCCGCCGCGCGGGCCTTCTCGTCCCGGGTGATCAGCAGGTAGGCGGCGACCGTGAAGACGGCCGACACCGGCACCCAGAGCAGCTGGTACCAGTAGAAGAACGGCATCCCGGCGAGGGCCGGGTCGCCCTTGTCGTAGGAGGACACCCAGAGCATCGCGACGATCGGCACGAGCAGGGCCAGACCGGCCAGCACCCGCTCGGGTGTCACCGCCGGGACGGGCCTCCCGGCTGGCTCGGGCATGACATCTTCGACACTGGGGGGATCAGACGGCATCTTCGGCTCCGCTCCGGAGGGGTCCCCGTCGGCGCCGCAGCCCGGCGGCGCGAGCGCTGCGCGGGCCCGCCGAGCAGCACCATCGGTGATCGGCAGTCAGGTCAGTAGGCTGCGCAATCTAGAGCATGGGGTGATCCGTGTCACCGGAATTGACGCAACTTCCCACCAGTCGGACGCGAGCGGCCGGAGTCCGTCGTCAAGGGGCGCAAAAGAGCCTCCGCGAGCGGTCCGCCGTCCCGCGGCCGCCGTCCCGCGGCCGCCGGTGCGGGACGTGCAAGGGGCCCCGGGGAACGCGGGCGGGCACCGGCGCGAGGGTCGCGCGCGCCGGTGCCCGAAGTGCGGTGGGGGAGTGCGGCTACTCCGGTCGCTTCGGCTACTCCGGACGCTTCAGCCGGGTGATGAACTTGTAGCGGTCGCCGCGGTAGATCGACCGGACCCACTCGACCGGGTCGCCCTCGGCGTCGAAGGAGTGCCGGGAGAGCTGGAGCATCGGCAGGCCGAGGTCGGAGCCGAGCAGGCCGGCCTCGCGCGGGTTGGCCAGGGTGGTCTCGATGGTCTCCTCGGCCTCGGCCACGGTGACCCCGTACACCTCGCGCAGCGCCGCGTACAGCGAGTTGTGCTTGGCCAGGTTGCGGCGCAGGGCCGGGAAGCGCTTGGCGGACAGGTGGGCGACCTCGATGGCCATCGGGTCGCCGTTGGCCAGCCGCAGGCGCTCGATCCGCAGCACCCGGCCGCCGGGCTTGATGTCGAGCAGCGGGGCGAGCCGGTCGTCGGCGGTGATGTAGCCGATCTCGATCAGCCGGGAGGCCGGCTCCAGCCCCTGGGCCCGCATGTCCTCGGTGTAGGAGGTGAGCTGGAGGGCCTGGGCGACCTTCGGCTTGGCGACGAAGGTGCCCTTGCCCTGGATGCGCTCCAGCCGCCCCTCGACGACCAGCTCCTGGAGGGCCTGGCGGACGGTGGTGCGGGAGGTGTCGAACTGGGCGGCCAGCGCCCGCTCGGGCGGCACCGGGGTGCCGGCGGGCTGGGTCTCGGTGAGCTGCAGCAGGTGCCGCTTCAGGCCGTAGTACTTGGGGACGCGCGCGGTCGGGTCGGTGCCGGCCTGCGTCGGGAGGCTGTTCACCTCGGGGTCGTTGACCTGGGCGGTGGATCCCCCGTCGCTGCTCATCGGACCTGTTCTCCCGCTTCTCGCGGGGCCCACAACGACCCCGCCACATCGTTAACGGCTCACATCGTTGCATGTATGGCTACGGAACGAATACCTCATCACGCGATGAACGATGTGCGGTGTCGGCTTGATAACGGGTGGTCGAGATCGGTCGAACAGCCGTTGACAGGCCCATTGGTCTAGGCCAAGCTCCAGGCATCTGGTCTACACCACTAGACCGGCCACTATGAATCCCCCCACCCGTTCGAAGGGGTCCGCGGCACCTTTCCCCCCGCTTTGTGTGGGTCTGCCGCTGCCGCCCGACGGGGGCAACCCAGGCATCCCTCAGGAGGATGGCGTGAAGCGTCAGCTCATCGCGGCGGTCGGCGTCGCAGCAATGGTCGTCGGCCTGGCGGCCTGTGGCTCGGACGGCAAGAAGAGCGAGGGCGACTCCAAGTCCTCCTCGGCCTCGGCGGCCGACAAGTACAAGGGCAAGACGCTGAAGGTCTGGACCATGAGCGGCTCGGCCCCGAAGGGCTGGACCGACGGCGTCAAGGCCGAGTTCGAGACCGCCTACCCGGGTTCGAAGGTCGAGTTCGCGACCCAGGAGTGGGGCGGCATCGGCGCCAAGGTCACCGCCGCGCTGTCGGAGGGTTCGGTCGACGTCCTGGAGGTCGGCAACACCCAGACCGCCGGGTACGCCGCCTCGGGTGGTCTGCTCGACATCACCAAGGACAAGGCCGCCCTGGGCGGCGACGCCTGGGCCGCCAACCAGAACGAGTCCACGATCCTGGACGGCAAGCAGTACGCCGCCCCGTGGTACGTCACCAACCGCGTGGTCGCCTACAACAAGGACCTGTGGGCCAAGGCCGGCCTGACGGACACGCCGAAGACCCTGGACGAGTTCTACGCCGACCTGGAGAAGCTGAAGGCCACCGAGGGCGTCGTCGACCCGATCTACATGCCCGGCCAGGAGTGGTACGTCTACTTCGGTCTGCTCACCAGCGAGGGTGGCAAGATCGCCAAGAAGGACGGCGACAAGTGGGTCGGCGGCCTGGCCTCCCCCGAGAGCCAGAAGGCCTTCGAGACCTACAAGAAGCTCCAGGGCTACTCGACCACCGGTCCGAAGGACAAGGACGAGGCCACCCCGCAGCAGAAGGACGTCTTCGGCCAGGGCAACGTCGGCACCATGATCGGCCTCGGCTGGGAGCTCCCGGACGAGAAGGCCATCCCGAAGGACAAGATCGGCTTCTTCCCGCTCCCGGGCAAGACCGCCGACAAGCCCTCCGGCGTGTTCCTCGGCGGCTCGAACCTCGCGATCGCCGCGCAGAGCAAGAACACCGACATGGCCAAGGACTTCCTGAAGATCGCCCTCAACGACAAGAACGAGGGCGTCGTCGCCGCGGCCGGGAACATCCCGAACAAGGCCTCGCTGAACAGCCAGATCACCGGTGACTTCGCCAAGGCCGCCCAGTCGGCCGCCGCGGTCGGCGCGATCACCCCGAACACCCCGAACTGGGCGAGCGTCGAGGACAACCCGAACCCGATCAAGGAGTTCCTGACCGCTGCCCTCCAGGGCGGCGACTTCGCCTCCACGGCCAAGAAGTACGACGACGAGATCGCCAAGAAGCTCAACCAGAAGCAGTAAGCACTGAGCGGCGTCGCTCACCGGCCCCCGGCGGGGGGCCGGTGGGCGACGCCTGTCCGTCGTGGCCAGGTTGTGAGGAAGTGAGAACGATGGCTGTGCATTCGGAGCGGGTGCAGACACAGTCCCCGGAACCAGGGGAGGCCGCCGTGGTCGGTCTTCGGAAGAGCGCCTCGGGTGGTGGCTCGAAGGGTTCCGCGCCGAAGGGCGCAAGATCCGCCGGCGGCCCCAGCCTGGGCTCACGCCTCGCGCCCTACCTGCTGCTGCTGCCGGCCACCGTGGCGACCCTGGCCCTGCTGGGCTGGCCGCTGCTCAAGACGGTGCTGCTGTCCTTCCAGAACCTCAACAGGCGCCAGCTCGTCCTGCACCTGACCGAGTGGACCGGCTTCGACAACTACAAGGAGCAGCTGACCGACCCGGAGTTCTGGTCGGTCACCGGTCGGACCGTCGCCTTCACCGCGGTCAACGTGGTGCTGATCATGGTCGGCGGCACCCTGATCGGCCTGCTGCTCAACCAGCTCGGCAAGAAGATGCGGCTGGTGCTCCAGATCGCGCTGCTGCTGGCCTGGGCCATGCCGGTGGTCGCCGCGACCACCGTCTACACCTGGCTGTTCGACTCCCAGTGGGGCGTCGTCAACTGGATCCTGGACCAGTTGGGGTGGCACTCGATGCGCGACTTCAACTGGCTCAGCGACCCGTACTCGACGTTCTTCATCATCATCCTGCTGATCGTCTGGATGTCGATCCCGTTCGTCGCGTTCAACATGTACGCCGGACTGACCACCATCCCGAAGGAGCTCTACGAGGCCGCGCGGATGGACGGCGCCGGCTCCGTCAAGATCTTCACCGCGGTGATCTTCCCCAACCTGAAGCCGTTCTTCCTGGCCACGACCTTCCTGGAGGTCATCTGGGTGTTCAAGGCCTTCACCCAGGTCTACGCGGTCAACGCGGGCGGCCCGGAGAAGCTGACCAGGACCCTGCCGGTGCACGCCTTCCTGGAGGGCTCGGCCGGCCAGCACTACGGCGTCGGCTCCGCGATCGCGGTGCTCACCATCCTGATGCTGGGCGTGCTGATGGCGTACTACTTCCGCATCATGATCAAGCAGGAGGACGAGCTGTGAGGCGCTCTCTCTTCGGACGTACCTGGCTGAACGTGATCGCGGCCGTCCTCGCCGTCTTCTTCGTCTTCCCCGTCTACTGGATGTTCGCGACCGCGTTCAAGCAGAACAGCGACATCATCAGCCCGACGCCGGTGTTCATCCCGCTCGACGCGACCTTCGAGCACTTCACCACCGCGGTGAACGCGCCGCACTTCTGGACGTACGTCCTCAACAGCGTCACCGTCACCGTCGGCGCGGTGCTCGGCTCGCTGGTGATCGCGACGCTGGCGTCCTTCGCGATCGCCCGGATGAAGTTCCGCGGCCGCAAGACCTTCGTGCTGGTCATCATGATGGCCCAGATGGCGCCCTGGGAGGTGATGACCATCGCGGTCTACATCATCTCCCGCGACAACGACATGCTGAACAGCCTCGTGCCGCTGACCCTCTTCTACATGATGATGGTCCTGCCCTTCACCATCTGGACGCTGCGCAGCTTCATCGCCGCGGTGCCGAAGGAGCTGGAGGAGTCGGCCATGGTGGACGGCTGCACCCGCACCCAGGCCTTCGTGAAGGTGATCTTCCCGCTGCTGGCCCCCGGTCTGATGTCGACCTCGCTGTTCGGCTTCATCACCGCGTGGAACGAGTTCCCGCTCGTGCTGATCCTCAACAAGGACGAGGGCAAGACCCTGCCGCTGTGGCTGTCGTCCTTCAAGACGGCCTTCGGCAACGACTGGGGCGCCACCATGGCCGCGTCCACGCTGTTCGCCATTCCCGTGCTGATCCTGTTCGTCTTCCTCCAGCGCAAGGCGGTCGGTGGTCTGACCGACGGCGCCGTGAAGGGCTGAGTCCACGTGAGCATCCTCGTTCCCACCGTGCCGGACAGCGACCAGCTGCACCGTGACGCCCTGACCGTCCTCCAGCCCGGCTTCGTCGGCACCGAGCCGCCGGAGTGGCTGCGCCGGCACCTCGCGGCCGGCCTCGGCTCGGTCGCGCTGTTCGACCGCAACGTGGTCGACCTCGACCAGCTGTCCGCGCTCACCCGGGCGCTGCGCGCCGAGAACCCCGACCTGCTGATCGCCATCGACGAGGAGAGCGGCGACGTCACCCGGCTGGAGGCGGGCTCCGGCTCGTCCTGGCCGGGCAACCTCGCGCTCGGCGCGATCGACGACCCGGCGCTGACCCGGGACGTCGCCCGCGAGCTGGGCCGGGCGCTGGCCGCGGCCGGCGTCAACTACAACTGGGCGCCCACCGCGGACGTCAACTCCAACCCGCGCAACCCGGTGATCGGCGTCCGCTCCTTCGGTGCCGACCCGGAGCTGTGCGCCCGGCACACCGCCGCCTGGGTGGAGGGCCTCCAGTCGGCCGGCGTGGCCGCCTGCTCCAAGCACTTCCCCGGCCACGGCGACACCGCGGTGGACTCGCACCACGGCCTGCCGGTCATCGACGTCGACCTGGACGTGCTGCGGGCCCGCGACCTGATCCCGTTCCAGGCGGCGATCGCGGCCGGCACCAAGGCCGTGATGACCGCCCACATCATGATCCCGGCGCTGGACCCGAAGCTGCCGGCCACCCTGAGCCCGTCCGTGCTGCGCGACCTGCTGCGCGCGGCCCCGGCCGACGGCGGCCTCGGCTACCAGGGCCTGATCGTCAGCGACGCGATCGAGATGGGCGCCATCGCCGACACCTTCGGGATGGGCACGGGCACCGTGCTGGCCCTGGCGGCCGGCGCGGACGCGATCTGCGTCGGCGGCGGGCTCGCCGACGAGGAGACCGTGCTGATGCTGCGCGACGCCATCGTGGCGGGCGTGCGCGCCGGCACGCTGGCCGAGGAGCGGCTGGCGGACGCCGCCGAGCGGGTCCGGGCGCTGGGCAGCTGGGGCCGGATCGCGGCCCAGGGCGAGCGGGCCGAGCCGGACCTCGCGGTCGGCCTGCGGGCCGCGCGCCGGGCGCTCAGGGTGGTCCGGGCGCCGGGCCTGGCGGTGCCGCCGGTGAGCGAGCGCCCGTACGTGGCCTCCTTCTCGGACGAGCCGAACATCGCGGTCGGCGACGTCACCCCGTGGGGCGTGGCCGGCATGCTGGCCGACCGCTTCCCCGGCACCCGCACCCGGGAGGTGTCGGCGGCCGAGGCCGCGCCGGAGCTGCTGGAGGCGCTGGTCGCCGAGCTGCTGGCCGGCGCCGAGGGCCGCAGCCTGGTGCTGGTGGTCCGGGACGCGCACCGGCACGCCTGGATGGCCGCCGCGCTGGGCCGCCTGGTGGCGGCCCGGCCGGACGCCGCCGTGGTGGAGATGGGCCTGCCCCAGTCCGAGCCGGTCGGCGCGCTCCACATCGCCACCCACGGCGCCGCCCGGGTCTGCGGACTGGCGGCGGTGGAGGTCCTCACCGGACAGCCGGGAGCGGTCGGCTGAAACGATCGACGAGACGCCGCCGGCCCGGTCCGGTGACGTCGGCCGACGGGCCCGTCATGCGCATGTCGCATGGCGGGCCCGTCCCGTTTCCCCGGGGTCGGCCCCCAGTGCCCGTCAGGTGACCGTGTTCCCTCAAGAGGGGCTTAAATCCACCTTAAGACCTACTTAGGGTGACGGAACGGCGACTGGCGGCCACGCGGTACAACAGCTCTGCAACGGCCGTCCCAAGTAAGGCTTTTGATCGTTGACACCACCTATGGTCTAGGCCAGAGTCCAGTCATCCGGTTCGAGATTCAACCTCGCCGGATGTGGTATCGGCCCTCCCCGAAGCTCTTCGCCGCCCCCTGTCCGGACTCTCCGCCGCGGGCGCCAATCACGCTGCCGGCGGGCAACACGGCTCTACACCCTCGGAGGACGGCGTGAAGAAGCGTCAGCTCATCTCGGCGCTCGGGACCATGGCACTGGCGGTCGGTCTGACGGCCTGTTCCTCGACCGCGAAGCCCGCGGGCGACGGCGCGAGCGGCTCCGCGGACCCGAAGGCCGCCGGCGGCACCGTGACCGTCTGGCTGATGGACGACGCCCAGAAGAACTGGCCGGACCTCGTCCAGCGGGTCAACGACGAGTTCGCGACGAAGTACCCGAACGTCAGCCTCAAGCTGGTCTACCAGGGGTGGGCCGACAAGGTGGGCAAGCTCGACAAGGCCATCGCCGACGGCAGCGCCCCCGACGTGGTGGAGCTGGGCAACACCGAGACCATGAAGTACGTGCTCTCCGGCGCGCTGGCCCCGGTGGACCGCGGCACCTTCGACAACTCCGACAGCTGGATCAAGGCGCTCGCCAACACCTGCACCTACCAGGACAAGCTCTGGTGCGTGCCGTACTACGCGGGCGCCCGGGTCGCGATCTACAACTCCGCCGCCTTCCAGCAGGCCACCGGCAGCGCCGACTTCCCGAAGACCGAGGCGGACCTGCTGGCCGCGCTGGACAAGGTCGCGGACCGGAACAAGGCGGACCGGACCTTCTCCGCGCTCTACCTGCCCGGGCCCTACTGGTACGCCGCGATGAGCTACGTGGCGGCGTACGGCGGCGGCATCGCCAAGTTCGACGGCTCCGGCAACTGGCACGGCACCCTGCACGACCCCAAGTCCCAGCAGGGCGTCAGCCACTTCGTCGACCTGGTGCGCAAGTACAACAAGGGCGACCTGACGGTGAACGAGCAGAACCAGTTCGAGGCGATGGCCCGCGGGCACGCCGCGTCCTTCTACGGCAACGGCTACGAGGCGGCCAGCGTCACCGCGCCGGTCACCGGCGACCCGAGCCTCAAGGACGCCGTCAAGGTGGCCACCATGCCCGGCCCGGACGGCAAGCCGCTGCCGACCTTCATCGGCGGCTCCGACCTCGCCGTCACCGCCAAGTCCCAGCAGGTGGCGCCGGCCACCGACTGGATCCGGATGTTCACCAGCGGCAAGTCCCAGCAGGCGCTGGCCGACAAGGACATCCTGCCGAACAACCTCACCCAGCTGAACCCGCTGAAGAACAAGCCGACCACCGCCGCCGCGGCCAACGCCGTCCCGGACGCCTGGTTCACCCCGCTGGCCCCCGGCTGGGGCGCGGTCGAGAAGCAGAAGATCATCCCGGACATGCTGGCCTCGATCCTCAAGGGCAAGTCGGTGGACCAGGCCACCAAGGAGGCCGACGCCGCGATCGACCAGCTGATCAACAAGGCGTCCTGACCCTCCGTCGCGCGCGCCGCCGGTACGCCCCGACCGTCCGCGCGGGGGCGTACCAGCGGCGCCCGCCGGGGGCGCGCGGGCGTGCGGACGGAGGTGCCCGGCCGCGGGCGCGCCCGTAGGATTGCCGGACGAAGGACCGCAGCGAGTGTGCGGACTCGCCGCCGTGGAGGTCCCCGCCGGGCAGCCGCCCGCGCGGGGTCGAACCGTCTCATCGGAGGCAGACCCAGATGTCCGACCCGCAGACCGTTCCCGGCCGGATCATGGCGGCGGAGATGGCCGAGCAGCCGGCCGTCCTCCAGCGCATCCTCGACGAGGGTGCCCCGAGGATCCGCGAGGTCGCCGCGCAGATCGCCGCCCGGGGGCCGCGCTTCGTCCTGCTCACCGCGCGCGGCACGTCCGACAACGCCGCGCTCTACGCCAAGTACCTGGTCGAGATCCTGCTCGGCAAGCCGGCCGGGCTGACCTCGATGTCCACCATCACCGCGTACGGCGCCAAGCCGGACCTCACCGACGTGCTGGTCGTCACCGTGAGCCAGTCCGGCGGCTCGCCCGACCTGGTGGCCTCCACCAAGGCCGCCCGCGAGGCCGGCGCGATCACCCTCGCGGTGACCAACAACGCCGCCTCGCCGCTCGCGGAGGTCTCCGAGTTCCACATCGACGTGCTGGCCGGCCCGGAGAAGGCGCTGCCGGCCACCAAGACCTACACCGCCGAGCTGCTGGCGCTCTACCTGCTGGTCGAGGGCCTGCGCGGGGGCGACGGCGCCGCCGCCCGGGAGCTGCCGGGCCTGGCGGCCGGGGTGCTGGCCCGCCGGGCCGAGGTGAGGGCGCTGGCCGAGCGCTACCGGTTCGCCCAGCGGCTGGTGATCACCTCGCGCGGCTACGGCTACCCGACCGCCCGCGAGGCGGCGCTCAAGCTGATGGAGACCACCTACATCCCGGCCACCCCGTTCTCCGGCGCGGACCTGCTGCACGGCCCGCTGGCCATGGTGGACAACGTCTCGCCGGTGATCGCGATCGTCCCGGACGGCAAGGGCGGGGAGGCCCTCCAGCCGGTGCTGGACCGGCTGCGCGGGCGCGGCGCGGACCTGGTGGTGGTCGGCCGCCAGGAGCAGGTGGACGCCGCCTCGGCGGGCTTCGCGCTGCCGGCCGGCGTGCCCGAGGAGGTGCAGCCGATCCTGGAGATCCTGCCGCTCCAGCTGCTGGCCTACGAGGTCACCATCGCCCGTGGCCAGGACCCGGACGCCCCGCGCGCCCTGGCCAAGGTCACCGAGACGCGGTAGGGCGCGGCCGGTCGGCGCCGGGGCGCGGCCCCGCCGCCCCGTTCGACGGGTCGGCCCCCGGTCCACGGGCTTGTGGACCGGGGGCCGGCGCGTTGAGCGGCGGAAACGTGGTTCAGGGGGAGCAGGACGGGGGCGGAAAACACTACGGGCCACGGCGCCGACACGGGACCCTCAACCCGTGCGGCACCGCAGCCCGGAGCTGTCGTCGGGCACCGGGCCGATCGAGGACTGTGCGGGGTCCTCGTTCGGCGGCGTCCGACCGAGGAGGGGCCGCGCGCGGTCAGGGCAGTTGCGCGGGGGCCTCTCCTTGGTGCCCTTTCATTGTGGACTAGACCAATCTCGGTTGTCCAGGCCTCTCGGCAAATTGGTCTAAACAACCTCAGGGGGGGTGGGCCGGCTCCCCGGCACCGGCGGCGACCGGGGGAGCCCGGGGGAGGACGGCCGCCGCGCCCCGCCCGGACCGGCGGCGCTACCCTCGCCATGTGCCCTCGCTGAACGAACTCGTCCGCCGCCACACCACCCTCACCGGGGCCGATGTGGAATGGCTCCACCACCTGGTCTCGGAGTGGCAGCTGCTCTCCGACCTCTCCTTCGCCGACCTGGTGCTGTGGATCCCCACCTGGGACGGCATCCGCTACGTCTCGGTGGCGCAGATGCGGCCCAACACCGGGCCCACCTCCTACCAGGACGACATGGTCGGCCACCTCGTCCCGCGCGGCCGCCGCCCGCTGCTGGACGCCGCCTTCGACGAGGGCCGGATCGTGCGCGAGGGAGACCCGGAGTGGCGCGAGGAGGTCCCGGTCCGGGTCGAGTCGATCCCCGTCCGGCGCGAGGGCAAGGTGCTGGGGGTGATCGCCCGCAACACCAACCTGCTGACCGTGCGCACCCCGAGCCGGCTGGAGCTCACCTACCTCCAGAGCGCCTCCGACCTGGCCCAGATGATCGCGGCCGGCTCCTTCCCCTACCCCGGCGTCGAACAGGCCGACATGGACGCGGCCCCCCGGGTCGGCGACGGCCTGATCCGGCTGGACGCGGACGGCATCGTCACCTACGCCAGCCCCAACGCCCTCTCCGCCTACCACCGGCTCGGCCTCACCACCGACCTGGTCGGCAGCCACCTGGGCCGGGCCACCGCCGACCTCGCCCCGCCGTCCCGCTCGGCCGTCCACGAGGCGCTGGTGAAGCTGGCGAGCGGCTGGGCGCCCCGGCAGACCGAGGTGGAGGCCCAGGGCGGCGTGGTGACGCTGCGGGCGATCCCGCTCAAGCCCAAGGGCACCCTGACCGGCTCGCTGGTGCTGTGCCGGGACGTCACCGAGCTGCGCCGCCGTGACCGCGAGCTGATGACCAAGGACGCCACCATCCGGGAGATCCACCACCGGGTGAAGAACAACCTCCAGACCGTCGCCGCCCTGCTGCGGCTGCAGTCCCGCCGGATGGAGTCGGAGTCCGGCCGGGCCGCGCTGGACGAGGCGGTGCGCCGGGTCGGCTCGATCGCGATCGTCCACGAGACGCTCTCCCAGGCGCTGGACGAGCAGGTGGCCTTCGACGAGATCGCCGACCGGGTCCTCGCGATGGTGATGGAGCTGTCCCAGGACGGCCGGGTGGCGACCCGCCGCTCCGGCAGCTTCGGCATCCTGTCCGCCGAGGTGGCCACCCCGCTGTCGATGGTGCTGACCGAACTGCTGCAGAACGCCCTGGAGCACGCGTTCGGGCCGTCCGCCTCCGGGAACCTGGAGGTCAGCGCGCTGCGCGGGCGGGCCCCGGCGACCGGCACGGGCTGGTCGGACAGCTGGAACGGCGGCGCCCGGCCGGAGGAGTACCTGCTGATCACGGTGCAGGACGACGGCCGCGGGATGCCGGAGGGGTTCGACCCGAAGACGGCCGGCAACCTCGGGCTGCAGATCGTCCGGACGCTGGCCACCGGCGAGCTGGGCGGCACCTTCGACATGGTGGCCGGCCCGAACGGCGGGACGAAGGTGATCCTGGAGATCCCGGTCCGCTGAGCCGCCGCCGGGGAGCCCGCCGCCGAAGGGTGCGACCGGACGCGAAGGGGTGCGGCCACGCGTGCGGGTGCACGGCGGGGGCGTGCACCCGGCGGGAGCGCCGGGGGTGCGCATCCGCACGCCGGAGCGCGGGGGCCGACTGCGGGACGGTAGCTGGGCCGACTGCGGGACCGGTCGCGGGGCCGGGTGCGCCCGGGAGAACAGAAACGAGGCCCTGTCGACCGGGGGGGGGTGGGTCGACAGGGCCTCTCAACCCGTTCCGGCCGTCGGGGGGAGTCGGCCGGAGCGGGGGCTCTGGGTGGTGCGACACCTCGCCGGTGCGTTGCACACGGTGAGCGCCACAGCTCCACAATATTGCTCTAAGTGAACAGTATCAAGTGGCTGGGCTGGTCCGGTGTCGCGGGACCTGGCTGGGCGAGGTCCTTGGTGCGGAAGGCTTCACCAGGAGGTGCAGGGAAGCCTTTGATCGTGTGTCGATCGGTACGGCGGTTACTGCTGGTGCTACGGCGTGTGATCGCCGGGCGATCAGGCGGTGCGGGCGCGGTTGCGGGCGGCACGGCGCTTCATCGCGCGGCGCTCGTCCTCGCTCATACCGCCCCAGACGCCGGCGTCCTGGCCGGTCTCGAGCGCCCACTGGAGGCACTGCTCCATCACCGGACAGCGGCGGCACACGGCCTTGGCTTCCTCGATCTGCAGCAGAGCAGGACCGGTGTTCCCGATCGGGAAGAACAGCTCCGGGTCCTCTTCGCGGCAGACAGCGCGGTGGCGCCAGTCCATGGTCGTCCAACTCCTCCTGCCGCGGGGGGTGGCCCGATCGGCATAATCGAATGGCTTGTGAATGTGAACGCTTTCACGAATCCCGCAACAGCAAAAGAGACCAGAGGCCCGTCGGGCCCGTGAGGTCTGTGCTGGGGGGGATTCGGCGATTCGAGGGACGCCCCGCGGTCGGCGCTCCTGTGGTTCCGGAGTTGCCGTCGCTGCGATGTGTCCCGATCGCCATGTAGAGGTTCGCAAACCTCGGGCTCGGATACAACCCCCTTCGGGGAGGAATTTTGGATTCTTCGGTGTCGCCTAGCTCACAGCCAGTACTTCTATGGAGTGAAGGGGGCTTGTGCGTTCGAGAAGAAGGGGGAACCCCCCTTCCAGTCACACAATCACACGCAGTGCCCGCCGTACGCCTGTGAAACTGACGCGACTCCGGTCTCCAAGATGGTCCCCGTCGACCTGGAACGGGGCCGGTTCCTCCGAAACCAAGGTGAAGTGTCTGACGTCGTGATAGGAGACGACGTGCTTCCCGGAAGGGCCCGCAGGAGGGGTGCCGTCACTCGAAGTCGTGTACGACCGCAGGATCTGACGGACCGTTCGAGCGGTGCCGAACGCCGTCATCCGGGTGATGCCGAAGACGTCCAGGTCCGTGTCGAAGGAGGCGAGGGGCGAGGGGTAGACCGGACGGTTGCCGAGGAAGGTCCAGGGCGAGGTGTTGCTGACTATCGACAGCACCAGGCCCGGAACCCGTGTCCGGCCCGGCAGCTCCAGGCAGACCGGGCCGGACCGGCGCTGCTCACGCTGGGTGAAGTAGTGCCGCAGGGCCTGGCCGACGTAGAGCGCGTGGGTGGACTTGCGCCCGGCCCGCCGCTGCTCCTCGACCCGGCCCACCACCCCGGCGTCGAAGCCGAGGCCGGCGGTGAAGGTGAACCAGCGGTCCGGCAGTCCGTCGGTCATCGCCTTGCCCAGCCCGATCGGCCGCTCCCGGCCCTGCTCCAGCGCGTGCAGCAGGGCGCCGGTGGCCTCCACCGGGTCGTTGGGCAGGCCCAGCGCGCGGGCGAACACGTTGGTCGAACCGCCCGGCACCACGGCCAGTCGCGGGACCCGCTCGCCCGGGCCGTGCGCCAGCAGCCCGTTCACCACCTCGTTGACGGTGCCGTCCCCGCCCAGCGCCACCACCAGGTCGACCGTGCCGTCCTCCGCCGCCTCGCGGGCCAGGTCGCGCGCGTGGCCCCGGTACTGGGTCTCGGCGACCTCCAGCTTGAGGTCGCTGCGCAGGGCGTGGATCAGGACGTCCCTGGTCCGGCCACTGGTGGTGGTGGCCTTGTGGTTCACGACCAGGAGAGCGCGCATGGGGAAAGCCTACGGGTCGGTACGGATGAACCGGCGGCTACCCTGCTGGAGTGACCGCAGAAACCCCCGCCTCCGCAACCGCCGCCGGCTCCGCCCGTCCGGCCTCCCTGACCCTGGGCGCCGCCCTCACGGCCCTGGAGGGGGCCGCGCTGGCCGTCGTCGGCGTCTGGGACATGGTGGCCGCGCTGTCCGGCCAGTCCAAGCAGCTCGCGCTGAACGAGTTCGGCGGAGCCGTCATCGTGCTGCTCGGCGTGTTGCCGGTGCTGGCGGCCCGCGCGCTGCTCAAGGAGCGCCGCTGGGGCCGCAGCCCGGCGGTGCTGACCAACTCGATCTGCCTGCCGGTCGGGTACTACATGATCCAGATCGGCGGCGGGATGGTCGCGGTCGGCGTGCTGGTCGGCCTGCTCGGCCTGGTGGGCATCGGCTGCCTGCTGAACCCGAAGTCGACGGCGGCCCTGTACGGCCCCTCCGGGAGCTGACGCCGGGGGCCGCACAGGGCCGGCGGCCGTGCGGGACGCGGTACGGCCGCCCGGGCCCGCGCGGGGCTGAGCGGCCGTCAGTCCTACTCCTCCACCAGGAGCTTCTCCCGCAGCTGCGCCAACGTCCGGGCCAGCAGCCGGGACACGTGCATCTGGGAGATCCCCACCTCGGCGGCGATCTGCGACTGGGTCATGTTCCGGAAGAACCGCAGCACCAGGATCTTCTGCTCCCGGGGCGGCAGTTGGGCCAGCAGCGGTTTGAGCGACTCGCGGTACTCGACGCCCTCCAGCGCCTCGTCCGTCGCGCCCAGGGTGTCCGCGACGGCCGGCGACTCGTCGTCGCTGTCCGGCACGTCCAGGGAGAGCGTGGAGTACGCGTTGGCGGACTCCAGGCCCTCCAGGACGTCCTCCTCGGAGATCCCCAGGTGCTCGGCCAGCTCGTGCACCGTGGGGGAGCGGCCGTGCCGCTGGGAGAGCTCGCTGGTCGCCGTGGTGAGCGACAGCCGCAGCTCCTGGAGCCGGCGCGGGACGCGCACCGCCCAGCCCTTGTCGCGGAAGTGCCGCTTGATCTCCCCGACGATGGTCGGCGTCGCGTAGGTGGAGAACTCCACCCCGCGCTCGTGGTCGAAGCGGTCCACCGACTTGATCAGCCCGATGGTGGCGACCTGCGTCAGGTCGTCCAGCGGCTCGCCGCGGTTGCGGAAGCGCCGGGCCAGGTGCTCGACCAGCGGGATGTGCATCCGCACCAGCTGGTTGCGCAGCTCGACCCGCTCGGGGGAGCCCTCGGGCAGCGCGGACAGCCGGACGAACAGCGCGCGGGCGGCCTCCCGGTCCGGGGCGCCGGTGCGGTGCGAGCCCTGGGCGGGCACGGCGCCGTGCAGCTCGGCCTCGACCGCCGGGTCCGTCTCCGCCGCCGGGTCCGGCGGGGGCACGGAGGCAGGCGTCGGCTCGGACGTCGGCTCGGTGGGGTGGCTCATCCGCTGGGCGTCCTTCGGGTGCGCTTCGTCGTTGGCGGCGAGGCCGGGAACGCTCGCCTGGGTCGGTACGGCAGGTCCCGCCGTCGCGAGGCCGGTACGGTCCAGATCACTCACGGCCATTCCCCCGTTCCGTTCCGGGAGCACCGGGGCCGGCGGCCCCGGAATCGTCTCGTTGGTCGTACCGCCCCGGGGGGCGGTACCGGGAGCCGTCCGCCGGCCCCCGGGGCGGGGAGCTGCGGACGGCCCTTGCGCGGGTGCTGCTCGGTGCTGCTCGGTCGTGCGGTTCGCTCCGGCGCCCGGCTAGTGGGCGGGGGAGCCGCCGCGCTTCTTGTGCAGGCTGATCGACACGGTCTTGTCCTCGCCGACCGAGGAGTCGACCTCGCCGGCCAGCGCGGAGAGCACCGTCCAGGCGAAGGTGTCCCGCTCGGGGGCCTTGCCGTCGGTGGTCGGGGCGGCGACGGTGACCTTCAACGAGTCGCCGACCAACCGGAACTCGCAGGAGAGCACGGAGCCGGGCACCGCCTGCTGGAGCAGGATGGCGCAGGCCTCGTCGACCGCGATCCGCAGATCCTCGATCTCGTCGAGCGTGAAGTCCAGCCGGGCCGCGAGCCCGGCCGTCGCTGTTCGCAGGACGGAGAGGTAGGCCCCCGCTGCGGGCAGCCGGACCTCCACGAAGTCCTGAACACCGAGATCGCCGTCGATCTGGGACACCCTTGCCTCCTGGGTGACGCGCTGTGCTTTCCTGGTACCCCGCTTGTTACCGCTTGCTACCCCTGGAAGGGGTCCGGCGTCGCGGATCCGCCATCGCGCTGCCTTCCGCACCCCGGTTCGGGAGTTACTCATGGTAAGGCATTGCGACGCAGGGTGGCAGACCCTTTCTCCGGGCTCCACGGAGCCGTTCAGCGCCGTCCGGCGGCGGCCAGCGCCTCGTCGGTGAGCCGGTACACCGTCCACTCGTCGAGCGGCACCGCGCCGATCGACTTGTAGAAGTCGATCGAGGGCTGGTTCCAGTCCAGGACCGACCACTCGACCCGGGAGTAGCCGCGCTCGACGGCGATCCGGGCCAGTTCCAGCAGCAGCGCCTTGCCGTGGCCGCCGCCGCGCGCCTGGGGGCGGACGTACAGGTCCTCCAGGTAGATCCCGTGGGTGCCGCGCCAGGTCGAGAAGTTGCGGAACCAGACCGCGAAGCCGACCGGCTCGCCGGTGGCGTCGTCCTCGGCGATCAGCCCGAACAGGGCCGGGTTCGCGCCGAAGAGGGCCTCGTGCAGCTGCTCCTCGGTGGCCTTCGCCTCGTGCAGGGCCTTCTCGTACTCCGCGAGTTCGCGGACCATGGCGTGGATGACGGGGACGTCGCTGGCGACGGCGGTGCGGATCATGCCTGTGAGCCTACTGCTCGGGACCGGTCTCGTCCCAGGCCTGGACGGAGGTCTGGTCGACGATCCGGCCGTCCCGCAGGTCGGCCATCGAGGACATCAGCACCCGGACGCCGTCCGGGTAGCGGCAGGACTCCAGGAACGCGACGTGGTCGCCCTGGACCACCACCTGTTCCAGCGTGTGGGTCGTCTCGCGGCTGTAGACGTCGTCCAGCATGGCGCCGATCTCGTCCCGCCCGTGCATCACCAGGGGGTGGCTCGGCTGGGTCCTGCGATCGACCACGCGCAGTTCGGCGTCCTCGGCGTAGAGCGCCAGGAGGGCGTCGGCGTCGCGGCGTTCGATCCCCTCGCGCAGGGCGCGGGTGTCGAAGGCGGCGGGGGCCGTGGCGGTCATGGTCTCGCTCCTCCGGTCGGTTCCGTCGGCTCGTACCTTGAGCGTACGCCCGGCCGTCCCCGCCCGGCGGGGCTCCGTCCGGCGGCGGTCAGCGGGCGGGCACGGTGCGCAGGTAGGCGGCCAGCGCGCTGATCGCGGCCGGGTTGCGCGGGCTCTCCACCAGGTCGACGTAGTCCATGACGAAGATCCGGTCGTTCCTGATCGCGGAGACGCCGGCCAGCGGCGGGAAGGCCCTGAGGAACTGCCGCTTCTCCTCGGCCCCGGGCGACGCGTAGTCGTTGATCACGATCACCTCGGGGTCGCGCTGGACGACGCTCTCCCAGCCGGCCGTGACCCAGCTGTCGGCGAGGTCGCCCATGATGTTGGTTCCGCCGGCCTTGGCGATGATCTCGTGGGCGGCGGCGAACTTCCCGGCGGTGTACGGCTTGTCCTGCCCCCGGTCGTACAGGAAGACGGACGGGCGGTGACCGGCCGGCGGGACGGCGGCGATCTGTGCCTTGAAGTCGGCGACCAGCCGGTCGGCGCGGTCCCTGACGTCGAAGATCTCGCCGAGGTTGGCGAGGTCGGTGTAGAGCGCCTCCAGCGGGTCCATCACGCCGCGCTCGCCGCCCCGGCCGCTGCGGCAGGACTCGCTGAGCACGTAGGAGTCGATGCCGAGCGCCTTGAAGGCCTGCGGGGTGATGCCGCTGCCCTCGTCGAAGCCGTAGTGCCAGCCGGCGAAGACCAGGTCGGCCCCGGCGTCCAGGGCGATCTCCTTGGTGAGGACCTTCCTGGAGAGCCAGGTGGTCTGCTGGTAGCCGTCCTTCCACGCCACCGCGTCGACCTTCCCCTTGTCGTCCGGCATCACGTAGCCGGCCATCCGGTCGGCGAGGCCGAGGGAGAGCATCAGCTCGGTGATGTTGACGTCGTTGGTCACCACCCGGGCGGGCTTCTGCGCGAAGGTGAGCCGCTGGCCGCAGTTGTCCACCGTCACCGGGTAGTGGGCGGAGGCGGTGGCGGCCTCCTTCGGGGCGATCTCGGCACCGCAGGCGGTGAGTCCGAGGGCGAGCAGGGCGGCGGCGGCAACGGCCTTGGTGCGCACGGTGGTTCCTCTGGAAGGGGAGGGCGGGCTGGTCAGGAGGAGGGGTCGAGGCGGTCGAACAGCAGCTGGAGGGCGCCGGTCGCCGGGTGCCGGACCGGGGTGGCCCGGACGCCGAACACCTCGGCCAGCAGGGCGGGTCGGAGCACCTCGTGGGGCGGGCCGGAGGCGACGATCCGGCCCGCCCGCAGCACGTACAGCCGGTCGCAGTGGCCGGCCGCCAGGTTGAGGTCGTGCAGCGCGGTGAGCACCGTCGGACCGGCCCCGCGGGCGAGTGCCAGCACCTCCAACTGGTGCGCGATGTCCAGGTGGTTGGTGGGTTCGTCCAGCACCAGCAGCCGCGGCTCCTGGACCAGGGCGCGGGCGAACAGCACCCGCTGCTTCTCGCCGCCGGACAGGCTCAGGAAGCCCCGCTCGGCGAGGTGCCCGGCGCGGACCTTGCGCAGCGCCTCGGCGCAGCGTTCGGCGTCCCCCTCGGCGGGGGCGCCGAAGCCGCGGCGGTGCGGCAGCCGGCCCATCGCGACCACCTCGGCGACGGTGAAGTCGAACTCGGCGGAGTGCTCCTGGGTCAGCGCGGCCACCCGGCGGGCGCTCTCGCGGGCGGTGAGGGCGTGCAGGTCGTCGCCGGCCAGCCGGACCGCGCCGCCGGCCGGCGCCAGCACCCGGTAGACGCAGCGCAGCAGGGTCGACTTGCCGCTGCCGTTCGGGCCGACCAGCCCGACCACCTGCCCGGCGGCGGCCGCCAGGCTCACCTCGTGGACCAGCCGGGTGCCGGCCAGCTCCACCGAGACGGCGTCGACCGCGAGGTCCTCGGCCCCGGCCACCCCGGTCGCCTCCGTCATTCCGGTCGTCCCGCTCATCGGGCTCCTCCGAACGCCTGGCCGCGGCGGCGCATCATCACCAGGAAGGCGGGCACCCCGAGCACCGCGGTGAACACCCCGACGGGCAGCTCGGCGGGCGCCAGCAGGGTGCGCGAGGCGATGTCCACCCAGACCAGCAGCAGCGCCCCGGCCAGCGGCGCGACCACCAGCACCCGGCGGTGCCCGGCGCCCACCAGCATCCGCGCCACGTGCGGCATCAGCAGCCCGACGAAGCCGATCGCCCCGCTGACCGCGACCACGGTGCCGGTCACGGCGGCGGTCACCACGAACAGCTCGCGGCGCAGCCGGTCCGGGTCCACGCCGAGCGAGGCGGAGGTCTCGTCGCCCATCGCGAGGGCGTCCAGCCGCCCGGCGGCGCAGACCAGGTAGCCGAGGCCGGCCAGCACCGTGACGGCGGCGATCGGCACCTTGCCCCAGGTGGCGCCGCCGAGGCTGCCGAGCAGCCACATCATGACGTCCCGGGCGGCCTCGCCGCGGTCGGCGGTGAAGACCATCAGGGTGGTGGCGGCGGAGAAGCCGTAGGACAGGGCGGTGCCGGTGAGCACCAGGCGCAGCGGGGTGAGCCCGTACACGGTGCGGGCGGCGACGTAGACCAGGGCCATGGCGGCCAGCGCGGAGCCGAAGGCGGAGGCGGAGACCGCCCACACGCCGAGCGAGGCGAAGGCGCCGAAGATCATCACGGCGTTGGCGCCGACGGCCGCGCCGGAGGAGATGCCGAGGACGAACGGGTCGGCCAGCGCGTTGCGCACCAGGGCCTGGACGGCGACGCCGCAGGCGGCCAGTCCGGCGCCGACCACGGCGGCCAGCACGGTGCGCGGCAGCCGGATCTCCCAGACGATCGCGTACGCGGCGGCCTCGTCCGCGTCCAGCCGACCGCCCGTCAGCCCCGCGCCCAGGAGCCGCAGCACCCGGGGCAGGCCGATCCCGGAGGAGCCCAGGGCGACCCCGCAGACCAGGGACAGCAGCAGG
The DNA here is from genome assembly GCF_044391605.1 of Kitasatospora sp. NPDC018619. Taxonomy (NCBI): domain Bacteria; kingdom Bacillati; phylum Actinomycetota; class Actinomycetes; order Kitasatosporales; family Streptomycetaceae; genus Kitasatospora; species Kitasatospora sp. NPDC018619. Next base: position 175,371 of record NZ_JBISAI010000017.1, read on the forward strand.
ACGGCGGCGAGGCCGACGGCGAGCGGCACGACGGGTATGCGGCGGCCGGGCGGGCCGGCTGCACGGTTCGCGGGTGCGCGGTTCACGGATGCGCCTTGCCTTCGGCCGCGGGTGCGCCGGGGCGGGCGCGGGCCGGAGCGTGCCGGGGCGCCGTCCCCCTCGCAGTCCACGGCGAGTCGTCGGGAGGTCCGCGGCCGGGGGCGATCGGGCTGGCGCGGCCGTACGGACGGTACGGGCCGTGCTCACCGTTGCGGGTCAGCGCCGGATTCGCACCGGACTTCTCCCTCGGACGCCCTGGCAGCATAACAGCCACTCAGGGCAGGCAACCCTTACCCGGGAGGGGCGGGACGTGGACGCACGACCGCCCCCGGCCGGCGGTGCGGACGGGGGCGGTCGGGTGGCGACGCGTCAGGCTCAGGCCTGCTTGGTCTCCCAGAAGATCTTGTCGACCTCGGCGATCAGGTCCAGCAGGGCCTGGCCGGTGGCCGGGTCGGTGGACGCCTTGGCGGCCGAGGCGGCCTTCAGGGTGTCGTTGATCAGCTGGTGCAGCTGCGGGTACTTCTCGAAGTGCGGGGCCTTGAAGTAGTCGCTCCACAGCACCGAGATGTGGTGCTTGACGGCCTCGGCGCGCTGCTCCTTGATGATGATGGCGCGGGCGCGGAAGTGCGGGTCCTCGTTGGCCTGGTACTTCTCCTGGGTGGCCTTGACCGACTCGGCCTCCAGCTTGGCCTGCGCGGGGTCGTAGACGCCGCAGGGCAGGTCGCAGTGGGCGTGGGCGGTGGCGCGCGGTGCAAACAGACGAGAGAACATGGGAGTCCTTCCTTGGATCGTCTTCCCGCGCCCGAGATTACCCTTCCGCCCTCCCGGTTTCGCGGCCGGGCGGTGGGCCTAGGGCAAAAGACGGAGCGGGAACCGGGCCAATCCGGACATCGGGCCGGGGCCCGCCGGTGGGGCAGACTGGGGGCCGACGGGAGGAGGAGCCGTGGTGCGCAGCGCACGACGGGAGGGCGCCGGGGCCGGGGGGCCGGGCCGGGGCGGCGTGCTGCCGTTCGGGCTGGTCGACGTGGCGGGGCCGTCGATGGTCCCGACCCTGCGCGAGGGCGACCAGCTGCTGGTCCGCTACGGCGCGCCGATCAGGCCGGGCGCGGTGGTGCTCTTCCGGCACCCCTTCCAGCAGGACCTGCTGGTGGTGAAGCGGGCCGCTGAGCGCCGGGCCGCGGGCTGGTGGCTGCTCTCCGACAACCGCCCGGTGGACAGCGACAGCCGCAGCTACGGCGCCGTCCCGGACGAGCTGGTGCTCGGCCGGGCGCTGCTGCGGCTGCGGCCGAGCCCGGCCTGGCTGGCGCCGGGGCGCCGGCTGGAGCGGCTGCTGCTCAGCCCGGGGCCGGCCCGGGTGCCGGGGCTGGCCCGCCGGCTCGGGGTGTGGGCCGAGGACGTCCAGGGGCCGGGGCCGGGGCGCGGGAACCGTTAGGGCGTGTCAGACACGCCCTAGAGATCGTCTTCAAAGCTGATCAAGTGATGGGCGATCATGTCGGTCATGGTGCGTCGTCATGAGCTGTCGGATGCCGAGTGGGCTGTGCTGTCGCGGTTCCTGCCCGCTTCCGGGGTCGCCGGTCGTCCGCGTTCGGACGACCGGCTGGTGCTGAACGGGATCGTGTGGAAGCTGCGGACCGGCACGTCCTGGCGGGACGTCCCGGAACGCTA
>NZ_JBISAI010000018.1:0-128982 GCF_044391605.1 Kitasatospora sp. NPDC018619
CGGGCCCCGTACCGGCGCCCCGGCGCGGCTCCCGCCCGGGCTCGCCCCGCTGCTCGGGCCCCGGCACCGCCGCCGTACCGCCCGGCCGGACCGCGAGGACGGCCGCGACCAGCTCCCGCAGCAGCGCCTCGGCCCGGCGGGGCTGCGGCGCCGCCGACTGGTAGGAGAGCCCCGCGCAGGCCGAGAGCGCCGACCAGCAGAGCAACTCGGCATCCGCCTGCGTGAGTTCGGGCCTCTCCGCGCGCAGCACCGCGACCATCAGGGCCACGTCGGCGCGCAGCTCGCGGCGCAGCGCCGCCCGCCGCGCCGGTGGCAGCAGCCGGGCGTCGCGCTGCACCAGGGTGCCGAGCGGCCGGTGGCCGACCGCGACGGCGGCCAGCGCCGCACCGAGGTCGGCGGTGGTCCGGGCCGGGCGCAGCCCCTCGGCGAGCGCTTCCAGGCCCGCGCGGACGGCACGGTCGAGGAGTTCGGGCTTGCCGCGGAAGTGCCGGTAGAGCGCGGGTGCGGTGATGCCGACGCCGGCGGCAACCTCGGTCATCGAGACCTGGTGGTAGCCGCTGCGGTGGAAGCGCTCGGCGGCCACGGCCAGGATCTGGGCGCGCCGCCCCGGCGGCCGTCGGACCCCCACGGCGCACCTCCCCGGGACGGCGGCACCCCTGTCGGCGCCGATGCCGACGGAAGGCTAGCAAGGATTCACTTCACCCCTCGCCGAGCCCGCTCCCGGCAGCCGTTCAGCGCCCCGTCGACTCTGGACAGCCGAAGCTACCGCGGATTAACTTGTGGGGCCACCACCAGGCCCGTTCCGCTCCGGCCGGCAGCCCCGGCCGGTGCCGTCGAAGGGAGCGCCGCCGTGCGCCGCACCGTGTTCACCGAGGACCACGAGGCCTTCCGGGAGACCATCCGGGACTTCATCGCCAACGAGGTCGTCCCGGTCTACGAGAGCTGGGAGGCCGAGGGCCACCCGCCGCGCGACTTCTACCGGCAGCTCGGCGCGCTCGGCGTCTACGGCATCGAGGTGCCGGAGGAGTACGGCGGGGCGGGCGAGAGCGGGTTCAAGTACCAGGCGGTGGTCGCCGAGGAGACCGCCCGGGCGGGCGTCAGCTTCGGCTCCTCCGGCGTGCACACCGGGCTGGTGCTGCCGTACCTGCTGGAGTACGCCACCGAGGAGCAGAAGCGGCGCTGGCTGCCCGGCTTCGTCTCCGGCGACATCATGACCGCCATCGCGATGACCGAGCCGGGCGCGGGCTCCGACCTCGCGGGCATCACCACCACCGCGCGGCTCTCCGAGGACGGCACCCACTACGTCCTGAACGGCGCCAAGACCTTCATCACCGGCGGCGTGCTGGCCGACCTCGTCCTGGTGGTCTGCCGCACCTCCCCGTACGACCCGGAGAACCGCCGGGCCGGGCTGTCCATCCTCTGCGTGGACACCTCCTCCGAGGGCTACACCGTCGGCCGCAAGCTCCAGAAGATCGGCCTGCGCACCTCGGACACCGCCGAGCTGGCGTTCGACGACGTCCGGGTGCCGGTGGAGAACCTGCTGGGCGAGGAGGGCCGGGCCTTCTCCTACCTGACCCACAACCTCGTCCAGGAGCGGCTGGCGATCGCCGTCAGCGCGTACGCGGCGGCCGCCGCGGCGGTGCGGTTCGCGGTGCAGTACGTCAAGGACCGCAAGGTGTTCGGCAAGGCGGTGGCCGAGTTCCAGAACACCAAGTTCACCCTGGCCGACTGCGAGGCCCAGGTGATGGCCCAGCAGTCGATGGTGGACCGCGCGCTGGAGCTGTACCAGAACGGCGAGCTGACCGTCGCGGACGCGGCGGCGGCGAAGCTGTTCTGCACCGAGTCGGCCTCCACCGTGATCGACAAGTGCCTCCAGCTGCACGGCGGTTACGGCTACATCCTGGAGTACCCGATCGCCCGGCTCTACACCGACAACCGGGTGTTCCGGATCTACGGCGGCACCAGTGAGGTCATGCGCAGCATCATCGCCAAGTCGCTGGGGCTGTAGAGCCGTTCGGGCCTTCCGGGAGGGCCCGGCGCACGGGCCCGCCCGCAAGGCCCCGCCGTCCGGCTCAGTTGGGCGAGCCGTGCTCGCTGCGCCAGGCCTCCCAGCCCGCCGTGGACGCCACCCGCGCCTCGTGCAGGGCCCGTTGGGCGAGCGCGGTGGGCGGGGTCTCCAGGCCGCGCACCCAGCTGCGGCCCGCCGTGACCAGCGCCACGCAGACCATCGTCGCCCCGGCCGCACTGAGCACCGTGCCGATCGCGGTGAGCACCGCGCCGCCGGTCAGCACCGTGCGGTTGACCTGGAACCCGCTGAAGAGTCTCTGGTTGGTCGCCATGCCTCCACGATGCGGGCTGTCGGCGGGGGCTGCACCTCGGACTGCTCGCCTCGGGCGGCTTCCCGCCCGCACCCGGACGACGCCGGCCGCCTCCGGGTGCGGGGCGCCCGGGCGTCCGCGACCCTGGGCACACGGAGTGCGCCCGGAGCGAGGAGGAGGCGCGATGCCCGATCTCGAACAGCTCGCCGTGGAGCACGCCGCCCTGGCGGCCGAGAGCCCGCACGGACGCAGCGCCCACCTCGTCCTGCACGACGGGGTCCTGCGGCAGACCGTGATCGCGCTGACCGCGGGCACCGCGCTGGACGAGCACAACCCGCCCACCGCGGGCAGCGTCCAGGTGCTGCGCGGCCGGGTCTCGCTGACCATCGCCGGCCGGCGGCTGGAACTGGCGGCCGGCCGCCTGGAGCCCGTCCCGCAGGAACGGCACGGGCTGCTGGCGCACGTCGACTCGGTGGTGCTGCTGACCGCCGTCACCGCGTAGCGGCCGGCGGCCGCTACGCGCCGGCGGGCGGGGCGAACACGCTGTCGCTGACCAGCCGCAGGCCGCGCAGGAAGTCCTGCCCTCCGGGCGCGAGTTCGGGTGCGGCGAGCCACTGGGCGCAGTACCCGGCCAGCAGGGTCTGGTAGAAGCCGCCGAGCGCGACCTCCTCCTCGGTGTCCGGCACCTCGGGCACCCCCCGGAAGACGGCGGCGAGGCCGAGCCGGCCCTCCTTCTGCGCCGCCGCGAAGGCCTGTGCCAGCTCGGGGGCGTGCCCGGCCTGGGCGAGCGCCTCGAACTGGGCCGCCCAGAGCCCCCGGTGCTCGACGAAGACGTCCCGCAGGCCGTCCCAGACGGCCGCGAAGCGCACCTGCGGGTCGTCCGACACCCGGTTGGCGGCGGCCACCACCGCGCCCAGGGCCTCCCCCATCTCCCCGATCGCCTCGATCATCGCCGTGTTGAGCAGCGCGTCCTTCGAGCCGAAGTGGTAGCCGATCGCGGCCAGGCTGACACCGGAGGCGGTCGCGATGTCACGGGCCGTGGTGCGCCCGTAGCCCTTCTCGTACAGGCAGCGCTTGGCGCCGGCCATCAGGTCTTCGCGGTTTCCCATGCGCCGATCCTACGGAATCTCTGGACGATCGTCTTGTACATCCGTACTAGACAAGCGTCTGACACGTCCGTACCGTCTTCCCCATGACCGCACCCACCGGCCGCGCAGGCCGTCGCGAATGGATCGGCCTGGCCGTCCTCCTGCTGCCGACGCTCGTCCTCACCATGGACATGGGCGTGCTCTTCTTCGCCGTCCCCTACATCTCCACCACGCTGGCGCCGAGCGGCACCCAACAGCTGTGGATCATGGACATCTACTCGTTCCTGCTGGCCGGGCTGCTCATCACGATGGGCGCGCTGGGAGACCGGATCGGCCGCCGCCGGCTGCTGGTGGTCGGCGCGGCCGCCTTCGCGGGGGCCTCGCTGCTGGCCGCCTGGTCGCACGGCGCCGACCAGCTGATCGCGGCGCGCGCGGTGCTCGGCGCCGCCGGGGCCACCGTGATGCCCTCGACCCTCGCGCTGATCCGCACCATGTTCCACGACCCCCGGCAGCGGCAGATCGCGCTCGGTGCCTGGGGCGGCGTCCTCACCGCCGGGGCCACCCTCGGGCCGGTCGCCGGCGGCCTGCTGCTGGAGCACTTCTGGTGGGGCGCGGCCTTCCTGCCCGCCGTCCCGGTGATGGCCCTGGTGCTGCTGACCGCGCCCGTCCTGCTCCCCGAACACCGCTCCACCGGCCGCGCCGGCCGCTTCGACCTGCTCGGCGCCGCGCTCTCGCTGGCCGCGATCCTGCCGCTGGTCTACGGCGTCAAGACGCTCGCCGTCGAGGGCTGGAGCCCGCTGCCCGGGCTGGCCCTCGCCGCCGGGCTGCTGCTGGCCGACGCCTTCGTGCGGCGCCAGCGCACCGCCGCGGCCCCGCTGCTCGACCTCGGGCTGTTCCGGATCCGCGCCTTCAGCGGCGCGATCAGCGTCAACAGCGTCGCGATGTTCGCGATGATGGGCTTCGCCCTCTTCACCTCGCAGTACCTCCAGCTGGTCAAGGGCATGAGCCCGCTGACCGCCTCGCTCTGGTCGCTGGTGCCCAGCCTGGGCGTCGGCGCGGCGGTCGGGGCCAGCGCGGCGCTGGCCGGGAAGGTCCGCCCGGCGGTGCTGATGGGCGGCGGCTTCGTGGTCGGCGCGGCCGGCTTCGCGACGATGACCCAGGTCGGCCCGCACTCCCCGCCGGCGCTCATCCTGTCCGCGGCCGGCGTGCTGGCCGCCGGAACGGTCGGCACCATGACGATGACCGCCGAGATGGTCGTCTCCGCCGCCCCCGTCGAGCAGGCCGGCGCCGCCTCCGCCACCTCCGAGACCGCCGTCGAGCTCGGCAGCTCCCTCGGCATCGCCCTGCTCGGCGCGGCCGGCGCCGCGGTCTACCGCCACCGGCTGGACGGCGCCCTCCCGGGCGGCCTCGCCGACGAGGCCGCCCGGACCGCCCAGGACACCCTCGGCGGCGCGGTCGCCGTCGCCGCCCAACTGCCCGGCAGGGCCGGCGCGGACCTGCTGGAGACCGCCCGCACCGCCTTCACCGCCGGCCTGCACGTCGCGGCCGTGGTCGGGCTGCTCTTCGCCCTGGGCGCCGCGGCGCTGGCCTACCGGCTGATGCGCCACCTCCCGGCCACCGCCCCCGCCCCCGCTCCGGAGCCCGCCGCGGAGCCCGCCACCGCCTGACACCCCGGCCGGTCGACCCGGCCCGGCCCACGCGAGTCATCGGGAGCCCCCGTCCACCCGGGCGGGGGCTCCGGGCCGTCCGGGGCCGTGCCGGCCGGGCTCCACCCGGGGGTGGACGTCCGGCGGTCCACCCCCGGGTGCGTGCCCGGGCCGGCTGCCGGGAGGAGCGTGGAAGCACACCTCGGACCCGACCTCCGGGAGCCCCGCATGTCCCTCCCCGCCCTCCTCTCCCTCCTCGGCCTGCTCTGCTGGGCCGCCTACGAGCTGCTGCTGCGCCGGCGCGGGGACCGCGCCGTCGGCACCTGGCAGGCCGACCGCCGCGACCGCGGGTCGACCCGGCTGCTGCTCGGCTGCTACCTCCTGTCGGTACCGGCCGTGGTGCTGCTCGACCGCGCCGCCGTCGGCGAACTGCCCGACGGGGCTCGCTGGTTCGGGGTCGCCCTGGTGGCCGCCGGGCTGGCGCTGCGCGCCTGGGGCATGCGCACCCTGGGCCGCTTCTACACCCGCACGCTGCGCACCGTGGACGCCCAGTGCCTGGTGCGCACCGGCCCGTACCGGCTGATCCGGCACCCCGGCTACGCCGGCAGCCTGCTGGTCTGGGCCGGCTACGCGGCGGGCACCGGCAGCTGGGCAGCCGCCCTGGTGGTCGCGGCCCTGCTGCTCGCCGCGTACGGCTGGCGGATCGCCGCCGAGGAGCGGCTGCTGCTGGACGCCTTCGGGAGCGAGTACGCGCGCTACCGCCGGGTGTCGAAGCGCCTGGTGCCGTTCGTCTACTGATCGCACCGACGCGGTCGGCGGGTGTGAGCTTCCGCACCCGCGTCGGCCCGGACGGGCGCCGGAGCACTCGCGATCCGCTCGAGCGGCACCCGGTTTTTGGCCAGCGTTTCCCAACCGGTGTATCCGTTCGCCGTCAGGGCCAGGCATACTGGCCAGCACGGGCGCTAGCGCCCGCCATGACTCCAAACAAGAAGGGACCGGTGGCCAGGGATGCTGCGGAACGGTCTTGAGCCCTGGCACATTCTCGTGGTGCTGGCGGTCGTCATCCTGCTGTTCGGATCGAAGAAGCTGCCCGAGATGGCCCGTGGCCTGGGCAAGTCCATGCGCATCCTGAAGGCCGAGACCAAGGCCATGCGCGAGGACGACACCCCCGCGGACGCCGCCGGCACCGCGCAGAGCACCGCCGCTCCCCAGCAGAGCGCCGACCGCCCGGCCGTCACGCCGACCAACGTGACCAAGGGCACCGAGGCCAAGCGGCCCGAGACGACCGCCTGAGCCTCCTCCTCGTCCTGCGCAGAGCCCCCGGTGATCCCACCGGGGGCTCTGCGCCGTTCCGGGGCCGTCGAGCGGGCCGTTCCGGCGCCGCTCCCGGACGGCTCCGACCCCGGCGCTTCCCGACTGGCCGTCCGATCTGATCCGTTGTCTCCTGGTATGCACCCACGGAGGAACGGAGCCCGGCATGCCGACCGACGAGCCCGCCGGCGCTGCCGACGGCGTTCCCGGCGCCTCCGGCGACGAGCCGGCCGCGCCGCGGGCCCGGCTGGACGCCGTCGAGGCCCGGGAGGCGCGGCTCGCCGGGCGGCTGGCCGCCGGACCGGCACGGCGCCCGCCCCGGCACCGGGTGCGCTCCTCCTTCGCCGTCCTGCTGGTCGTGCTGGCCTGCGCGCTCACCCCGCTCGCCGCCCTCGCGCTCTGGGCGAGGTCCGAGATCAGCGACACCGACCGCTACCTCGCAACGGTCGCCCCGCTGGCCCGGGACCCCCGGGTCCAGGCGGCCGTCACCGACCGGGTGACCGACGAGATCGTGAAGAAGCTCCCGCTGGACTCGCTGCTCGACGGCGTCGCCCCGGAGGACCGGCCCGGGCTCGGCGCCCTGCTGGGCGGCATCGGCCAGGCCCTCGGCAACGGGCTGGACGACCTGATCCGCACCCAGGTCGAGCGGGTCGTGGACAGCGACGCCTTCGTGGCCCTGTGGACGGACGTCAACCGGGACGCGCACGCCGCCGTCGTGAAGATGGTGACCGGACAGGGCGGCGGCGCCGTCGAGGTGCGCGACGACACCGTGCTGCTCGACCTCGCCCCGGTGGTCGCCAGGGTGAAGGCCGACCTGGTCGAGCAGGGGATCCCGCTGGCCTCCCGGATCCCGGAGATCCACACCTCCTATCCGCTGGTGCGCTCCGACGCCCTGCCCACGGTCCGCACCGCCCTGCGGGCGCTGGACCTGGCCGGACTCCGGGTGCCGGTGCTGGCCGGTGCCTGCGCGCTCGGCGGGGTGCTGCTCGCCGCCCGGCGGCGCCGGGCGGTGGTGGCCACGGCCCTCGGCATGGCGGGCGGGGCACTGCTGCTGGGCATCGGGCTGAGCGTCTTCCGCGCCGTCTACCTGGACCGGCTCCCGGCCGACGTCGACCAGGCCGCCGCCCAGGCGGTGTACGACACCCTGGTGCGCTACCTGCGATCGGCCGTCCGGGTGGTGGTGACGCTCGGCCTGCTGGTGGCGCTCGGCGCCTGGGTCGTCGGCCCGGGACGGTGGGCCCGCACCGTCCGGGGCGGCTGGCGGGCCGGGCTGGGCGCGGTGCGCGCGGTGGCCGGACGGGCCGGGCTGCGGCTCGGGCCGGTCGGCCGGTTCGTCCACCGCCGCAAGGTGCCGCTGGGCTGGCTGGCGGTCGCGCTCGCCGCGCTGGCCTTCGTGCTCTGGAGCCGCCCGACGGTGCTGGTGACGCTCTGCCTCGCGCTCGGGCTGGTCGCCGTCCTCGCGGTACTGGAGCTGCTGGACGAACCGGGGCACCCGCGGCCGGCCGGGGCGACCAGGCTCCGCTGATCGCAGCGGGCGGACGGGAGCGGGGGGCGGCGAGGCTGAACGGCAGGTCCGGGAACCCGCCAGCGTCCGTCGACCCGAGGGCCTGCTGCCGGCTGCTGGGCGCGTCCGCGCTGCTGACGGCCGGGTGCTTCACGCTGCCGCCGGAGCGGCTCGGCGGGCGGCGGCCGGTGGTCAGCCGACTGCTGTTCGCAGCGGCGCTGGTCGGGCTGACCCGGCTGCGGCCGGCCAAGATCGTCGGCTTGCTGCGGGGAACGGCCAGGCGGCCGGTGGTCCGGCCGACCTTCCTGGTCCTCCCGGTGCCGACCGCCTTGGCCACGACGTACGGCGTGCTGGGCGCGCGTGGGTGGTGCTCCGGATCGGATACGGCGTCGTCTTCCTCGCGGCCGCCGCCGGGACGGCGCCCCGGGCGGCGCGGGGGACCGTGGAGCGCAGGCTCCGGGGGAACGGCTGAGCCCGGCGGGCCCGCGCCCGGCCGACAGCTGACGGGCCGTCACCCCTCCCGACGGGAGACGCCGACCGCACGCGGGCGGCGTGCGATCCGTCGGTGCGCGGCCTTGATCCGGGACCGTGCGGTACCCGTAGAGTGGCTCACGAAATTCTCATGTGTTCGGTCGATCGGACGGTGCGTTCCGCCACGGCCAGGGAGACGAAGAGTCTGGGAGGGCCCGTGGAAGGCCACGAGGTACGCAAGCTCGCCGAGCTCGAGGACCGGCACTGGTGGTACAAGGAGCGCCGGGCGCTGCTGGCGCGGGAGCTCGCCAAGTTCAGCAGGGCCGGCGTCGCGCTCGACATCGGAGCCGCGGGCGGCGGCAACACCCGGGTCCTGCGGGCGCACGGCTGGCAGCCGGTCGCCGTCGAGTACGGGGAGGAGGGCGCCCGGGTGGCCCGCGACCGCGGGCTCGCCGTGCTGCGGGCCGACGCCCGCCGGCTGCCCGTCGCCGACGGCGCCGTCGACCTGGTGGTCGCCTTCGACGTGCTGGAGCACATCGAGGAGGACGGCGAGGCGATGGCCGAGATCCACCGGGTGCTGCGCCCCGGCGGGGTGGCGCTCATCGCGGTGCCGAGCGACATGCGGCTCTGGTCGGCGCACGACGTCGCGGTCGGCCACGTCCGCCGCTACACCCGCGACACCCTGCGCGAGGTGATACTCGACAGCGGCTTCACCATGGAGACCCTGGACAGCTGGAACGTGCTGCTGCGCCCGGCCGCCGCCTGGCGCCGGAAGAAGAGCACCGGCAGCGACCTGGACGACGTGCCGCCGCTGCTCAACACGGCGCTCGGCGCGGTGATCGCCGCCGAGCGCTACCTGCCGGTCCAGGGCCTGCCCGGCGTCTCCCTGCTGACCCGGGCCCGCAAGCCCGTCACCGCGGCCAGGTAGCCGCGCCGATCGCCGCCGCGCCGACCGCCGCCACCGACGGCCCGGCCCGGGCGGCCCCGCACCCCGGACGGCCCCGCGTGCACACCCGCGCGCGGGGCCGTCGGCGTCCCACCGCCCGGAAGCCGGCACCGCGCGGCCCGACCCGGCACGACCCGGCACGGCATGCACAGCGTCGTCCACAGCCTGTGGACGGACAGCGCCGCACTCAGGAGCGGTCGGCGTCGATCACGCTGAAGCGGTTGCCCTCGACCTCGGCGAGCTGCTCCGCCGCGTCCGCCGCGGAGAGGTCCGGGTGGACGCGGGGCTCTCGCTGGACGGGGGACTCGCTGAGGCCGAGGGCGAGTTGCACACCGCCGCCCGGGCGGGGGCGAGGACCGTCCGGTCCTCCTCCACCAGCCCGCCGCGCGGGACGTAGCCGAGGGCGGCCGTCCGGAACGCCACGGCGCGGGACATGTCGCGGACACCGAGGAGGAGGGAACCGATCGTCAGCACCGGCCTGTCCCGGCAGCCCGTCAGTCGTCCTGGAGGTCCGCCGCGGTGTGCAGGGTGGCGTACAGCGCGGCGAGGCGGGCGTTCCAGTTGGCGTAGGTCGGGCCGTCGACGGCGTGCTTCCGGCCCATGTCCCTGACCACCTTCTGGGCGTCCTTGAGCTCCTGGGCGGCCCCGTCCGGGTTGTTCTCGTTGAGGCGCGCGGCGGTGGTGTCGAGGACCCTCAACAGGTCGGCCTGCTTGTCCCGCTCCTTGCCGACCTGGGCCTGGGCGACGGCCTGCCGGAAGGACTGGAGCTGCAGCGCGGCGGGCTGGTTGCGCGGGACGGCCTGGGTCGGGGCCGCGGTGGTCGGGAGCGCCGAGGGGGTACCGGGGGCCGCCGAGGCCGTCGGGCCCTTCGGGGCGGCCGTGGTCGCGGAGGCCTTCGGGACGGGCGGGGCCGCGGTGGCGGGGGTGGCGGAGGGCGCGGTGGCCGCGGCCGGCGCGGCGGCGGCGGCGTTGCCGGCCGGCTCGTCGAGGGCGGTGAGGGCCAGCGCGGCGGCACCGGCCAGGCCCGCCACGCCCAACGCCCCGATCACCAGCGGCTTCCGGCGGCCGGCGCGGGCCGGCGGAGCCGCGGGCCCGGCCGCCCGCGCCGGGGCGGGGATCGGCGCCATCACCGAGGTGGCGGCCGGCGGCCGGGGCGGCAGCACGGTGGTGTGCTGCTGGTCCGCCGCCGGGAACCGGGGCACCGGCGGCAGCAGCTGGGTGGCGGCCCCCGCGGCCCCGGCGGCGCCCGCGAGCAGCTCCGCGGTCGGGTCCCCGACCACCAGCCCCGGTACGGTGCGCAGGAGTTCGGCCCGGGCGGCGGTCGCGTCGGCGGGGCGGCTGGCCGGGTCCTTGGCCAGCAGCCGCAGCACTGCCGCGTCCAGCGCGGGCGGCAGGCCGGGGCGCCGGGCGGAGGGCGGCAGGGGCTGCTCGCTGACGTGCTTGAAGGCGATCGCCACCGGGGTCTCGGCGGTGAACGGGGTCGCGCCGGTGAGCATCTCGGTCAGGACGCAGCCGACCGCGTACAGGTCGGTGCGGCCGTCCAACGGCGAGGCGGTGGCCTGTTCGGGCGAGAGGTAGGCGGCCGTGCCGAGCACGCTCGCGGTCTGGGTGAGGTTGCCGGAGGAGCCGGCCCGGGCGATGCCGAAGTCGACGACCTTCACCCCGCCGTCGTCGGTGATCATGATGTTCCCGGGCTTGATGTCCCGGTGCACCAGCCCGGCCGCGTGGGCGACCGCCAGCGCCTCGCAGACCGCGGCCGCGATGCCCACGGCACGCTCCACCGGCAGGCCCGGCCGCTCCGCCAGCAGCGCGGCCAGCGAACGGCCGCTGACCAGCTCCATGACGATGAACGGGGTGCCCTGGTCCACCCCCGAGTCGAAGACCATGACGATCCTCGGGTGCGCCAGCATGGCCGCGTGCTGGGCCTCGCGGCTGAAGCGCTCGGCGAAGCGCGGGTCGTCGGCGAGGCCGCCGTTGAGGACCTTGACGGCCACCTGACGGGCCAGCACCCGGTCCACCCCGCGCCAGACGGTGGCCATCCCGCCGACGCCGAGCAACTCGACGAGTTCGTAACGCCCGTTCAGCGCCCGTCCGATCACCTGGAGCTCCCCTCACGTGCCCTGCCCGGGGTCCCGGGCCGCCTCGTGCACCTGTGCACGATAGCCGCACCTGCGAACGGGCCGTCCGGGGGCGGAGGGTGGCGGTCGGGGGACCGGGCAGCGGTCCCCCGGCCGCCGGCACGAGGGGTGCGGCCCGCCCTGACTGCGGGCGGGCGGGCCGCACGTTTCCGGGCCGGCCGGACCGGGCGGCGCGTCCGGGGTGCGCCTACCGGTCCGGCCGGGGCCGGGCCGGGCGGCCGGTGGGCACGGGGGAGCCGACCGGCCACCCGGGGTCTTCGGGTGGTACTGCCTCCTGCTGGTCCTGCGGTGGTGCTGTTCCGGGCGGGCGGCGAGCCCGGGGGGAGTCGCTCGCCGCCCACCCGGAGTTCCGGGGGCCTCGCGGCCTACTGTTCGTCCTGTCCGCTCCCGTTCCGCTCGGGCCTGGTCGGGCGGACGTCCTGGCCGGCGGGTACGGAGGGGACGGCCGGGACGGTCACGCCGGGCTTGCCCGGCCTGCTCCCGGCGCCGCCGGCGTCCTGACCGTTGCCACCGTTGCCGTGGCCGTTCCCACTGCCGCCGGTCCGGCCGCCGTCACCGCTCCCCCGGCCCGGCCCGCCGTTCGCCCCGCCGTTCGCCCCGGTGCCGGCGGCGGAGCCGGAGCGGCCCGGGTCCCGCGTCGGGGTGGGGGCGCCCTGGTGGTCGCCGTCCTGGTCCTCGACCGCGGCCCCGCAGTAGCCCGCCACCCGGTCCGCACCGCCGGCCGCCGCGACCAGCGGGCCGTACAGCGGGTCGGCGGCCAGGCCGCTCGGGCGGTCGCCCCTGGCCGTGCGGTCGGCGAAGCCGGCGCACAGGCCGAGCAGCGCGGGCGGGACGGCCGAGCGGCCGCCACGGCCGGTGGCGGAGGCGGTGCCGGGCGTCGCGGGGTCGGACGGGACGACCGCCTGCGGCCCGGCGGAGGCAGTGCCGGACGGACGGGCGGAGCCGGACGCCGCGGCACCGAACGGGGCCACGCCCGCGGACGGGCCGGCGGAGGAGGGGCCCGCCCCGAGGGCGGTCGCCGCGTCCCGGCCGGCGGGCCCGTGCTCCGGCACGGACGGGCCGCCGCCCAGCGCGGACGGCAGGTTGCCGGTGCCGGCGGCGACGGCGACCCCGCACAGCGCGGTGGTGCCCAGCACGACGGCCGTGGCCTTCGTGCTGAAGGCCCGGGCCAGCGCGGCGGTTGCCATCGATCGTCTCCGGACGGGGGTCGCTATCGGGTCGGGCGTACGAGCGGCCTCCCGGAACGCGGCCAGGGCCGCCTCCTCCCCGGCCAGTTCGCCGGCCGTCGCGGGAGCGGCGGCCGCGGCGAGCACCCGGGCGAGCTGCCCGGGACCGCCGTCCGGTCCGGTGAGCGAGGCGTCCTGTCCGGCCGACGGGCCGCCCACGGCACCACCGAGCAGCTGCTCGGCGGCATCACGGTCGATCCGACGGGATCGGTTGGTGCTCATCTCATGTCCTTCAGCGTCGCGGCCCGGCGTTCTGTCACACCCTGCGGAGAACTTTTTTCCGCAGGTTTCCCCGCCGGGTGCCCGGGGGCCTCCCCGGCGCCCGCTCCGGCCGCCCCCGCGGCGGTCCGGGCCGCCGGGATGCCGCCGCCGGGGGCGAGCGGCTCGACCAGTTTGGCCAGTCGCCGCAGCCCCCGGTGGGCGGCCATCCGGACGCTGCCGGCCCGCTTGCCGAGCACCCGGGCGGCGCTCTCCGCGTCCAGCTCCATGACCACCCGCAGCAGCACGGCCTCGGCCTGGTCGCGCGGCAACCGGGAGATCAGGGCCAGCGCGTCGGCGGTGCCGACCGTGGTCAGCGCCGCCCGCGCGGTGTCGTCCCCCGCCGCCAGCTCGACCAGCTGCTCGAAGGGCAGGTCGGTGACCGGCCGGCGGCGCCGCGCCCGCAGGTGGTCGAGGGCGCGGTGGCGGGCGATGGTGGCGGCCCAGCCGCGGAAGCCGTCCCCGTCGCCGGAGAAGCCGCGCAGGTCGCGGGCGATCTGCAGCCAGGCCTCGGAGGCGATGTCCTCGGCGTCCTGCGCGTCCTCCGGCCGGCCGCCGACCAGCACCCGCAGGTAGCGCAGCAGGCCCGGCTGGACCGTCCGGAACAGCAGCCGGAACGCCTCCTCGCTCCCCTCCTGCGCGGCCCGTACCGCCTCGGTCAGGTCGGGGGGAGCGGCGGCCGCCGGGCCCGGTGGCGGCTCGGCGGGTGGTACTGGGCCGGACCGGCCGACGGGGCCGTCGGTGCCCGCTCCGGGGCGCTCTGCACTCTGCACCCGCCACATGATGCGCCATTCGGGCGAACACGTCGGCTCCGGCCGAAGGACCGGCCCGGCCGGGGCCAAGGTCCCGGGGACTGCTGCCGTTCGCCCACGGCCCGGCCGGGCCCGCCCGGCCTACGTTGTCGGTAGGCGAAGCAGTCCGGGCCGACGACGCACCCGGGCGCCGGCCCGCCGACGCGCCCGGGACGCCACCGTGGCGCCGCCGCCTCCGAGGGCGCACGCACGACCCGTGCGGGCCCCGGTCGCACGCCCCCGGGACGAGCCGTCCCGCCGAAGCCGCCACCGCCGACGGGGACCGCCGCCGGAAGCGGTGCCGGACGCACGACCAGCAGGGAAAGACCGCGATGACGACCGCCCACGAGCCCCGCGGGCTCCACGCCCGGGGCCTGCGCGAGCACCTCGCCCCCGCGCTGCGCGCCCTGGGCCTCACCGGGTGGCGCCGGACCTTCAGCCTCCCGGACGGGACCCACTGGCTGCTGCTCGGCCTGGTCGAGCGCCCCGCCGGCGACCGGGTGCCCTTCACCTTCGACCTCAGCGTGGTCCGCCGCACCGACTGGTCCCTCGCACAGCTCCCCGGCCACCGGCCCGACCCGCGCGTCCGGTACGGCATCGAGGCCTGGCGGGCCCGGATCGGCGAGGTGCTGCCGGTCGGCGAGGACGTCTGGTGGGAGGTGCTGCCCGGGCCGCGCTGGCAGCTCCCGCTGGACGACGCCGTCGCCGCCGTGCGCCACTACGGCCTGCCCGAGCTGCGCCGCCGCGCCGCGGCGGACCGCGCCCCCACCGGGGAGGAGTACCTCCTGCCCGCCGAGCTGGCGGCCGTCAACGCCGCACTGCTGACCGCCGCGGTGGCCCGGGTGCAGCGCGCCGAACTGGCCGACAAGGCGCTGGTGCTGACCGGCGCCTGGACCCGGGGCGACGGCGTCGCCCGGACCGTCCTGGCGGGCGTCGCCGAGGGCTTCCTCTCCGCCGGGGACGAGCGCTTCCGCACCGTCCGCTGCCTGGACACCCTCGGCCGCGAACTGTGGGCGTTCCCCGCCGACGGGTAGCGCAGCCGCAGGCGGGAGGCGGTGTCACGGCGCGCACCATGACAACTGTCATGCGGAGGAGGCAACGGACGGCACTGCTCTGACGGCGGGTCGGACGGCGAGACTGGCGGCACGACGCGGGCAGCGGCCCGCGGCCACCAGCCGGGGAGGAACCCACCGTGAGCCAGACCCTCAGCGCCGCCGTCGCCCCCACCGCCGTCCCGGTCGCCGCCCCGGCGCAGGCCGCCCCCGCCGGCGCCGCCCACGCCAAGGCGCCCAACCCGCTGGTCTCCGGGCTCCGCCCGCTCGCCCTCGACGTGGCCGCGCCGCTGGCCGGCTACTACCTGCTGCACTCCGCCCTCGGCCTGAGCGAGTTCGCCGCCCTCGCCTGGAGCGGCGCCTTCCCGGCCGCCCGGACCGTCCTCGGCCTGCTGGGCGAGCGCAGGCTCAACCTGTGGGCCGCCCTGATGCTGGCCGTCAACCTGGCGGGCCTGGCGCTGACCTTCGTCACCGGCGACGCCCGGCTGATGATCGCCAAGGACGGCGGGCTGAGCGGCACCGTGGCGCTGGCGATCCTGGTCTCCGCGCTGGTCGGCCGGCCGGTGATGACCCCGATGCTGATGCCCTTCGTCACCAGGGGCCGGCGGGAGCGCGCCGCCGCCTGGCAGCGGCTGGTCGAGGGCCGGGCGGCCGGGTCGCGGGCCTTCCGCCGCCACGAGCGCGTGTTCGCGGGCATCTGGGGCGCCGCGCTGCTGACCGAGTGCGCGGCCCGGGTGGTCGGCGCCTTCACCCTGCCGGTGTCGACCATGGCCTGGCTGTCCACCGTCCTGCTGATCGGCGCGATCGTGGCCGGTTCGGTGCTCGGCCAGAGCGCGGTCGAGCCGATGGAGCGGCTGGTCCGGGCCGAGGCCGAGGCCCCGACCGCCGCCTGAGCACCCGGCCCACCCGCCTGAACGGCCGGTTCCCAGGGATCGAACAGCGAGGAACCATCCGGATCCCCCGGGAGTCGTTCATAACGAGGGGGTAACGGACCCCCGCCAGGAAACGGGGAGCCCATGAGCCGGACGACGCACGCGCCGCACCGCACCGAGGACCGCACGCTCGCCTGGGACGGCTGCCTGAACGTCCGCGACCTGGGCGGCCTGCCCACCGCCTCCGGCCGGCCCACCGCCCGCGGCGCGATCGTCCGGGCGGACAACCTGGACCGCCTCACCGCCGAGGGCTGGGAGGCCCTGCTCGACCACGGCGTGCGCACCGTCGTCGACCTGCGCGACGCCGGGGAGTACAAGCCGCTCCTCCCGCTCCCCGAGGACGTCGAGCTGGTCCGCGTCCCGCTGGACGAACTGGCCGGCCCCGCCTGGTGGCAGGCCCACGGGCGGCTGGACGGCACCCCGCTCGCGCTCCGCCCGTACCTGGAGCACTGCCCGCACGCCGCCGCCGCCCTGGTCCGCGCGATCGCCGGCGCGCGGCCCGGCGGCGTGGTCGTGCACTGCGGCGCCGGCCGCGACCGCACCGGCCTGGCCGCCCTGCTGCTGCTCGCCCTGGCCGGCGTCGACCGGGCCGCGATCGCCGAGGACTACCTGCTGAGCACCCCCCACATCCGGCCGCTGTACGGGATGCTCGGCCTGCCGGACCCGTACCGCCGGATCGACGCGGTGCTCGCCGAGGCCGGGACCACCGCGGAGGCCGCCCTGGCGGCCGTGCTCGACGGGTTCGACCCGACCGGCTACCTGCTCGCGGCCGGCGTCGAGCCCGAGCTGATCGCCGCCGTCCGGGAGCGGCTGCTGCCCGCCGCCTGACCCGGGCGCCCGCCCGCACCCGGAAGAGACCCGGAAGAAACCTGAAAACCATCGTCAACCGATGGTTGACGATCGCCGAATCGACAACCTACGGTTGACGCATGGAGAATCCCGTTGTTCCCAACACCACTCCGCTGCGCCTCGACGACCTGATCGCCGCGATCAAGAAGGTCCACACCGACGCGCTCGACCAGCTCTCCGACGCGGTGATCGCCGCCGACCACCTCGGAGACCTCGCCGACCACCTCATCGGCCACTTCGTCGACCAGGCCCGCCGCTCCGGCGCGTCCTGGACCGACATCGGCCGCAGCATGGGCGTCAGCAAGCAGGCCGCCCAGAAGCGCTTCGTCCCCAAGGACCCGGGCGCCCCCGACGACCTCGACCCCAGCCAGGGCTTCAGCCGGTTCACGCCCCGGGCCCGCAAGGTCGTGGTGGCCTCGCAGGAAGAGGCCCGCACGGCGGGCAACACCGAGATCACCACGGCGCACCTGCTGCTCGGCCTGCTCTCCGAGCCCGAGGGCATCGGCGCGAAGGCGCTCGCCGCCCAGGGCGTCACCCCGGAGGCCCTGCGGGCGGTGGCCACCGCCACCCTGCCCGCCCCCGCCGAGACGGTGCCCGCGCTGATCCCGTTCGACGCCGAGAGCAAGAAGGCGCTGGAACTGACCTTCCGGGAGGCGCTCAAGCTCGGGCACAACTACGTGGGCACCGAGCACCTCCTGCTCGCGCTGCTGGAACTGGAGAACGGCCGGGGCGTGCTGGCCGGCCTGAAGGTGGACCAGGCCGAGGCGCAGACCTTCGTCGCGGAGGCGATCGCCGCCCTCACCGCCGCCCGGGCCCGGGAGTCCGAGCAGCAGCAGTGAACCGGCGCCGCCCTGCCCCGGGCACGGCTCCCGCCCGGGGCAGGGCGCCCGCCCGGGCGGGGCCCCGGTGTGCCGGGGCCCGTGCGCTCAGAAGCCGGACACGCGGGTGGTGACGATCCGCACCCGGCCGTCGGCCGCCGCCTCCAGCGCCGCCCGCAGTCGGGCCGAACGGGCCGGGCCGAGCAGGTCCAGCGCCTCCTCGACCGGGGCCCAGCGGTAGTCGTCCAGCTCGTCGGCGGGGACGGTCACGGGGGTGCCGTCCGCGACGGTTCCGAGGTCGAACAGGAAGTGCTGGGCGGGATGGTCGAGTTCGGCCGAGGGGTGGGTCCAGGAGATGGCCAGCAGCTCCCCCGCCTCCAGGACCAGGCCGGTCTCCTCCGCCAACTCCCGTACGGCGCACTCGACCGGGCCCTCGCCGAGGTCGATGGTGCCGCCCGGGAACTGCCAGTGCTCGCGGTACCCGGCCTTCACGATCAGGATCCGGCCGGACTCGTCCCGCAGCAGACAGCCCGCCGCCGCGTAGATCCGGGGCAGCGAAGCCAGCCACTCCTCGCGGGACTTCAAGGGCTCAGCCGTCACGGTGCTCCTCCTCGGGCGGTCGGGTACGACGCCCCCCACTCTGCCACCCGACCGATGAGTCGCGGCCGCCGCGCCGGTCCTACCCGTATGGACACCGTGGAGACACCGGGCAGCCCCGTGCTGACCTGCGACCTGGGCGCCCTCACCGCCCCCGACCTGGCCGTCGTCGACGCGCTCGCCCGGCTGCGGCTGGCCTGCGCCCGGCGCGGGGTGGCCGTGCTGCTGCTGAACGCCGGCGGCCCGCTGCGCGAACTGCTGGCGTTCAGCGGCCTGTCGGCGCTGCTGCCCGGCGCGACCCGGCCCCCGGACCTCGCCCGGCTACCCGGCGACGGGCCGGTCGACGGACTCCCCCGGCCCGGCCGGGAGCCGGGGCGGCAGGCCGAAGAGCGGGAAGAGCACGTCGGTGTCCAGGAAGTTGGTGAAGCCGGTGATCCGCCCCTCTGACACCTCCAACACGACCAGCGCCCACGGCTCGTGCCCGCCCCCGGGGCCCGGCCGGTACTGGCCGAAGGCCCGGCCGCCGTTGGCCGCCACCGGGACCAGCCGGGAGCCGCGGCACCCGTGCCCGGGGCCCAGCATCCAGCTCCGGATCTCGCCCCGCCCGCGCAGCCACATCGCGAACGGCGGCATGTTGAGCGTGACGTCCTCGTGCAGCAGCTCGGCGAGGCCGTCCATGTCGTACGCCTCGAAGGCGCGGACGTAGCGGTCCAGCAGCGCCCGGTGCGCCTCGTCCAGCGCCGGGGCCGGACGGGCCGCCGAGGCGTCGGCGGCGAGCACCGCGCGGGCGCGCTGGAGCGCGCTGTTGACCGACGCCACCGTGACGCCGAGCAGCTCCGCCACCTCGGCGGCCTTCCAGCCGAGCACCTCGCGCAGGATCAGCACCGCCCGCTGCCGGGGCGCGAGGCGCTGGAGCGCGGCGACGAAGGCCAGCTTCACCGACTCGCGCTGGGCGGCCACCTCGGCCGGGTCCCCCGTCTCGGGCAGCACCCGGCCGTCCGGCGCCGGGCCGATCCACGTCACCTCGGGCAGCCGGGTGCCGTGCGCCTCGGCCACGGTGACCGGCCCGGCCAGGTCCATCGGCCGGGCCCGGCCGTTGCGGCCGTTCAGCGCGTCCACGCAGACGTTGGTGGCGATGCGGTACAGCCAGGAGCGCAGCGCGGCCCGCCCCTCGAAGCCGTGGTAGCCGCGCCAGGCCCGGACCATCGTCTCCTGCACCGCGTCCTCGGCCTCGAAGACCGAGCCGAGCATGCGGTAGCAGTAGCCCGTCAGCTCGGTGCGGTACCGCTCCAGCCGGACCTCGACCGGCTCCTGTGTGATCACGTCGGCCATGCTGCGCCCGCCCCCGTCGTCCTGCCGTGTGCCGCCCTGGTGAACGCGACGAACGTAGCGCACGGCACCGACAACCGCCCCCGGACCGCCGGGCGCCGCGCCTCAGTGGGCGGAGTGCTTCTCCGCGCCGCGGTGCCGGTGCCCCTTGAGCTCGACGTGCGTCGCCGGGGCCCCGTGCACCGTCGCGGCCGGCGCCTCCCGGCCGCCGTGCCGGAAGGCCCCGCCGGCACCGGACCCGGTGGCCGCCGGGGACGGCGCACCGGTGCCGCGCGTCGGCGCGAGCCGGACGGGCGGGCTCGCCATGCCGCGGCGCTCCAGCAGCTCCTGGGTGCCCTGACGGAGCCTGGCGGCACCGCCGGGCGTTCGCTCGGCCATCGTCGGCCTCCCTTCCCCGGCCTCCGACCGGACGGGCGCCGGCCGGAGGGACGGACCGCGGGACGGACCGGGGACGGCCTGTGGGGGCGTCCCCTCAGCCCATGACCTCGTGGACGAAGCACCAGCGCCAGTCCTCCCCCGGCTCGTACGAACGGATCACCGGGTGGGAGGAGTCGTGGAAGTGCGCGGTCGCGTGCCGCTGCGGGGAGAAGTCGCAGCAGCCGACGTGCCCGCAGTCCAGGCAGATCCGCAGGTGCACCCAGTCCCGACGGCCCTGCGCCAGGCAGTCGGCGCAGCCGTCGGCGGGCGGCCGGGGCTCGATGTCCCGAGGAGCCAGCGCGAGGTCTTCGCAGGCGCTCATGACTGCAAGGCTATGCCGCCCCCGCGCGCAGCGCCCGCTCAGCGGCGCGGGGCCGGGGTGCGTCCCGGCCCCGTCCGGAGGGCACTGCGCAATCCCCGCGCCGCGCCCGGGGGCGGCATGGGAGCATGCCATCCGTGGCGATCGTGACGGGGAGAACGAACGGCGGCACCGGCGGGGGCGACCCCGGGGAGGCGCCCGAGCAACGGGACCGCGACGCGGGGACGCGGGGCGACGAGCCCGACGGCGCCGGGGCGGCCCCCGCCCGGATACCCGGGCAGAGCGGCCCCGGCCGGTTCCGGGCCCGCCCGCTGCCCGCCACCGACCGGGTCCGGCAGCCCGTCGCCCTGATCCGGCTGCTCGGCGGCCTGTTCGCGGTCGCCCTCACCCTGCTGCTCGCCGACTACGCCCGGGCCACCACCGGCGGCATCGCCGCCGACGTCGCCGAGGCGGCCGCCCTGGTGCCCCGCCCGCTGGCGAGCCTGGCCGGCGGGCTCACCACCGCCGCCGTCCTGCTGCTCCCGGTCGGCCTCGCCGTGCGCCGGCTGCTCGGCCCCGACCGGCGGCGCGCCGTCCAACAGGTCTCCGACGGCCTGCTCGCCGCCGTCCTCGCGTACGGCGCCACCCTCGGCCTGGACCTGTGGGCCGACGGCCTCGCCCCGCTCTCGCTGCTCACCGCGCTGACCCAGCCGCTGCCCGGCGGCGGGCTGGGCCACACCGAGCCCGTCTACGGCTACCTCGCGCCGGCCCTCGCCTTCATGACCGCCTCCGGCAGCCGGGAGCGCCGCCTGCCCTGGAGCGTCCTCGCCCTCTCCGGCCTCGCCGGGCTGGCCGGCGGGTACGCCACCCCGACCGCGCTGCTGCTCGGGCTGCTGATCGGCTGGACCGGCGCCCACGGCACCCTGTACGCCGTCGGCACCCCCGACCCGTGCCCCCGGCCCGGCGAGGTGCTGCGCGCCCTGCGCGACAGCGGCCTGCGCCCGGTCGAGGCCCAGCCGGCCGGCCCCGACCGCTACCTGGTCCGGCAGGCCGACGGCCGCCCCGCCCTCGACGTCCAGCTCCTGGACCGGCAGGCCGTCACCGCGGCCGCCGTCCAGCGCGCCTGGCGCCGGCTGCGGCTGCGCACCGCCCCCGACCCGCGCGCGCTGCGCTCCCCCCGCACCGGGCTGGAGCACGAGGCCCTGGTCGCCTACGCGGCCCTGGCCGCCGGGGTCCGCACCCGCAGCATCGCCGCCACCGCCGGGATCGGCCAGGACACCGCCCTCATCGCGTACGAGCGGCTGGCCGGGCGCACCCTGGACGAGCTCGCCGACGAGGAGGTCACCGACGAGCTGCTCACCGACGCCTGGCGGCAGCTCGCCCTGCTCCAGCGCCGCGAGATCGCCCACCGCGCCCTCGTCCCCTCCTCCCTGCTGGTCGACGACGCGGGCGCGGTGCACCTGGTCGGCTTCGCCGACGGGGACATCGCCGCCACCGAGCTCGTCCTGCTCTGCGACCTCGCCCAGCTCCTCACCACCCTCGCGCTGCGCGCCGGGGCCGCCCGCTCCGTGCGCACCGCCACCGCCGTCCTCGGCCCGGACCGGGTCGGCGCCGCCCTGCCGCTGCTCCAGCCGATCGCCCTCACCCACACCACCCGGCGCGCCCTCAGGCAGCACGCGAAGGCCGCCGGCGCGGCCGCCCCCGCGCCGGAGCCGGCTCCGGACCCCGGGCCCGACGCCCCCGGCCCCGCCCCCGGCCCGCACGGGCTGCTCGACGAGATCCGCGCCGAGGTGCTGCGCACCCGCCCGCAGGTGGCGGGCCGGCCGGTGCGGCTGGAGCGGCTGCGGCCGCGGACCCTGCTGGTCGTGGGGGGCGGGGTGGTGGCCGGCTGGCTGCTGATCCCGCAGCTGTTCGCGGCGGAGGACAACCCGGTCGCCGCGCTGGCGGACGCCGACCCCTGGTGGCTGCTGTCGGCGCTGGCGGCGGCGGCCGCCAGCCACGTCGCGGCGGCGATGGGCTTCGTCGGCTTCGTGCCGGAGCGGCTGGACTTCCGCAACGCGGTACTGGCCCAGGTGGCCGGGTCCTTCGTGAAGCTGGTGTCGCCCGGCGGCGTCGGCGGGATCGCGCTGAACACCCGGCTGTTGCAGCGGGCCGGCATCCCGACCGCGCAGGCGCTGTCCAGCGTCGGCGTCGGGAACCTGATCGGGCTGGTGCTGCACCTGTTGCAGCTGGGCGCCTTCGTCTACCTGCTGGACTTCGTGCCGGGCAGCTCCGAGCTGGACGCGCTGCCCCTGGTGGCCGGCGGGCTGGCGGGCGCGGCGGTACTGCTCGGCGTGGTGTGGGCCGTCCCGGCGGCCCGGCGGTGGCTCGCGACCAGGCTGCGGCCGCTGACCGCCGAGGTGCTGCCGCGGCTGCTGGACCTGCTGCGCAGCCCGTCCCGGCTGGCGGTGGGGGTGGCCGGGCAGCTGCTGGTGTCGCTCTGCCTGATCGCCTGCCTGTACTGCTGCGTGCGGGCGATCGGCCGGGAGCCGTCCTTCGCCGCCATCGCCGTGGTGTTCCTGGTCGGCAACGCGGTGGGCAGCGCCGCGCCGACCCCGGGCGGGGCCGGCGCGGTGGACGGGATGCTGATCGGGCTGCTCCAGCAGACCGCGTCGATGGAGCAGGGCGGGGCGGTGGCCGCCGTCACGCTGTACCGCCTGCTGACGCTGATCCTGCCGGTGCTGCCGGGCTGGGCGGCGATGGCCTGGCTGCAACGCCGCCGGGCCCTGTAGCGCTGCCCCCGGCACCCCTACTCCCGGTACTCCTCCTCGTCGTGCCGGACCGGCCGGGTCTGTTCCACGACGTCCGCGACGTCGGTCGCCGGGTCCCCGCCGAGGGCCCGGCGTTCGGCCACCTCGTCGTAGGTGTCGCCCTCGGGGGCCTTCTCGTCCGGCTCGACGGTCTCGGTGGTCTCCTCGATGAGGTATTCCTCGTGCTGTTCCTGCGGCATGGCATCCGTCCTCGACTGTTCGGAGGCCTTCACGGGCCCGGCTGGCGTACTGGCAGTATCCGCCGCCCGGTGCCGGGACGCGACGTGCCGGGGGCGCCCCGGCGTGTCGCCCGGACGGCGGACGGCTCCCGCCAGAGGAGCGGATTGACCCGGGAAACAGACCGCTGAATGACCCAGGGGGATGGTGCATTCCGGTCCTAGGGTCGTAGCCATGACGACGAACGAGACCACCGCCGCCCCCGCCCGCCTCGACTACGCCCGCACCGCCCCCAAGGTGTTCCGCGCGATGATCGCCCTGGACGCCGCCGCCCGCGAGGGCCTCGACCCGGCCCTGGTCGAACTCGTCCAGATGCGCACCTCGCAGCTCAACGGCTGCGCGTACTGCCTGGACATGCACGCCAAGGACGCCCGCAAGGCCGGCGAGACCGACGAGCGGATCTACCTGCTGCCGGTCTGGCCGGAGGCCCCGGCCGGCGTGTACACCGAGCGCGAGCGGGCCGCCCTGGCCCTGGCCGAGGCGATCGCCCGGATCGACGGCGGCGTCCCGGACGCGGTGTACGCCCGGGCCGCCGCGCACTTCGCGGAGGCCGAGCTGGCGCAGCTGGTCTCGGTCTGCTTCACCATCAACGCCTGGAACCGCATCAACGTGGCCACCCGCAAGACCCCCGGCACCGCCTGACCGGCTCCGCCCCCGGGCGCCGTCCGCACCCCGCGGCCCGGCGCCCGCGGCCCGGACGGCGGCCGGAACGCCGTCCGGGCGGCCGGGGGTACGATCGGTGCCGTACGAAGGGCTAACCCACACCCACCCGGTGGCCCCGACGCCCACACGAACGACGGGGAAATCATGTCCGGCTCGCACTACTTCACCGGTGCACCCGAGGTCGCCAGCGACCGCCGGCCGATCACGGTCTCCCTGCCGGACCTCACCCTGGAACTGACCACCGACACCGGGGTCTTCTCCCGCAGCCGGCTCGACCCGTGCACCCGGATCCTGCTCGAACACGCCCCGCAGCCGCGGGTGCGCGGCCCGATCCTGGACATCGGCTGCGGCTACGGCCCGATCGCGCTGACCTGGGCGAGCCGCCGCAAGCGCCTCCCGGTGTGGGCGGTGGACGTCAACGAGCGCGCCCTGGAGCTGGTCCGGCTGAACGCCGAGGCCCTGGGGCTCGGCAACGTGCGGGCCGCCCTGCCCGACGACGTCCCGGAGGACGTCCGCTTCGCCACCATCTACTCCAACCCGCCGATCCGGATCGGCAAGGCCGCGCTGCGCCGCCTGCTCACGCACTGGCTCGACCGGCTGACCCCGGACGGCTCGGCGTTCCTGGTGGTGCAGAAGCACCTGGGCTCGGACTCGCTGCAGAAGTGGCTGAACGAGCAGGGCTACCCGACCTCCCGGGTCACGTCGGTCAACGGGGTGCGGATTCTGGAAGCGCGGCCCCGCCCCGAGACGGGCGAGGGCTCCGAGAGTGGACGAGGGACGACGACGTGAAGCAGCTGCGCGGGACCGAACTGAAGCGACTGCACCGCTCGTGGCGGCGCAGCAACGAGTTCCGGCTCGCGATCATCCTGGAGAACCTCCAGTCGCCGTTCAACGTCGGCTCGGTGGTCCGCACCGGGGCGGCGATGGGCGCGGAGAAGCTCTACCTGACCGGGGACACCCCGTCGGTGCGCTCCTCCGGCGCCCAGAAGGCCGCGATGGGCACCGACAAGTACCTGAAGGTGGAGCACTTCCCGACCGTCGCCGAGGCGGTCGCGGCCGCCAGGGCGGACGGCTTCAAGGTCGTCGGCCTGGAGCTGGCGGACGAGGCGGTGCCGATGTTCGCCGCCGAGCTGACCCCGGCGGTGGCCTTCGTGCTCGGCCACGAGGACCGCGGGATCACGCCCGAGGCGCTGGCCCTGTGCGACCAGGTGGTGTTCGTGCCGCAGCTGGGCCGGGTCGGCTCGCTGAACGTCTCGGCGGCCGCCACGGTGGCCTGCTACGAGGCGCGCCGGCAGGGCTACGCGATCAGCGGCACCCCGGACGGTGCGCTCGCGGGCGACCTCGGCGACGCGGGCGACCTCGGCGACGAGGACTGAGCCCCGGCGGCGCCCGCCCCCGGCACCGGCCCGTCGGGGGCCGGCTCAGCCGTGGCGGGCGCCCGAGTCCCAGACCCAGGCCGCGATGCCGACCCGGTTGTTGACCTTCAGCTTCCGCTGCACGTGGGTGATGTGGGTCTTCACCGTGCCGGCCGAGATGAACAGCGCCTCCGCGATGTCGGCGTTGGTCAGGCCGTCCGCGACCAGCCGCGCGACCTCCAGCTCACGCGGCGTCAGCTTCTCGGCCCTGGGCGCCTTCTTCTGCTTCGGGCCGGCCAGGCTGCGCAGCAGCCGGGTGGTGATCTGCGGGCTGATCAGCGAGTCGCCGTCGACCGCGGCGCGCACCGCCTCGATGAGCAGCGGCGCGCCGGAACGCTTCAGCAGGAAGCCGTACGCGCCCGCCTTCAGCGCCGAGTGGACGTACTCGTCGAGATCGAAGGTGGTGACGATGACGACCCGGACGCCCGGGCTCTCCTCGGCCAGCCGGCGGGTCAGTTCGAGCCCGTCCATGCGCGGCATCCGGATGTCGGCGAGCAGGACGTCCGGCCGCAGCGTCCGTGCGATCTCCAGCGCCTCGTCGCCGTCGCCCGCGACCGCGAGCACCTCCATGTCCGGTTGCAGGTCGAGGATGTGCCGAAAGCCTTCCCGCACGGTTGCCTGGTCGTCAGCGATCACGATGCGCGTCGTCATGGCCCGATCCTCGCACGGGGTAGCATCCGAGCACATGACAAATCAACTGGCCAGGATCGGACGCCCGGTCGGCGCGGCGTTACTCGCGACGGTCGCCGTCTCGACCGCGGTGTGGGTGGGTTCACCGGTTTCGACACTGATCCGGGGCTCGACGACGGTCGCGGTGCTGGCCGTCGCGGTCCTGTTGCTGTGGCAGCCCGGCACGCCGCGGGACCGCACCCTGGCGACCGTCCCGCTGGCGTGCGCGGTCTCGCTGTACGCGACCTTCCGCTACGAGGGCCCCGCCGACAACACCTCGGGGCTCTGGATCCTGGTCGAGTCGGTCGCCCTGCTGGTGACCGTGATGCCCGCCGTGCGCGGGCCCGCCCCGGCCGTCGCCGCCGTGCTGGGGCTGTTCCTGCTGGCGACCGTCACCCTGCTGCCGCTGCGGATCGCGCTGACCCTCGACCCGCCTGCCGGGCCGCGCGAGACCATCGGGCTCTGCGTGGTCTGGGGGCTGGCCGCGGTGGCCGCGGTGGGGGCCTCCTGCTACCTGCGCTCGCTGGACAGCCGCCGCAAGCTCGCCGTCGCGCAGGAGCGGCGCGCCCAACGGCTGCACGTCGCCCGGGACCTGCACGACTTCGCCGCGCACGACGTGACCGGGGTGATGGTGCTGGCGCAGGCGGCGCAGCTACTGGCGAAGGAGTCGCCGGAGAAGGCGCTGGCCCTGCTCCCGCAGATCGAGAGCGCCGGGATCCAGGCCCTGAAGTCGATGGACCGGACGATCCGGATCCTCAGCGAGCTGGAGGAGAACCGCCGACCGGGCCGGGACGGGCCCACCGCGCCGGCCGACGACCCCGAGGAGCGGGCGGCGGCCAGGCCCCACTCGCTGGACGAACTGCCCGCCCTGATGGACCGGTTCGAGCGCACCGGGATGATCCCGGCCCGGCTCGAACTCTCCCCCGGCGCCCTGGACGGCCTGCCGGAGCAGGTCGGCGCGGTCGGCTACCGGGTGGTGATGGAGGCGCTCACCAACGTCCGCCGGCACGCCCCCGCCTCGCCCAGGGTGACGGTCACCGCCGAGCGGGTGGCCGACGGCACGGCCCTGCGCCTCCTGGTCGACAACGAGCCGGTCCCGGCGGGCGCCCGGGCGCCCGCCCCGGCGGTCGAGCGCGAGGGCGGCGGGACCGGCATCCGGGAGCTGCGCCGACGGGTCGCCGGGCTGGGCGGTGAGCTGACCGCCGGGGCCGGTGCGAACGGCGGCTGGCGGATGGCCGTCGTGCTGCCGCTGGACGGCGCCCCGGCCTCCCGTGACGGCGGCACCGGCAGCGGCGTCGGCGGCGGCAGCGGCGAAAGCGACCCCGGCGGCGGCAGCAGGTCAGGTGCCGCCCACGCGCCGGAGCCCACCGCCTGAGCCGGCGCCGGTCCGGGGCAGGCTCCGGGGGCGCGGGCTCCGGCGCGTGGGCTCCGGGGCGTGCGGGCGGGCGCGCGGGCTCCTGGCCCGCTCACCCGTTCAGGCGATCAGTCCTTCTCGGGTTGACCACCCTCCTTCGCCTGATCGAGTGAGGGCAGCCGCAGCGAGCCCGCCGCCGCCCCGGCCAGCCCGAGCAGCGCCAGGCCGACGGCGCAGCCGAGCATCGCCTGGGTGCCGGTCAGCCACTGCGAGAGCAGACCGCCCAGCGCCGCGCCGCCGGCCTGTGCGCCGCCGTTGAACAGGTTGCTCGCCGAGCTCAGCCGACCGCGCATGCCGTCCGGGGTGAGCAGGATCTGCTGCGTGCCGACGACGGTGTACGCGGTCGGCGCGAGGAAGGCCATGGCGGCCAGGAACCCGCCCCAGACCAGCGCGTCGCCGGTGAAGGACATCAGCGGGACGAGCACCGCGAGCAGCCAGATGATCCCCACCACCGCCTGGTAGGGCGTGATCGAGCGGGAGATCCGCGGCGCCGCGAGCGCGCCGACCAGTCCGCCGACGCCGAACATCGCCGCCATCGTGCCGACCTTCCCCGGCGCGGCCCCGTTCTGCTCCGCGGCCACGATGACCACCAGGTAGAGCGCCTGGAACAGCAGGTTGAGGCCGAGCAGCAGCAGGGTGGTCGAGCGCAGGAACGGCTGGCGCACCAGGAAGGCGAACCCGGCCACGATGTCCCGCGGGATGGTCGAGAGCGGCGAGGGCCTGCGCTCCTGCTTCGGCAGCCGGACGAACAGCAGCGTCACGAAGGCCAGCAGGTGGGCGGCGGCGTCGGCGACGAACGGGACGGCCCGCCCGAGGCCGAACAGGAACCCGCCGCCCGAGGTGCCGGCCAGCTGCCCCAGGTGCATCCGCGCGGTGTTCACCGAGAGCGCCGTGGGCAGTTGCCCGCGGGTCACCACCAGCGGCAGCGAGGCCCGCTCGGCCGGGTCGAACAGGCTGGTGGCCGCCCCGGCCACGGCCGCGGTGAGCAGCAGCAGCCAGGTGGTGACGTGCCCGGTGGCGGCGGCGAGCGCGAGCAGGCCGAGCGCCACCGCCCGGACCAGCACGCAGGCCACCATGATCTTCTTGCGGTCCCAGCGGTCCACCAGCGCACCGGCCGGCAGCCCGACGACCACCTGGGCCACCGCGTTGACCGCGCTCACCGCGCCGGCCACCCCGGGCGAGCCGGTCGTGGCGAGGGCGAGCAGCGGGAAGGCGATGGTGGAGACGTTGAGGCCGGTCTCGGAGGCCGTGGTGCCGATCCACAGCAGGTGGTAGACCCGGTTGCGGCGCAGCGGCAGCTCGGGCTCCGGCTCGACCGCGACCGGGCGGTCCGCGGCGGGTGCCAGCTCGCTCATCCCCGCACCTCCCGGCACTCGGCGGCGATCGCGCGCAGCACGTCGGCGAACTCCGCGGCCAGCCGTTCCACCGTGCCGGGGAGGTGCACGGCCGGGGAGTAGTACCAGGTGAACTCCAACCGTCCGTCGCGGATCCCGCCGACGATCTCCAACACGTGCTCCATCCGGTCGTCCGGGCCGAGGTCCTGGCCGATCGCGCCGTGCACGGTGTGCACGAGGCCGCTGCCGGGCCCGCCGTCGCTGCGGTGCCGGCCGAGGAAGTTGAACACCACGTCCGGGTCCGGCCCGGTGAGCGGGGCGTCCGGGTGCAGGTGGCGCAGCGGGCCGTGGCCCAGTCCCTTGCCGGGGACGGCGCGCAGCTGCCGCCGCACGGTGCGGGTCAGGGCCCGCCAGTCGTCGCCCCCGGGGACGGTGAGGCGCACGGGGTGCACCGCGGTGAACCAGCCGACCGTCCGGGACAGGTCGACGCCGTCCAGCAGCCGGTCCCGGCCGTGGCCCTCCAGGTCGACGGTGACCTCGTCCTCGCCGGTCCAGCGGGCCAGCACCCGGGCGAGCGCGGCGAGCGCGATCTCCTCGACCCTGGTGCGGTAGACCGTCGGCGCGTGCTCGGCCAGCTGGGCCGAGTCCTCGGCGCCGAGCCGCACCCGCACCTCCCGGCCGCTGCCCACGGTGGCCACGCCGTCGAGGTCGCGGGGCACCGGCCGGGCGGCGCCGACCTCCTGCCAGTACGCGAGCTCGTGGTCCAGCGCGCCGGAGCGCACGTGCTCGACCAGGCGCGTGGACCACTCCTGGAAGGTGGTGCCGCGCGGGCCGAGGTCGACCGGCTGCCCGGCCGCCGCCCGGGCGTGGGCCGCGTCCAGGTCGTCCAGCAGGATGTTCCAGGAGACGGTGTCGACCACCAGG
Source organism: Kitasatospora sp. NPDC018619 (assembly GCF_044391605.1). Lineage (NCBI taxonomy): Bacteria > Bacillati > Actinomycetota > Actinomycetes > Kitasatosporales > Streptomycetaceae > Kitasatospora > Kitasatospora sp. NPDC018619. The sequence goes on from NZ_JBISAI010000018.1 coordinate 29,435, forward strand.
TGGTGGACCGTCAGGAACAGCCGGGCGCGGCGGCGCTCGCCGGAGTCGAAGAGGACGGCGGCGAGCAGCGGGCCGCGCTCCAGGTCGAACCCGGCCTGGGTGGCGCGGGCCTCGCGGTCCAGCAGGGCGTCCAGCTCGCCGTCCGGGGTGGCGGAGGCGTCCACCACCCGCAGCAGCGGCTCGCCGGGCCGGTAGGGCGGGTTCTCCTGGGCCCAGCCGTCGGCGGTGCGGGTGTAGCGCATCCGCAGCGCGTCGTGGTGCTCGACCAGGGCCTCCAGCGCGGCGGTGAGCGCCGTGCGGTCGGCCGGGGCGCCGAGCTCCAGCAGCACCGACTGGTTGAAGTGGTGCGGGTGGTCGTGGGTGTCGAAGAACCAGCGCTGCACCGGGGTCAGCGGGACGGGCCCGACGGCCGGCGGCCGCCCCCCGGCCGCGCCCTGGCCGATCTCGGTGGCGGCGGCGGCGAGTTCGGCCACCGTCTGGTGCAGGAAGACGTCCTGGGCGTCCAGCCGCAGCCCGGCCCGGCGGGCCCGGGCGACCACCTGGATGCTGAGGATGGAGTCGCCGCCGAGGTCGAAGAAGCTGTCCTCGACGCCGACCCGCTCGACGCCGAGCGTCTGCGCCCAGATCGCGGCGAGCAGTTCCTCCTTCCGGTCGCGCGGCGCCACCCGGGCCGCCTCGGCGGTGTCCGGTGCGGTCGGCGCCGGGAGCCGGCGCCGGTCCACCTTGCCGTTGGTGCCGACCGGGAGCTGGTCCAGCACCTGGACGGCGCCCGGCACCATGTAGCCGGGCAGGGCGCGGGCCACCGCCTCCCGCAGCGCCGCGGGCGAGAGCTCGGCGGCGCTCGACCGGGCGCCGGGGGCCACGTACGCGGCCAGCAGCTCGCGGCCGCCCTCCGGCTTGAGGACCACCACGGCGGCGTCCCCGACGCCGGGCTCGCGCAGCAGCACGGCCTCGATCTCGGCGGGCTCGACCCGGTGTCCGCGGACCTTGAACTGGTTGTCGGTGCGGCTGACGAACTCCAGCTCGCCGCCGGCCACCCGGCGGACCAGGTCACCGGTGCGGTACATCCGGCTCCCGGGGGCGCCGAAGGGGTTGGCGACGAACCGGCCGGCGGTCAGCGCGGGCTGCCCCGCGTAACCGCGGCCGAGCCCGGGGCCGTCGATGTAGAGCTCGCCGGGCACGCCGTCCGGCACCGGCCGCAGGTGGCGGTCGAGGATGTGCAGGCCGACGCCGTTGAGCTCGGTGCCGACCGGCACGGGGGCTCCCTCGCGCAGCTCGCCCGGGCTCCACAGGGTGGACACCAGGGTGGCCTCGCTCGGCCCGTACACGTTGAAGAACTCCCGGCCCTTCGACCAGGTGCGCACCAGGTCGGGCGGGCAGACGTCGCCGGCCGCGGCCACGGTGGGCAGCAGCCCGCGCAGCCGGTCGGCGTCCATCACCGCGAGCAGCGCCGGGGGCAGCACCGCGACGGTGGCGCCGTGCCGGATGATCTCCCCGGCCGGGTCCGGCGCGGGGCGCGGGGAGGTGAGGCAGAGCGTGCCGCCCGCGGTGAGGGTGCAGAACAGGTCGCACACCCCGCCGTCGAAGCTGGCCGGCGCGTACTGCAGCACCCGGCTGTCCGCGGTGATGTTCCAGGCCTCGCGCAGCACCCGGGCGGTCCGGGCGATCGCGCCGTGGCTGATCACCACGGCCTTGGGGCGGCCGGTGGAGCCGGAGGTGTGCACCACGTAGGCGACGTGGTCGGGCTCCACCCGGTGCGGGGAGCCCGGCTCGCCGGGCAGCGCGGCGCCGGCCGGGACCGGCCCGCCGGACGGGCCGTCCGGCCCGTCCAGCCGCAGGACCTCGAACGGCCCCTCGGGCAGCCGCTCGGCCAGGTGCCCCTGGGTGAGCAGCAGCGGGACGGCGGTGCCCGCGATCATCGCGCCGATCCGGTCGGCCGGGTACTGCGGGTCCAGCGGCACGTAGCCGCCGCCGGCCTTGAGGACCGCGAGCGCCGCCACCACCATCTCCACCCCGCGGTCGGCGAACACGCCGACCAGGGTGTCCGGGACGACCCCCCGGGCGACCAGGCGGCGGGCCAACCCGTCGGCCCGGGCGTTGAGTTCGGCGTACGTGACCTCGGTGCCGTCGTCCGCGACCACGGCCGGCGCGTGCGGGCGCTCGGCGGCCCGGCGGCGCACCAGCTCGTGGGCGGGCACGCCGCCCTCCTCGTCCGGGGCCCGGTGCCAGCGCCGGGGCTCCAGCACCCGCTCCCCGGCCGGGACGTACGGGAGTTCGCGCAGCCGGTCGCCCGGGCGCTCGGCGACGGCGCCGAGCAGCAGGACCAGGGCGTCCGCCATCCGCCGGGCGGTGCCGGCGTCGAACAGGCCGACGCTGTACTGGAGGGCGGCGTCCAGGCCGCGGTCGGTCTCCTGGAACTGGAAGGTGAGGTCGAACGCGGCGCCGCCGGTGGGCAGGCCGAACTCCTCCAGGCGGGCGCCGTCCAGGCGCACCGGGGCGCCCGGGGCGTCCTGGAGGACCACCATGGCCTGGAACAGCGGGGTGCGGCTCGGGTCGCGCTCCGGCCGCAGCGCCTCGACCAGCCGGTCGAAGGGCACGTCGGCGTGGGCGAAGGCACCGTTGACGGACTCCCGCACCCGGCCGAGGAAGCCGTCGAAGTCCTCCTCCCAGTCCACCTCGGAGCGCAGCACCAGGGTGTCCACGAAGAAGCCGACCAGCTGCTCCAGTTCGGGCCGGTCGCGACCGGCCGACACGGTTCCCACCGCGATGTCGTCCTGGCCCGACCAGTGCGCGAGCAGCAGCTGGGTCGCCGCGACCAGCGCGGTGAACAGCGTCGCGCCGCGGTCCTGGGCGATCCGCTTGAGCCGCTTGGCGGTCTCCGCGTCCACGGAGAACTCCAGCTGCGCCCCCTCGCGGCCGCGCACCGGCGGCCGGGGCCGGTCGGTGGGCAGCTCCAGCGGCTCCAGGCCGGCCAGCCGCTCCCGCCACCAGTCCAGCCGGGCGCTGCCCGTGGCCTCCCAGCGGGCGCGCTGCCAGGCCGCGAAGTCGGCGTACTGGACGGGGAGTTCCGGCAGGTCGGCGGTGCCGCCGTGGCGTCGGACGCGGTACAGCTCGGCGAGGTCGCGGAGCAGCACGCCGGCCGAGCGGCCGTCGGTGACGATGTGGTGCAGGACCAGGGTCAGCACGTGCTCGTCCTCGGCCAGCCGGACGAGGTGGGCCCGGAACAGCGGGCCGGTGCGCAGGTCGAACGGGGTGGCGCCGTCGGCGCCGACGGCCTCCCACAGCCGTTCCTCGCGCTGGTGCGCGGGGTGGCCGGACAGGTCGGTGCGGGCCAGGGCGAAGGGCCGCCCGGGCGGGGCGATCAGCTGCCGCCCCTCGCCGTCGACCTCGCCGAAGACGGTGCGCAGCGACTCGTGGCGGTCCACCAGGTCGGCCAGCGCCCCTTCGAGCGCGTCGGCGTCCAGCGGGCCGTGCACCCGCAGGCCGAGCGGGGAGTTGTACTCGGCGCCGGTGTCGCCGAACTGGCCGAGGAACCACAGCCGCTGCTGGCCGAAGGAGAGCGGCGGGGCGCTCTCCCGGCCGACCGGCACCGGCGCGTCGGCGGGCTCCTGGCGCTCGGCGTCGAGCAGGGCCGCCAGCGAGCGGACGGTCGGCGCCCCGAAGAGGGCGCGCGGGGAGATCCCGGAGTCGACGTGCTGCCGCAGCCGGGAGACCACCCGGATGCTCAGCAGCGAGTCGCCGCCCAGCTCGAAGAAGTTGTCCTCGGCGCCGATCCGCTCGACGCCCAGCACCTCCGCCCAGATCCCGGCCAGCAGGGTCTCGGTCGCCCCCTCGGGGGCCAGGTACTCGCCGCCGAGGCCGAGGTCCTCGGGCGGCTCGGGCAGCGCCCGGCGGTCGGTCTTGCCGTTGGGCAGCAGCGGCACGCGCTCCAGGGCGACGAAGGCCGAGGGCACCATCGCCTCGGTCAGGCCGGCGGCGAGGCGGGCCCGCAGCCCGGCCGGGTCGATCCCGGCGCCGGGCACGGCGGGCACCACGTACGCCACAAGCCGGTCCCGGCCGCGGTCGCGGCGGGCCACCACGACCGCCTCGGCGACGTCGTCCAGCGCGGTGAGCGCCGCCTCGACCTCGGCGAGCTCGATCCGGAAGCCGCGGATCTTGACCTGGTGGTCGGCCCGGCCGAGGAACTCCAGGACGCCGTCGGCCGTCCAGCGGGCCAGGTCGCCCGGCCGGTAGAGCCGGCCGCCCGGGGTGAACGGGTCGGGCAGGAAGTGCTCGGCGGTCAGCTCGGGGCGCCGCCAGTAGCCGGCGCTCACGCCGTCCCCGCCGATGTGGATGTGGCCGGGCACGCCGACCGGCACCGGCTCGCCCCGCTCGTCGAGGACGTACACCCGGGTGTTGGCGATCGGGCTGCCGACCGGCACGTAGGCGGCGAGGCGGGCCAGCCGCTCGGGGGTGGGCACGAACACCGTGGAGTCGACGGTGGCCTCGGTGGCCCCGTAGGCGTTGACCACCATGGTGTCCGGGTGGGCGTGCTCCAGCAGCTCGCGGCAGTCGTCGACCCGCCAGCCCTCCGAGCCGACCGACATCACCCGGAAGGCCGGCAGCCTCCCGCCGCGGCCCCGGACCTCCTCGACCAGCGCCTTGGCCAGCGAGGGGACCAGCTCGATCGCGGTGCCGCCGACCCGCTCGACCAGCGCGAGCAGCCGGGCCGGGTCGGTGACCAGGTCGGTCGGCACGACGAGCATCGAACCGCCGAAGAAGACCGAGCGGAGCAGGTCGGCCAGGAAGAGGTCCACCGAGAGGCTGGTGATGGAGACGAAGCGCAGCCGGTGCTCCGCCAGGCCGTACAGCTCGTCCCAGGCACCGGCGATGTACAGCAGGTTGCGGTGGGTGACCACCACGCCCTTGGGCCGACCGGTGGAGCCGGAGGTGTACACCACGTACACCGGGTCGTCGGGGCCGGCGGCGACCTCCGGCGGGGTGTCCGGGCCGCTCGCGGCGGCGGACTCGACGGTGACCAGGGCGCCGCCGTGGCCGGGCAGCCGGTCGGCGATCGCCGCGTGGCTGAGCACCACGGCCGGTTCGGCGTCCGCGAGCATGAACTCCAGCCGCTCGCGCGGGTAGGCCGGGTCCAGCGGCACGTAGGCGGCACCGGACCGCAGTACGGCGAGCACCGCGACCACCATGTCGCTGGAGCGCTCCAGGTGCAGGGCAACCCGCTCGCCCGGCCGGGCGCCGGCGGCGACCAGCCGGTGGGCGAGCCGGTTGGCCCGGCGGTCCAGCTCCCGGAAGGTCAGCGCGGCGCCGCCGTCCGCCGCCAGCACGGCCGGCTCGTCCGGGCGGGCGGCGACCTGGGCGTCGAACAGCTCCTGGACCAGCGTCTCGGTGCGGCGCGGGCGGTCGGTGGCGTTCCACTCGACGAGCAGGGTGTGCCGCTCCTGCTCGGTGAGCCAGGGCAGCGCGGCCGGCCCGCGGTGCGGGTCCGCGGCCACGCCCTCCAGCAGGGTGCGCAGCCGGCCGCCGATCCGCTCCACCGTGGCGGCGTCGAACAGTTCGGGGTCGTAGGTGAGTTCGATCCGCAGCGCGGTGTCGGCGTGGCTGCTGACGGTGAGCGGCACGGTGCTGCTGTCGGAGGCGCGCAGCACCCGGACGGCCACCTCGTCGCGGCCGGTGGCGCCCTCCGCGACCGGGTAGTTCTCGAAGACCACCACGCTGTCGAACAGCCTGTCACCGGAGGCCAGTTCGGCGCAGCGCCGGATGTCCGACAGGGCCAGGTAGTCGTGCGCGGTGCTCTCCGCCTGGGCCGCCTGGAGGGCGCGCAGCCAGGCCCCGAGGTCGTGGTCCGCCTCCGGCCCGGCCAGCCGGGCGCGGACCGGGACGGTGTTGACGAACATGCCGATGCCGGTCTCGATCCCCGGCACCTCGGGGGTGCGCCCGGAGACGACGGCGCCGAAGACCACGTCCGGCTCGCCTGCGTGCCGCGACAGCAGGATCGCCCAGGCGCCCTGCATCAGGGTGTTGAGGGTGATCCGGTTCTCCCGGCACCAGTCGGCCAGCACCCGGGTGACCGCCGGGTCCAGGGCGAGCCGGTACGAGCCGGTGGCCCGGGTGCGGTGGTCGGCGGCGGGCTGGCGGTCCACCGGCAGCGCGGTGGGCTCGGCGAAGCCGGCCAGCGCCCGCCGCCAGTGCGCCAGGGCGGCCTCGCGGTCCTGTCCGGCCAGCCACTCCAGGTACTCGCGGAACGGCGGGCGGCTGGCCGGCAGGGCGGCCCGCCCCTCCACCGCGGCGACGTAGTGCTCCAGCACCTCCTCGAAGAGCTGGGCGGTGCTCCAGCCGTCCAGCAGCAGGTGGCTGAACGTCCAGAGCTGGTGGACGGTCCGGTCGTCGACCCGGGCCAGGACGATCCGCATCAGCGGCCCGGCGGCCAGGTCGATGCCGCGCTCGCGCTCGGCCCGGCTGAGCTCCTTCAGGCGGCGCTCCTGGTCCGGGTCGCCGCGCCAGTCGAGCACCTCGACCGGCAGCTCCAGGTCCGAGCGGATCAGCTGCACCGGCTCGGGCACGCCCTCCCAGCGGACGGTGGCGCGCAGCACGTCGGTGCGCCGGAACACGGCGCGCCAGGCCTCGGCGAGCGCACCGGCGTCGGTCAGTCCCTCCAGCCGCAGGGCCAGCTGGTCGACGTAGGCGCCGCCGTCCGGGTCGGTCAGGGTGTGGAAGAGCATGCCGCCCTGCAGCGGGGTGAGCGGCAGGACGTCGTCCACCGCCCGGCCGTCGCCGACCAGCCGGTCGAGGGCCGCCTGGTCGAGCCGGGCCAGCGGGTGGTCGGACGGCGTGCGGCCGCCGGCGCCGGGCTCCGCGCAGTGCGCGATGACGGCCCGCAGGTGCGCCAGCAGCGACTCGCCGAGCCGCCGGACGGTCTGCGGCCGGTGCAGCGCCCGGGAGGTGAACCAGGACAGCGTGAGCACCCCGTCGGAGACGGCGCCGACCACCTCGATCTGCGCGCTCCGCTCGTGGTCGCCGTCCCACTGCGGCCCGCCGTCGCCCAGGTGGGCGCGGTAGAGGGAGCGGGCGGCGAACGCGCCGTCCAGCTGCCCGTGGTAGTTGAAGGTCACGGCCGGGGCGGGGGCCGGGGTGAAGCCCTCCCGGTGGGCGGCCAGCGCGCCGTGGCCGAAGCCCTTGGCGGGGACGGCCCGCAGCTGCTCCTTGACGGACTTCAGCCGGGCGGCGACGCCCTCGCCGGCCGCCACGGTCAGCGCGACGGGGTGGACGGCGGTGAACCAGCCGACCGTGCGGGAGAGGTCGGTGCCGGGCAGGACGTCCTCGCGCCCGTGCCCCTCCAGGCCGACCAGCACCCGCTCGCGGCCGGTCCACTCGGCGAGCGCGCCGGCCAGCGCGGTGAGCAGCACGTCGTCCACCCTGGTCCGGTAGACCGGCGGGACGTCGCGCAGCAGCGCCGCGGTCTCCTCGGCAGTGAGGGCGAAGTCGGTGCGCTCCAGCGTGGCCGCCGTGTTGGGCCCCTCGCCGTCCGCGGGCAGCTCGAAGGCCTCCTCGGCGATCCGCCGCCAGTACGGGAGTTCGGCGTCCAGGCCGCCCTCGCGGACGTACTCGGCGAGCCGGGCGGACCAGGCCGCGAACGGGGTGGTCGGGGCGCCGAGGTCGACCGGGCGGCCGGCCAGGGCCTGCTCGTAGCCGGTCGCGAGGTCGTCCAGCAGGATGCGCCAGGAGACGCCGTCCACCACCAGGTGGTGCGCCGTCAGCAGCAGCCGGGGAGCGGCCCCGGCGCCGTCGTCGAACAGCACGGCGCGCAGCACCTCGCCGTGCTCCGGGTCCAGCGCGCGGCGGGCCGCCGCCGCCTCCTCGCGCAGCGCGGCCGCGCGCTCGGGCTCGCCCAGGCCGGCGGTGTCCCGGCGGCTCAGCAGCGGGCCGTCCGGGCGCGCGGCGGCCTCCTGGAGCCAGCCGCCGTCCGTGCGGCGCAGCCGGGTGCGCAGCGCCGGGTGGTGGGCGACCAGGGCGTCCAGGGCCCGCTCCAGGGCCGCCCGGTCGGTGCCGGGGGCGAGCTCCAGCAGCAGCGACATGGTGAACAGCGGGACCTCGGCCGCGCCGGCCAGCAGCCGGTGCTGCATCGGCGCCAGCGGGGCCGGCCCCCGGTGCTCGGCCGGCCGGGCGGTGTCCGCCCCGGTGGTGACGCCGGGGGCGATCCGGGCGATGGTCTGCTTGACCAGGATGTCCCTGGACTGGAGCCGCAGGCCGGCGGCCCGGGCCCGGGAGACGGCCTGGATGCTGAGGATGGAGTCGCCGCCGAGGGCGAAGAAGTTGTCCTCGGTGCCGACCAGGTCGGTGCCGAGCAGCTCGGCCCAGATCCCGGCCAGGACGCGTTCGACCTCGGTGCGCGGCGGCACGTAGCCGGCCGCCGGCTCCGGCTCGACGGCGCTCTCCGGCAGGGCCCGGCGGTCGGTCTTGCCGCCGGCGGTGCGCGGCAGCGCGGCCAGGAAGGAGAAGGCGGCGGGAACGAGGTAGTCCGGTAGCAGGCCGTGCAGGTGGGCGCGGAGCGCGGCCGCGTCCGGCACCCCGGCGCTGGGCACCACGAAGGCGACGAGCCGCTGGACGCCGGCCCGGCCGGCCCGCGGCACCACGGCGCAGTCCTCCACCGCGGGGTGGGTGCGCAGCGCCGCCTCGATCTCGCCCGGCTCCACCCGGACGCCGTTGATCTTGACCTGGTCGTCGCCGCGGCCGGCGAACTCCAGCCGTCCGTCGGCGGTGCGCCGGACCAGGTCGCCGGTGCGGTACATCCGGGTGCCGGCGGGGCCGAACGGGTCGGCCACGAAGCGCTCGGCGGTCAGGGCCGCCCGGTGCAGGTAGCCGCGCCCGACCGGCAGGCCGGCCAGGTAGAGCTCGCCGCGCACGCCGGGCGGGACGGGCCGCAGGTGCGCGTCCAGCACGTAGGCCCGGGTGCCGCGCACCGGCAGGCCGAGCTCCGGCGCGCGGGCGGCGTCCACCCGGGCGGCGAGGGTGTCGACGGTGCACTCGGCCGGGCCGTAGAAGTTGTGGGCGGTCAGCCCCGGGGTGGCGGCCAGCTCACGCCACAGGGCCTCGCCGACCGCCTCGCCGCCGAGCACCAGCACCGCGGGCCGGTGCGGCGCGGCGGGGTCGAGCAGGCCGGCGTCGAGCACCGGGCGGGCGAAGGACGGCGTGAGCTGGAACAGGTCCACCCGCTCGCGCCGGGCGTAGGCCACCAGGTCGTCGGCGTTCAGCCGGGTCTCGCTGTCCACCAGGTGCAGGGTGTGGCCGTCGGCCACCGCCATCAGCGGGTTCCAGGAGGCGTCGAAGGTCGGCACCGTGGTCAGGGCGACCCTCAGCGGGCGGCCGAGCAGGGCCGCCGCGGGGCGGAACAGCTCGTCCCGCTGGCGGGCGAACAGGTTGGCCAGCGACCGGTGTTCGACCACCACGCCCTTGGGCCGGCCGGTGGAGCCGGAGGTGTGGATGACGTACGCGGCGTCGCCGGGGGCCGGGGCGGCGGCGGGCTCGTCCCGGTCGTCCAGCGCGGCGACGGCGGCGGCCACGGCGGGGTCGTCCAGCAGCAGCCGGGGCAGCTCGGCGGGCACCGCGCCGGCCAGCCCGGTGGTGCCGAGCACCAGCGCGGGGCGGATGCCGCGCAGCAGGTCGGCGATCCGCTCGGCGGGCTCCTCGGCGTTCATCGGCACGTACACCGCACCGGCCTTGAGCACCGCCCAGAGCGCGACCACGAACTCGGTCGAGCGCGGCAGCACCAGGGCCACCGGGCTCTCCGCGCCGATCCCGAGGGCCCGCAGCCGGCGCGCCAGGCGGTTGGCCCGGGCGTTGAGGCCGGCGAAGTCGAGCCGCTCGTCCCGGAACACCAGGGCGGGCGCGCCGGGGGTGGCGGCGGCCTGCCGCTCGAAGGCCCGGACCAGCGTGTCGGGCGCGTCGTCGGCGGCGGCCTCGGCGGCGGCGGCGGCCGAGGCGTCCCAGCCGCGGCGCAGCGCGGCCTCCTCCTCGGCGGAGACCAGCGGCAGCGCCCGCAGCGGGGTGTCCGGCCGCTCGGCGACGGCGTCCAGCAGGGCGAGCAGCCGCTCGCCGAGGGCCCGGACGGTCCCCTCGTCGAACAGCGCGGTGCTGTACGACAGGCCGAAGTCCAGCCCGCCGTCGCGCTCCTCGAACTCCAGCCCGAGGTCGACGGTGGCCTCCCAGCGCGGCAGCTCCAGCTGCTCGACGGCCACCCCGGGCAGCGCGAGCGGGGCGCCGAAGGCGTTCTGCAGCACCAGCATGGTCTGGAACACCGGGGTCCGGCTCGGGTCCCGGACCGGCTCCAGCAGCTCGACCAGCCTCTCGAACGGCACCCGGTCGTGCTCGAAGCCGTCCAGGACGCCGTCGCGCACCCGGGCGAGCAGCGCCGCGAAGGACTCCTCCTCGTCCACCGCGGTGCGCAGCGCGACGGTGTTGGCGTAGAAGCCGACGGCGCGCTCCAGTTCGGGGCGGCCGCGGCCGGTGGTGACGGTGCCGACGGTGACGTCCGGCTGCCCGGAGAGCCGGGCCAGCAGCAGCTGGTAGCCGGCCAGCAGCACCGGGAACAGCGTGGTGCCCTCGCGCCGGGCGAGGTCCTTGAGCCGGGCGGTCGAGGCCGCGGGCACGGCCAGCCGCAGCACGGCGCCGGCCGTGTCGCGCACCGCCGGGCGGGGGCGGTCGGTGGGCAGGTCGAGCGGCTCGGCGCCGCGCAGCCTGCTCTCCCAGTAGTCGAGCCCGGCCTTCACCTCGGGCCCGTCCAGCCACTCGCGCTGCCAGAGCGCGTAGTCGGCGTACTGGACCGCGACCGGCTCCGGGCGCGGCGTCCGGCCGGCCGCGAACTGCGCGTACGCCGAGCCGATCTCGTCGAACAGCACGCCCGAGGACCAGCCGTCCACGACGCTGTGGTGGGCGGTGACCAGCAGCACGTGCCGCTCCGGCGCGGACCGCAGCAGCAGGGCGCGCAGCAGCGGGCCGTCCGCGAGGTCGAAGGGCGTCGCCAGCTCGGCCCGCACGGCGGCCTCGACGGCGGCCTCGTCGGCGGGTCCGCCGGCCGAAGGCTCCGCGAAGCACAGCACCCCGGGCGCCGCCGGGTGGACGACCTGGCGCACCCGGTCGTCCACGACCCGGTAGCTGGTGCGCAGCACCTCATGCCGCTCCACCACCAGGTCGACCGCCCGGGCCAGCGCGTCGCGGTCGAGCGGCCCGGTCAGCCGCAGGCCGAAGGCGCTGGTGTACTCGCTGCCCTCGGGGTCGAGGCTGCTGAGGAACCACAGCCGCTGCTGGCCGGAGGAGAGCGGGACCTCCTCCGGGCGGGGCCCGGCGCCGATCGCGGCGTCCGCCGCACCGGCGGGCCCGGCGGGCGCGTCCGGGGCCGCGCCCTGGCCGGCCAGCCGCTTCAGCAGCTTCTCGCGCAGCTCGGGCGGCAGCGCCGACAGCCGGTCGGACGTGGGACCGTTCATGCTCATGCTCCTCATGCCTCGCTGCTCGTGCCGGTGTCCGCCAGTCCCTCGGCGGCCAGGAGGTCCGCCAGGACCTTGTCCTCGATGAGTGCCGCCAGCTCGGCGACCGTCCGCGTGGTCATGACCTCCCGCGGCGACAGGGAGACCCCGAAGGCCCTGCGGACGCTCGCCATCACGCCCAGGCTCCGGATGGAGTCCCCGCCGAGGGCGATGAAGTCGTCGTCCCGGCCGACCCGGGCCGCCCCCAGGACGTCCGCCCAGATGCCCGCCAGGGCCTGCTCGGTGGGGCTCAGCGGCTCCTGCGGCTGGGCCGCGGGCTCGGCGGGCCCCGCCGCGGGCCGGCCGAGCGCCGCCCGGTCGACCTTGCCGTTGGGCGTGAGCGGCAGTTCCGGGACGAAGGCGAAGGCCGCCGGGACCATGTGCTCGGGCAGCAGCCCGGCCAGGAAGCGGCGCAGTTCGGCCGCGTCCGGCGCGTCCGGGCCCCCGGTGGTCACCACGTGTCCGCCGAGCACCCCGTCCAGCACCGTGGCCGCGGCCGCGGCGACGCCCGGGTGGCGGGTCAACGCGCTCTCGACCTCGCCGAGTTCGATCCGGAAGCCGCGCACCTTCACCTGGTCGTCGACCCGGCCCAGGTACTCGATCACGCCGTCGGCGCGGCGCCGGGCCAGGTCGCCGGTGCGGTAGAGCCGCTCGCCGGGCGCCCCGAACGGGGCGGCGACGAACCGCTCGGCGGTCAGCGCCGGCCGGCCGCGGTAGCCGCGGGCCAGCCCGTCGCCCCCGAGGTACAGCTCGCCGGTGACGCCGTCGGGCACCGGGCGCAGCGTGCCGTCGAGCAGGTAGACCCGGGTGTTGCGGATCGGCCGGCCGATCGGGACGGCTCCCGGGGCGAGCGGCTGCCCGGGCTCGGCCCGGTGCACGATGCAGCCGACGGTCGCCTCGGTCGGGCCGTACTCGTTGACCACCGCGCTGCCGGGGTGGCGGGCCCGCCAGTCGGCGAGGGTCTCGCCGAGCAACTGCTCGCCGCCGACCACCAGGTCGGCCGAGCCGGCCGCCACGTCGGGCAGGCGCTCCAGCAGCGGGAGGTGGCTGGGCGTCGCCTTGACGAAGCCCACCGCGGTGCCGGCCCCGGCCAGCGCGGCGAGCGCGTCCGGCTCCAGCGGGCAGACCACCACCGTGCCGCCGAGGGTGAGCGGGGTCCACAGCGCCGTGACGGTGAGGTCGAAGGCGATCGAGGAGTGCAGCAGGGCCGAGGTGCCCAGGCCCGGGTACGCCTCGGCGGCGTGCGCCAGGTAGTGCGCCAGCGAGGCGTGCTCGACGACCACGCCCTTGGGGGTGCCGGTCGAACCGGAGGTGTAGAGCACGTACGCGGTGTCCGCCGGGGCGGGCCGCACGGCCTCGGTGCGGTCGTACGGGCCGGCCGTGGCCGCGAGGTCCACCACGTCGACGGGGCAGCCGGCCGGCACCTCGCCGGCCAGGGCGGCCGCCCCCTCGGCGTCCGCCAGCAGCCGCACCGGGCCGCACTCGGCGAGCAGGGCGCCGAGCCGCCGGGCCGGGTGCTGGAGGTCCAGCGGCACGTACGCGGCGCCGGCCTTCCAGACCGCGAGCAGCGCCACCACCAGCAGCACGGAGGGCCGCATGGCGACGGCCACCACGTCCTCGGTGCCGACCCCGGCGGCGCGCAGCCGGGCGGCCAGCGCGTCCGAGCGCTCCACCAGGCCGGCGTAGTCGAGGCGGCCGTCGGGGCCGGTCACCGCGGGCGCCGCGGGGGTGCGCCGGGCCTGGGCGGCGATCCGCTCCGGCACGGTGGTGCGGTCCACGGCGACCGCGGTGTCGTTGTGGTCGGTGAGCTGCCGCCGCAGTTCGTCCTCGGACAGCCAGGGCAGGTCCGCCAGCCTGGTCGGCGCGTCCCGCTCCGGCCGGGCCATGCCGTCCAGCAGCAGGCCGAGCCGGTCGGCGAAGGACCGCACCGTCCGCTCGTCGAACAGGCCGGGGTCGTAGGCGAACGAGAAGGTCAGCCGCTCGGTCGGGTAGACGCCCACCGACACCGGGTAGTTGGTGGTCTCGGCGTCGGCGCTGACGTCGCGCAGGGCGAGGCCGCCGACGGTGAGCGCCGCGTCGTCCACCGGGTAGTTCTCGAAGACCAGCACGCTGTCGAAGAGCCGGGCCGGGGCGGCGATCCCGCTGCCGGCCTGGATCGTGGTGAGCGGCAGGTGCTCGTGGGCGCGGGCCCGCACCTGCTCCTGCTGGAGCTCGCGCAGCCAGGGCCCGAGCTCGGCCCGCGGGTCCGCGAGGGTGCGCACCGGCAGGGTGCCGATGAACAGCCCGACCATCTCCGCCGCGCCGTCGAGATCGTTGGGGCGGCCGGAGACGGTCGCGCCGAAGCAGACGTCCTCCTGCCCGGAGAGCCGGGACAGCAGCAGCGCCCAGGCGCCCTGGACGACCGTGTTCACGGTGACCTGCCGCTCCCGCGCGGCCCGGTAGACCCGGGCGGACAGCTCGGCCGGCAGTTCCACCCGCAGCCGCGCGGAGGACCTGACCCGGTGCTCGGCGGACGGCCTGCGGTCGAAGGGCAGCGGGGTGGCGGCGGTCAGGCTCGCCAGCCGCTCGGTGAAGTACCGGCGGGCCTCGTCGGCGTCCTGGGCGAGCTGCCAGGCCACGTAGTCGCGGAACGGCGGCCGCTCGACGGCGGCGGACGGCCGGCCGGCGCGCAGCGCCGCGTACTCGGCGAACAGGTCGGAGAGCACCTGGTAGAGGCTCCAGCCGTCCAGCAGCACGTGGTGGAAGGTCCACAGCAGGTGGAGCGCGCCGCCGTCCAGCCGGGCCGCGGTGAGCCGGGTGAGCGGGCCCTCGGCCAGGTCCACGCCGAGCTCGCGGTCGGCGGCGAAGAGCCGCTCCAGCGCCTCGGCCCGGCCGGCCCCGTCCAGTCCGCGCCAGTCCAGCACGGTCAGCGGGGCGGGGACGGTGCGCAGCACCCGCTGGACGAACCCGCCGGCCCCGGTGTCGGCGACGGTGGTGCGCAGCACCGGGGTGCGGTCGACGGTGGCCTGCCAGGCCCGCTCCAGCAGGTCGACGCGGTCCACGCCGTCCAGCACGAAGGCGAACTGGGCGAAGTAGGCGTCCTGGCCGCCGGTCTCGGCGGCGGCCTCCAGCGAGTGGAAGAGCATGCCGGCCTGCATCGCGGTGAGCGGGTAGAGGTCCGCCACCGCGCGGCCGTCACCGGCCAGCCGGTCCACCGCGGCCTGGTCCAGCCGCAGCAGCGGGAAGTCCGACGGGGTCCGGCCGCCGGCGCCGGGCTCGCCCGCGTGGGCGGCCAGCGCGCGCAGCGCGTCGGCGGTGGCCTCGGCGAGGCGCCGTACGGTCTCCTCCCGGTGCACCTGGTCGGAGTACTGCCAGAGCAGCTCCAGGGCGCCGCCGTCGCCGAGGACGGCGATGACGTCGAGCAGGTGCGGGCGGACCGACTCCGGGGACTGCCGCAGCCACATCCGCGGCCGGGTGCCGGGGGCGAACGGGCCGCCCTCGGGCAGCTCCTCGAAGCGGCCGAGGTAGTTGAAGGCCACCTCGGGCGCGCGGTCGCGCTCGGCGCGGTGGGCGGCCGCGTCGCGCAGCGCGCCGTGGCCGAGGCCGTCGCCGGGGACGTCCCGCAGCCGCTGCTTGACGGACTTGAGCACGGCCGGCCAGCCGGCGGCCGGATCGGGCAGGGTCAGGGCGACGGGGTAGACGGCGGTGAACCAGCCGACGGTGCGGGACAGGTCGGTGCCGTCCCGCTCGGCCCGGCCGTGGCCCTCCAGGTCGACGAGCACCTCGGGCCGGCCGGTCCAGGCGGCCAGCGCGGTGCCGAGCGCGCTCAGCAGGACGTCGTCCGGGCCGCCCTGGTAGCGGGCCGGGAGCTCCCGGAGCACCGCGTCGGTCTCGGCGGCGGTCAGCCGGACGGTCAGGGTGCGGGTCGAGCCGGCGGTGTTGGCGCCGGCCAGGTCGCGCGGCAGCCGGGGCAGCGCCCGGTCCGCCACGCCCTCCCAGTACGCCCGCTCGGGCTCGAACTCGCCCGCCTCGGTGCGGGCCTGGAGGTCGAGCGCCCAGGCCCGGAACGAGGTGGTCTTGGCGCCGAGCCGCACCTGCGGGCCGGCCACGGCCTGCCGGTAGGCGTCGGCGAGGTCCTCCAGCAGGATGCGCCAGGAGACGCCGTCGACCACCAGGTGGTGGGCGGCCAGCACCAGCACGTCCGGTCGGCCGGGGCCGCGGCGCAGCAGGGTGGCGCCGAACAGCGGTCCCTCGGCGAGGTCGAACTCCTCGGCCTGTTCGGCGAGTTCGTCGATCCGGCGGTCCTGCTCGGCGGCCGGCCGGCCGGCCAGGTCCTCGACCTTCAGCAGCGGGCCGGCCGGGCCGGCCGCGTGGTGGGCGGCGGCGCCGGTGAAGCGCAGCCGCAGCGCGTCGTGCTGGGCGAGCAGCGCGCCCAGCGCCCGCTCCAGGGCCGGCTCGTCGACCCCGGCGGCCAGTTCGATCCGGACGGTCTGGTCGAAGTGCCCCGGCCGGGCCGGGTCGGTGCCCTGGAACCAGCGCATGACCGGGGTGAGCGGCAGCTCGCCCTCGACCTGCCCCTGCTCGGCGGCGGGCGCCTCGTCCCGGGCCCACGTCGCCACCGCGGCGAGCGCGGCGACGGTCTGGTGCCGCATCACGTCGCCGGAGCGCAGCGCGAGCCCCTCGGCCCGGGCCCGGGCGGCGACCCGCATGGTGAGGATGGAGTCCCCGCCCAGCTCGAAGAAGTTGTCCTCGACACCGACCCGCTCGACCCCGAGCAGCCGGGCCCAGGTCCGCGCGAGCAGCCGCTCCTTGTCGTCGCGCGGCGCCAGGAAGGCCCGCCCGGTGTCGGCCCCGGGCGCCGGCAGCGCGGCCCGGTCGAGCTTCCCGGCGGCGTTGCGCGGCAGCGCGGGCAGGGTGACGAAGGCGGACGGCACCATGTACGAGGGCAGTTGCTCGGCCAGGGCGGCGCGCACCGCGGCGGTGTCCGGGCGCCGCGCGGCGTCCCGGGGCACCAGGTAGCCGACCAGGCGCTTGGAGCCCGCGCCGTCCGGCAGGGCCAGGACGGCGGCGTCGGCCAGCTCCGGCTGCTTCAGCAGGGCGGCGACGACCTCGCCGGGCTCGATCCGGAAGCCGCGCACCTTGACCTGGTCGTCGGCCCGGCCGAGGAACTCCAGCACGCCCTCGGGCAGCATCCGGGCCAGGTCGCCGGTGCGGTAGAGCCGCTCGGCCGGGTCGAAGGCCGCCGGGCCGAACCGCTCGGCGGTCAGCTCGGGCCGGCCGAGGTAGCCGATCGCCAGGCCGTCGCCGGCCAGGTACAGCTCGCCGGGCACCCCGTCGGCGACCGGCAGGCCGTCCTCGTCCAGCAGGTGGACCCGGGTGTTGGCCATCGGGCGGCCGATCGGCACCGATGCCCGCGCCAGGTCCCGCTCGGTGATCCGGTGGGTGGTGGCGAAGACCATCGACTCCACCGGCCCGTAGCCGTTGACCAGGCGCAGGTCGGGGTGGCGGCGCAGCACCCGGCCGACGTGCTCGACCGAGACGGCCTCGCCGCCGGTGAGCACCTGGCGGAGCGTGCCGAAGATGCCCGGGTACTCCTCGACCATCACGTTGAACAGGCTGGAGGACAGCCACAGGGTGGTGACGCCGTGCCGCTCGACGAGCTCGGCGATCTCCTCCGGCTCGGGCGTGGGGGCCGGCTGGAGGATGCAGCGGGCGCCGTGCAGCAGCGCGCCGAACAGCTCCAGGGAGAACGCGTCCCAGGAGATCGGCGCCGACTGGAGGACCACCTCGTCCGGCCCGAACCGGGCGTACCCGGTGCCGACGAAGGTGCGCACGGTGGCGCGGTGGGGCGCCAGCACGCCCTTGGGCCGGCCGGTGGAGCCGGAGGTGAACATCACCGTCGCCGGGTCCTCGGCGCTGCCCGGGACGGCCGGGTCGGAGTCGTCCTCGGCCTCGGTGGCCGGGTCGGTGAGCGACAGCAGGACGGGGTCGCCCCCGGCGGGCCAGGCCGCCCGGACGGTCTCCTCGGCCTCGGCCGCGACGAGCGCGACCGGCGCGGCCAGGTCCTCGATCATCATCCGCAGCCGCTCGACCGGCAGGCCGGTGTCCAGCAGCGCGTAGGCGCCGCCGGCCTTGAGCACCGCCAGCAGCCCGACGACCATGGCGGGCGAGCGCCGGGCGCAGACCGGGACGAGCGTGCCGCGCCCGACCCCGGCGGCGACCAGCCGCCGGGCCAGCCGGTTGGCCCGGGCGTTGAGTTCGCCGTAGCGGACGGCTGTCTCCCCGTGCACCAGGGCCACGGACTCCGGGCGGAGCCGGGCGACGTACTCGAACAGCTCGTGGACCCGGGCCTCGCGCGGGTAGGTGGTCTCGGTGTCGTGCCAGTCGGCCCGGGCCCGCCGGGCCGCGGCGTCCTGCGGCCCGACCAGGGCGAGCCGCCCGGCGGGCGCGCCGGCGTCGGCGACGGCCGACCGCAGCAGCCCGAGCAGGTGGTCCGCCAGCCGGGCGACCGTGGCGGCGGTGAACAGGTCGGTGCTGTACTCGATGCCGCCGCCGAGCGTGTCGCCGTGGTTCCAGAACTCGAAGAGCAGGTCGAACCGCGAGGAGGAGCGCGGCAGTTCGGCCTCGGCCAGCCGGAGCCCGGCGGCCGTCGCCCCGGGGCGCAGCAGCGGCTCCTGGTAGGTGACGGCGGTCTGCACCAGCGGCATCCGGCCCGGCTCGCGGACCGGGCGCAGCGCCTCCACCAGCCGGTCGAACGGCACCTCGCCGTGCTCGACCGCGGCCAGTGTGGACTCCCGTACGGCCTCGACGAGTTCGCCGAAGGGCAGGGCCGGGTCCAGCTCGGTGCGCAGCGGCACCAGGTTGGCGAAGAAGCCCTGGGTGTCGTCGTCCACGCCGTCGCGGCGGCCGGCCGTGGCGATGCCGAGGGCGAAGTCGCGCTGGCCGCTGTGCCGGGCCAGCAGGACGTGCACGGCGGCGGTGAGGGTCATGAAGACGGAGGCCCGCCGGGCCCGGGACAGCGCGCGCAGTCCGGCGGCCAGCTCGGCCGGGACGTGGAAGCGGTGCAGGGCGCCGGCGCCGGTGCGGGCGGCCGAGCGCGGCCGGTCGGCGGGCAGGTCGAGCGGCGGCAGGTCGGCGAGCCGCTCGCGCCAGTACGCGATGTCGGCGTCCCAGGCGCCGGCCCGGGCCCGGTCGCGCTGGTCGGCGGCGTGGCGGGCGAACTGCGCGGGCGCCGGCGCCACCGGGCCGAGCGGCCCGCGCACGGCCCGGTCGTAGAGCTCGAAGAGCTCCCGGAGCAGGGCGCGGGTGGACCAGCCGTCGGTGACGATGTGGTGCTGGTCCAGCACCAGGACGTGCCGCCGCCCGGGCAGGTGGACCAGCAGGGCGCGCAGCAGCGGCCCGGCCTCCAGGTCGAACGGGCGGGCCGTCGCCTCGGCGAGCAGCCGCTCGCGCTCCTGCTCCGCCTTCGCGTCGGACAGCGCGGTGAGGTCGACCACGTCGAGCGCGGGCCGGCCGGGCGCGTGCACCACCTGCTCGCCGCCGTGCTCGCCGGCCCGGAAGGTGGTGCGGAGCACCTCGTGCCGGGCGATCACCGCGCCCAGCGCGGTGCGCAGCGCCTCGTCGTCCATCTCGCCGGTCAGCTCGATGCCCACGGCGGCGCCGTAGCCGGCCAGGGCCGGGGCGGCGTCGTGGAGGAACCAGAGGCTCTCCTGGGCGAAGGACATCGGCGCGGTGGCGCCCTCGCCACGGTGGTCGGCGGGGGCCGCCGGGGCGGCCCCGGCCGCGCCGGGGGTGTGCCCGGCCCGGCCGAGCAGGGCGGCCACGGCGCCCGCGGTGGGCGCGGCGAACAGCTCGCGCAGGCTCGGCGCGGTGCCGAACTCGGCCTTCAGCCGGGCCAGGACGCGGGCTCCCAGCAGCGAGTCGCCACCGAGGTCGAAGAAGTCGTCGGTGGTCCCGACGCCGGTGGTGCCGAGGGCCTCCTCCCAGATCCGGACCACGGCCTCCTCGACCGGGCCGTCGGCCGGCACGTGGGCGACCCCGCGGCCGGTCCAGTCCGGCGCGGGCAGCCTGGAGCGGTCCACCTTCCCGGAGGGGTTGAGCGGGAACCGCTCGACCGGGACGACCGCGGAGGGCAGCAGGTGCTCGGGCAGGGTGCGGCGCAGGTGGGCGGCGAGCTCGGCCCGGGTGGGCGCGGCCAGGCCCGGTACGGCGCGGACGTGGACGACGAGGCGGCGGTGGCCGCGCTCGTCCTCGGGCGCGCCGGCGGCCGCCTCGGCGACGGCCGGGTGGGTCAGCACGGCGGCCTCGACCTCGCCCAGCTCGACCCGGAAGCCGCGGATCTTGACCTGGTCGTCGGTCCGGCCGCGGTAGCGCAGCACGCCGTCCGCCGTCCACTCGGCGAGGTCGCCGGTGCGGTAGAGCCGGGCGCCGGCCGGGCCGTACGGGTCGGCGACGAAGCGCTCGGCGGTGAGGCCGGGGCGGCCCAGGTAGCCGAGC
Organism: Kitasatospora sp. NPDC018619; assembly: GCF_044391605.1. NCBI lineage: Bacteria > Bacillati > Actinomycetota > Actinomycetes > Kitasatosporales > Streptomycetaceae > Kitasatospora > Kitasatospora sp. NPDC018619. The sequence continues at coordinate 49,426 of NZ_JBISAI010000018.1, forward strand.
GCCAGTCCGTCGCCGGCCACGTACAGCTCGCCGACGGTGCCGGGGGCGACCGGCCGCAGCCGCTCGTCGAGGACGTGCACCCGGGTGCCGGTCACCGGGCGGCCGATGTCGGGGGCGGTGCCGTCCCCGGGGATCGGGTCGCTCATGGTGGCGCAGACGGTGGCCTCGGTCGGCCCGTAGCCGTTGACCATCAGCCGGCCGGGCGCCCAGCGGGCCGCGACCGCGGCGGAGCAGGCCTCGCCGGCCGTGACGACGGTGACGCCGTCCGGGACGCCGCCGTCCGCCAGGGTGGCGAGCACCGCCGGCGGCAGGGTGACGTGGGTGATGCGCTGTTCGACCAGCAGGTCGGTGAAGGCCGGCCCGGGCACCAGGCGCGCGGCGTCGGCCAGGACCAGCGTGCCGCCGGTGAGCAGCGCCATGGAGAGCTCGAACACCGAGGCGTCGAAGCTCGGGCTGGCGAACTGGAGCACCCGGGAGCCGGGGCCGGCCGCCAGCTTGGCGACGTGCTGGGCGGTGAGGGCGGCGAGGCCGTGGTGGGGCACGGCCACGCCCTTGGGGCGCCCGGTGGAGCCGGAGGTGTAGATGACGTACGCGGCGTCCAGCGGGTGCCCCGGCGCGGCCTTCCCGGCCGCGACCGGGTCGGTGTCCGGGCAGCCGGCCAGTGCCTCGGCGACGGCCGGGTCGGCGAGGTCCAACACGGGCGTCGGGCCGTCCGCGGTCCGGACGGACCCGGCGCCGTGGGTGAGCAGCAGCCGCGGCGCGGCGTCGGCGAGCACGTAGGCCACCCGCTCGGCCGGGTAGGCCGGGTCGACCGGCAGGTAGGCGGCGCCCGCCTTGGTGGTGGCGATGGCCGCGAGCACCAGGTGCGCGCCCCGGGCCATGCCGAGCGCCACGATGCTGCCGGGGCCGACGCCCCGGTCGATCAGGAGGTGCGCCAGCCGGTTGGTCCGGCGCTCCAGCTCGGCGTACGAGAGGACGCCGGCCCCGGACACCAGGGCGGGCTCCTGCGGGCCCCGCTCGACCTGCCGGCGCAGCAGCTCGGGCAGCGTCGCGGCGGCGGGCGCCGGCGGCCCCGCGTGCCACCCTGCCGCCTGAGCCGACGCCGGGTCGGTGCCAGTGGTGAGCCGTGCGTCCGAGGAAGCCGCCTCGTGCGACATGGTTGCGTCTCCTGCCCTTCGGTCTGCTCTGCCTGCTCTGCCTGCTCAGCCTGCTCAGCCGTCCGGCCGTCGGCCGTCCGGTCCGACACGGCTTCGGACTCCCGCCGGTCGCGGGAGTCCGGAACACGCTGTTACTGCCGTTCGCCGCCGCTCACCGGCGGACCGCCAGGCGTCCGCCGATCTGCAGGCGGTCGATCCGCCCGTCGGCCGCGTCCCGGTGGAAGCGGCCGGTGTAGCCGGTCCGCTCGGTCGTCAGCTCGACGACCGAGAAGGCCAGGTCGGTCCGGACGGCGAGCCGGGCGAACGGCCGGCCGCCCTGGTCGAGCCGCAGCCCGTCCGGGTCGTGCACGAGGCGGTACTCGGTGGCGCCGTTGCGGTAGGTCCCCGCGCAGTCGGCGAGGAGGTGGTCGGGGGCCGGCGGCGCGTCGCCGCGCAGCCGGGTGAAGGGGTGGCTGCCGACCTGGACGCCGGCCGCGTCCAGCTCGGCCAGCAGGTCGTCCCAGAGCGCGAGCCCGGTGCCCGCGTTGGTGGTCAGGGCGACGACCGTGCCGTCCTGCGGGTCGACCCGCAGGTGGCAGGAGGTGCCGTCGCCGGTGCCGTCGTGGCCGACCCAGGTGCGGCCGTCCGGGGCCAGGTAGTGGGCGATGCCGAGGCCCCAGGCGTCGGCCAGGCCGAACGCGTCGGTGTTCGGCTCGATCCGGCGCATCGCCTCGGTGACCCGGGCCGGCGGCAGCAGCGGCCCGCGGGGGCGCACCGGTCCGTCCGCGAGCAGGGTGCCGAACCGCAGCAGGTCGGCGGCCGAGAGCGCGAGCGCGCCGGCCGGCGCCTCCACCGCGGGCAGCAGCTGGGCCACCGGACGGGCGGTGCCGTACGCCGGCTGGGCGGCGTGCCCGGGGACGTGCCCGGCGGCGGCGCCCGGGCCGGTGACGAAGGCCGCGCGGATGCCGAGCGGACGCAGCAGGACCGTGGTGACGGCCTCCTCCCAGGGCATGCCGAGGGCCAGCTCGGCGACCCTCCCGGCCGCGACCAGCCCCACGTTGGAGTAGGAGAAGGCCGTTCCCGGCGGGCAGACCACCGCCCGCGCGGCCTCCCCGAGGTACTGGTCGCGGTCGGCCGGCGGCTGCTCGGCGGGGTGGCTGCCGGGCAGCCCGGCGGTGTGGGTGAGCAGCCGGCGCAGCGTCAGTTCGCTCCCGAGCTCCCCGGGCAGCCCCGCGAACTCGCGGAACTGTCCGTCGAGCGGGGCGTCCGGGTCCGCCTCGCCCTCGTCCGCCAGGGTCGTCAGCAGCGCGGCGGTGAACGGCTTGGTGAGCGAGCCGACCGGGAACCGGGACTCCGCGGTGACCGGCCGGCCGCTGCCGTGGAGCTCCTCGCCGACCGCCGTCACCGAGGTCACGCCCCGGTGCAGCAGGGCGAGTTGGGCTCCGGGGACGGCGTACCGGCGGACCAGCCGGTGCAGCAGCCGGCCGAGCCCTTCGGCGTCGGCCGGGTCGACGCTCCTGGTGGGGGGTGCCGAGGTGGTCGTCATGGTGTCCGGGTCACTCCAGCTCGAAGACGACGGAGGCGGCGGGCGACGCGATCCGCTGCTCGCCGGCCAGCTTCCAGCCGGTCTCCTCGAAGACGCCGTGCCACTCGTCCAGGGTGGGCAGGTACTGGCCCATCAGGTCGTGGGCGGACTCGAAGCCGAGGTTGAACAGCGGGATCTCGCGGTCCGGGTAGCCGACCGTGCGGGTGGTGTCGCCCAGCAGGAAGCGGCGCACGTTGGGGAACCGCTCGCGCAGGGTGCGCATCGACCTGACGGCGTTCTCGCGGGGCCAGAAGTCGTGGCCCATCATGAAGCAGGTGAGCAGCTCGACCTCCTCGAAGGCCGGGTGCGGGGCCAGGTCCCGGGCGTCCGCCTGGAGGGCGGTGATGCGGTCGGACAGACCGGCCCTGGCCACCTCGCGGGTGGTCATCTCGACGGCCGGCCGGCCGATGTCGAGGCCCAGGCCCCGGGTGCCCGGGTAGCGGTTGGCGATCTGGATGAGCCGCTCGCCGCTGCCGCAGCCGAGGTCGGCGGCGACCTTGAAGTCGAACGGCAGCCGGTCCATCGCGGCCCAGAACGCCGGGTCGAACGAGAACGTGGACAGCTCGCGGCAGGCGTAGCCGATGGCCGCGCCGTCGCGGTGGTAGAAGGAGCCGACCCGGTTCTCCTTGCGGAGCACCGAGGGCATTTCGGTGTAAAGGCCGGAGCAGCCGCGGCTGAGCCAGTGGAAGTACGAGCGGTAGGTGTTCACCTCCGCGAAGAGCGGGCCGGGGCTGACGGTGGTGCCGTCGCGGGTGACGACCCCGACCGAGGCCAGCGCCTGGAACATCCCGCGGGACGCGACCGGGTCCAGCCCGAGCTTTTCCGCCAGTTCCTCCGCGTCCAGAGCGGCGGCTCCGTCCAGCTCGTCGAGCGCGCCCACCTCCCAGGCGGCGGCAATAGCCCAGGACGCCACCGCCGAGTTGTAGATGTCGGCCGAGGTCAGTTGTGCTCCGGGTGCCGCCACTTCAGTGATCGACATGGATGCCTCCTGTTCGATTTCCGGCAGGTGCCCTCAGTTTCGAACGGGACCGACGGAAGGCTCCAGCTCCTTAAGCAGGGCACGATAACCGCAGGTCAGCGCGGTGCGAGGGATCACGGCAGGCATTCGGCGAAGCGAAATCAAAGGGTCCGTTTTTCGATTTAAGGCCTGGCTTAACGAGCTTGCCCGCGCGCCGGGACGCTTCCCAGCATGAGCGGTGCCACCCCCGCACCAGCTCAGGGAGACACGCATGGGCAACCCGTTCGAGAACGCCGACGGCACGTTCCGGGTACTGGTCAACCAGGCGAACCAGCACAGCCTCTGGCCGGATTTCCTCGACATTCCGGACGGCTGGTCGTCCACGTACGGCCCGGATTCCCGCGAGGAGTGCCTGACGTACATCGAGAACAACTGGACCGACCTCCGCCCCCGCTCCATCGCGTCCTGAGCGGAAATTCCCAGGGCGCACCGACGCGAATGAAAGGAAAGCGGTGTCCACGCTGCGGTTGCACGATGAAGAGCGCGACGAGATCGCGGTTCTCGCCGATGAATTCCTGGCGTCGCTGAACGGCGACCAGGACCCCTCGCGGATGTCCTCGGCGGCCGCCGTCGCCGCCCAGCGGCTGCCGGAGCGGCTGCGGACCTTCCTCGCCGCGACCCGCACCGGCGGGGAGGCCATCACGGTGGTCTCCAACCTGCCGGTCCGGGCCGACCTCGAACCCACCCCGCTCGGCTGGGAGCAGTCCGCCAAGCTCGGCGCGGGCTGGCACGAGGAGGGCGTGCTGGCCCTGGTCGGCGCCGGGCTCGCCGAGCCGTTCGGCTGGACCAGCCAGCAGGCCGGCCGGCTGGTCCACGACGTCTGCCCCACCCCCGAGGACGACAACTCGCTGACCAGCGCCAGCAGCACCCGGGCGCTCAACTTCCACACCGAGGACGTCTTCCACCCCTGCCGCAGCGACTACGTGGCCCTGCTGTGCCTGCGCAACCCCACCCGGGTGGGCACCACCTACGTCCGCGCCGAGGCGCTGGACCTCCCGCAGGACGTCCGCGAGGTGCTGTTCCAGGAGCGCTTCCAGTTCCTCCCCGACGACTCCCACGACCTCGGCTCGCTGCCCGACAGCGCGGGCGACGGCTCGCAGCTCGGCGCCGTGCTGTTCGGCCCCTCGGACCGCCCCTACCTGCGCTTCGACATCGACTTCATGCGCCCGCTGCCCGGCGACGAGCAGGCCGCCGCGGCCGTCGCGACCGTCCAGGCCGCGCTCGCCGAGCACGTGGAGCGGATCTCGCTCGCCCCGGGCGACCTGGTCTTCGTCGACAACTTCCGGGTCGTGCACGGCCGGGAGTCCTTCCAGTGCCGCTTCGACGGCACCGACCGCTGGCTCAAGCGGGTCAATCTCACCCGCGACGCCCGGCGAATCAGCGCCGTCACCGGAAAGCGGACCGTCCTGATCTGATATCGGTCCCGACGGCCCGCGACGGCCGCTTCCCGCCCCCGTTCCCCGCCCGCCCGGCACGGCCTTCACCGGCCCGTGCCGGGCGGGCTCTCTTTCCCCCGGGAATTCGTATAGTGAACCCGCGACCCGCATCCGTCCGTTCGCCCCGGCGGCCCCGGCCGAAAGGACGAGAGCCGCTCCTCGGCCGAAGGAACGAGGCGCCCCGCCGATCTCTCCCGAAAGGCGGATGTGGCCGCCCGGGCCGCGCCGGGAGCATGACGGGTATGAAGATGTCGACCGCCAAGCTGGCCTGGCTGGCCCCGATCTCCGCGCTGGCCATCGCACTCACCGGCTGCGGTGTGAGCGACGACCTGGACGCCCAACCGCGCAACGATTCCAAGGACTTCGGCTTCCAGGGCACGCACCTCACCGTGGACACCGACAAGGACGTGACCCTGGTGCCCGCCGACGGCACCGCCCTCAAGGCCGACCGCCGGCTCGCCGGCCAGGCGGCGAAGGACGGCAACGCCTCCTGGACGCTGGAGGGCGAGACCCTCAAGCTGACCGGCAAGTGCAGCGGGATCGTCCTCAACTGCAAGGCCCAGTACACCGTGCACGTCCCCAAGGGCGTCGCCGTGACCGTCCAGGGCAGCGGATCGGCCGGCATCACCGCCAAGGGCATCGACGGCAAGCTCGACGTGAAGACCGAGCAGGGCTCGGTGGACCTCGACGGCCTCACCGCGCCGCTCACCGTCCGCACCGACAAGGGCAAGGTCGACGCGAGCGGCCTCTCCAGCGCCACCGTGGAGGTCGCCAACGAGAACGGCAGCGTGAAGCTGGCCTTCGTGAAGGCCCCCGACAGGGTCAAGGCCGAGTCCGACACCGGCAGCATCACCGTGCGGGTCCCCGAGGACGGCACCCGCTACCACGTCGAGGCCAAGGCGGGCTCCTCCAACCCGCACGTGGAGGTCGGCGAGGACCCGAACTCCGCCCATGCCATCACCGTCGCCTCCAAGGTCGGTGTCGTCCGTGTCAACACGAAGGACTGAGCGATGGAACTCCAGATCACCGACCTGACCAAGGAGTACCGCGGCGGCAAGCGCGCGGTGGACTCCTTCTCGCTGACCCTGCGCCCCGGCGTGCTCGGCCTGCTCGGCTCCAACGGCGCCGGCAAGTCCAGCCTGATGCGGATCCTGGCCACCGTCACCAAGCCGACCTCCGGCCGGGTGCTCTGGAACGGCACCGACATCGCCGAGAACCCCGGCCCGCTGCGCCGCACCATCGGCTACCTGCCGCAGGACTTCGGCGTCTACCCCCAGCTGACCGCCCGCGAGTTCCTCTCCTACCTGGCCTCGGCCAAGGGACTGCAGGGCCGCTCCGCGAACGCCCGGATCACCGAGCTGCTCGACCTGGTCAACCTCTCCGGCGCCGCCAAGCAGCGGCTCGGCTCGATGTCCGGCGGCATGCGCCAGCGGGTCGGCATCGCCCAGGCGCTGCTCAACGACCCCCAGCTGCTGATCGTCGACGAGCCGACCGTCGGCCTCGACCCGGAGGAGCGGATGCGGTTCAGCAACCTGCTCACCGGCCTCGGCTCCGAGCGGATCGTGATCCTCTCCACCCACATCGTCTCCGACGTGGCCGCCACCGCCGACCGGATCGCCATCATGGGCAAGGGCCGGCTGATCCACCACGGCACCCCGGAGGAGCTGCTGCGGCTCGCCGAGGGCTCGATCTGGGAGCTCACCGTGGCCTCCGACCAGATCCCGGCCCTGCGCTCGCGGTTCGTCCTCGGCGGCACCACCCGCACCCCGCAGGGCGTCCGCGCCCGGGTGATCTCCGCGCAGGCGCCCGCCCAGCACGCCGAGCCGGTCCCGCCGCGGCTCGACGACGCCTACCTGCTGCTGACCTCCTCCCCGGCCCCGGCCGCCCCGCACGCGGTGGTGCGCTGATGGCCGGGACCGTCACGGCGCTCGCCATCGCCGACTTCCGCGAGCGCCGCCGCCGCCCCGCCTACCTGGTCGTCCTGCTCGGCACGCTCGCGCTCGGCCTGCTGGCCGCCCCGGTCGGCTCCTCGACCTGGCAGGTCTTCCAGATCAGCGGCTACCGGGGCCTGTACACCAGCGGCTACGTCGGCACCGTCACCGCGCTCGGCGGCGCCGTCTGGCTGGCGCTGGCCGGCTTCAACATCACCCGGGGCACCGTCCCCAAGGACGAGCGCAACGGCGTCGGCCAGATCCTCGCCGCCACCCCGATGAGCAAGCCCTCGTACCTGTTCGGCAAGTTCTGCAGCAACCTGCTGGTGCTCGGCTCGATGCTGCTCGCCCTCGCGGTGACGGCCTTCGGCGTGCAGCTGGTGAAGGGCGAGTCGTACCACGTCGACGTCGTGCGCCTGCTGCTGCCCTTCGTCCTGATCACACTGCCGCTGCTGGCCCTCGTCGCCGCCTGCGCGGTGCTCTTCGACACCGTGCCCGGGCTGCGCGGCGGCGTGGGCGCGCTGATCTGGTTCGTGGTCTGGCTGGTCGGCATCATGGCCTCGCAGGCCTCCGGCTCGTACGACCTGCTGAGCATGGAGCGGATCAGCGAGTCGATGCGCCAGGCGATCTCGGCGGCCGGGCACCCGGCCGACGCGGTGCGCTTCGGCGTGGGCCTCACCTCCGACGACAAGGCCCCGATCACCTTCGACTGGCCGGGCCTCGGCCTCGACAACCTGGGCGGCGGCCTGCTGGCCAACGCCGCGCTGCTGGTGGCCGGCGGGCTGGTGGCCGCGCTGCTGTCGGTGCTCTGGTTCCGCCGCTTCGACCCGTCCGCCGCGCTCGGCGGGGTCGGCGCACTGGTCCAGGGCGCCAAGGGCGCGACCGACCAGACCGGTGCCGAGCACGCCGACCACGCCGAGGAGCCGACCGCCGGCACCGGCGCCTCCTTCGGCCTCGACCCGTCCCTGATGACCCCGCCCCGGATGGGCTCGTCCTTCGTGCCCACCCTGGTCGGCGAGGTCCGCGTGCTGCTCCAGGGCATGCGCTGGTGGTGGCTGGGCACGCTCGCCCTGGCCGTGCTCGCCGCGGCCGTCCCGAGCGGCAACGTCCTGCACCCGGTGCTGCCGCTCACCGTGCTCTGGCCGGTGCTGATCTGGTCCCGGATGGGCAACCACGCCGGCGCCGGGAGCATCGACGCCCTGCTCGCCGCCTGCCCGGCGGCCGGCCGCCGGCTGCTGGCCGGGCTGGTCGCCGGGATCGCCGTGGCGCTGGCCGTCACCGCGGTGCCGATCGTCCGGCTGGTCATCGCCGGCGACACCGGCGCGGCGGTCGCCGCCCTGGTCGGCGCCCTGCTGGTGCCCGCCCTGGCGATGCTCTGCGGCATCGTCAGCCGCGGCCCCCGGCTGTTCCAGGCGCTCTACCCGCTGCTCTGGTACGCGATGTTCAACCGCATCCCCGAGGTGGACTTCCTCGGCGTGGCGCAGGGCAAGGGCCCGGGCACGGCCGCGGTGGCCGCCGCCGCGGTGCTGCTGGCCGCCCTGGCCCTCGGCGTGGACGCCGTGCGGCGCGCCAACCGCTGAACCACCGCCCCCTGGACGGGCCTGGCGCACACCCCCGACGCCAGGCCACCGAGCGGCGCCCGGCACCCCCGTCCGGGCGCCGCTCCGGCGGTCCTTCCGGCCCCGTCCCGGGCACCTGTCCCGACCGGCCGTCCGACCGTCCCACCGGCCCCTCCCGACCGACCGTCCGCCCCTCGACCCGAAAGGCCGGCCCGTGCGGCTCCCCAGCCTCCGAGACCTCCTCGCCCACCCGGCCCCGGACCAGGCGTCCGCGGCGACGCCCGTGTCCACCCTGCCGCGCGCGGCCCGGGCCGCCCTGGCGGTCGGGTTCGGCGTGCTGTGGCTGCTGGACCTGGCCATGAGTCTGGACACCGCCGGGCCGCTGCTGCCGCTCGCCGGGCTCGTCCCGGCCGCCCTGGTGCTGTTCGGCCCGCGCGGCCGGCCCGGGCTGCGCGCCGGGGCCGCCGCGCTCTGGTCGCTGCTCTGGTCCGCGGTGGGCTTCGTCCGCGGCGCCGGGCAGGACTCCCCCGGGCTGATGGAGCTGCTCGCACTGAGCCTCCTGCTGGTCACCACCGCCCGCAACGTCCGCGACCGCGCCGCCGCCCTCGGCACCTGCGCCGCGCTGGTGGCGGCCCTGCTGGGGCTGGCCGCCCGGGTCTCCCGCAGCACCTCCGGGGCGGTGCTGACCGTCGTGCTGCTGGCGGTCGTCGCCGGTGTCGCGATCGCCCTCGGCAGCTACCTGCGCTCGGCCGACACCCGCCGGCTGCGCGCCGTGGAACGGGTCCGCCGCGACGAGCTGATCGACCTCGCCAACGACCTCAACGACTTCGTCGCCCACCACGTCACCGGCATCATCGTGCTGGCCCAGGCCGGCCGGGCGGTCTGGCAGACCGCCCCGCAGGAGGTCGTCCCGATCTTCGACGACATCGAGCAGGCCGGCAGCGAGTCCCTGGAGTCGATGCGGCAGTTGGTCGCCATGCTGCGCGAGGGCACCGACCTGGCCGCCGCCTCGCCGCTGTCCGGGCAGGGCATCGCCCACATACCCGTCCTGGTGGACTCCTTCCGCCGCGGCGGCGCCAGCGTCGACCTCCAGCTGGACGAGGCCGCGCTGAGCGCCCGGCTCGCCCCCGAGATCGTCACCACCGCGCACCGGGTGATCACCGAGGGCCTGAGCAACGTGCGCCGGCACGCCCCGGACGCCGCCGGGATCACCGTACGGATCGCCCTCGGGCCGACCGTCCTGGAGGCCGCCGTGCTCAACGGGCCGCCCAGCGGCGGAACGGTCCGCAAGGCCCTGCGCGTCCCCCACCTCGGGCAGCAGGGCCTGGGCCTCCTGGGGCTGCGGGAGCGGGTGCGGGCCGTCGGAGGAACGCTCACCGGGCGCCCGGACGATACGGGAGGATGGGAGCTGACGGCCCTGCTCCCCGTGAGGGACACGGACCCCAGCGCTCGGAGGATGCCGGCATGACCATCAAGGTGCTCATCGCGGACGACCAGGACATGGTCCGCACCGGCTTCCGGCTGATCCTCGACAGCCAGCCCGACATCGAGGTCCTCGGCGAGGCCGCCGACGGCGCCACCTGCGTCGAACTCGCCCGCCGGCTGCGGCCCGACGTCTGCCTGGTCGACATCAGCATGCCCCGGCTGAACGGCCTCCAGGTCACCCGGCTGCTGGCCGGCCCCGGGGTGAGCGACCCGCTGCGGGTGGTCGTGGTCACCACCTTCGACCTGGACGAGTACGTGTACGGCGCGCTGCGCGGCGGCGCCCAGGGCTTCCTGCTCAAGGACAGCGGGTCGACCCTGCTGATCGAGGCGGTCCGGGCGGTCGCCGCCGGCGACGCGATGGTCTCCCCCGCCGTCACCGTCCGGCTGCTCAAGCGGCTGTCCGCCGCCGGGCCGGTGGCGGCCCCGGTCGCCGCGACCACGCTCTCCCCGGCGGTCCTGACCGACCGGGAGCTGGACGTGGCCCGGCTGGTCGCCCGCGGCCGCACCAACCAGGAGATCGGCGAGGCGCTGGCCATCTCCCTCTCCACCGTCAAGTCCCATCTGGCCAGCGTCCAGATGAAGCTGAAGGTCCGCAACCGGGTCGAGATCGCCGCCTGGGCCTGGGAGAGCGGCACCATGCAGCGGGGTGAGGACTAGCGCGCGCATCCGGACGGTCGGCACCGGCCCTTCACCACACCTCCTCCACCCCCGCCCCTCCTGTCACCGTGTGCGACCCCGTGGCGCGATCCTGCGGATCTCCCGAAAGGGGGATACCCCGCCGCGCGGGCGAACAGCGATGATTACCCCCAGTCGAATGGGGGAGCTTCGGCCGAACGTCAGCGTGGCCAAGCCCTCTTCGGGGGAAGGGGAACACGTTCGTGAGCCACATCGTCTTTTCCATGGAGGATCTCGTCCGCGTCCGGGTCGCCGGACCACCGACAGCCGAGGCCGAAGCGGCCTTCGCCTTGGACAACTGGTCGAAGAACTCGGGTGGTTACTTCCGAAGATGGCACCAGGCAGTCACCAACAGCGTACGGAGCCGGGAGGAGCTCCAGCGCCGTATACACCGCTTCGAGCTCTCCGGACGGACGATCTGGCACCTGCTCGGCGCCCCACCGCCGCAGGTGGACGATCCGTCCGAGCCGTTAGCGCGGATTCCGGCACGAACCGTCGGTGAGGACCCTTCCGCCGGACCGGACGCCCTGGTGCAGGAGTTCGGCACGATCGCCGTCCTCCCGTACTGGCAGGCCATCCACGCCCGGCTGGTCCGCGACACCGACGCCTACCGGCAGATCATGAGTGCCTCCGGCGTGGAGACGCTGCTCCAGGCCCTGCACCCGCGCGTCCACTGGCGGGCCCCGGTCCTGGAGGTCGAGGACGACCAGGACGAGACGATCGAGCTCAGGGGCCGCGGCCTGGTGATCACGCCGTCGCTCTTCCTGACCGCGCCCGCCGTGGTCCCGCCGCACGCCACCGTGGTCAAGGCCGAGCCGGCCCCGGCCCTGGTCTTCCCGGTCCGCCCGGACTCCCGCGGGGACGCCGTGCTCGGCGCCCGCGAGGCCGAGCGGCCGCTCGACTCCGCCCAGGGCGAGGCCCTCGCCAGCCTCGTCGGCAAGACCCGGGCCGCCCTGCTGGAGGCCCTGCTCAACGGCAGCACCAACGGCGAACTCGCCGACCGCGTCGGCGTGTCCAACGCCGCCGTCAGCCAGCACACCTCGGTCCTGCGGGCGGCCGGCCTGATCGCCACCCGCCGCACCCGCAACCTCGTCCTGCACACCGTGACGCCCCTGGGCCGTTCCCTGCTGAACGGCGGCACCCGGTTCCTGGCCAACCCGCCCGGCACGGCGCCGCACCACCGGGCCACGCCGCAGGGCCAGTCCGTCCTGGCCGGGCGTTAAGGCCCGGCCCCAGCCCTACCCACCGCCGGGGCCGCAGCCCCACCGCGGCCCCGGCCCCGCTGTTCGCCAGACGTTTTCGGGCCTCTCTTAATCACCTGTTCCCGGCGGCCGCCGCACGGCGAGGATGACGGCGTTCCCGATCCCCGCCACCACCGCACGAACGAGGTGAACCCGCCGTGACGAGATCGCGTACGGACCTTGAGGTGTCCTTCCTGGAAGACCACGGGACGGTGCAGCCCGTCGCCACCGTCCCCGCCGGTGCGGAGCGCGCCGCCTGGCTGACCGCCCACCGCACCGAACTGCGCCGCCTGGCCCTGCGCCACGGCTCGCTGCGGCTGACCGGAGCCGCCCTCGCCGCCACCGACGAGCTGGCCGAGGTGGCCGCCGTCCTCGGCGGCGGAGCCCTGGAGTACACCGAGCGCTCCACCCCGCGCTCGCGGGTCGCCGGCAGCGTCTACACCTCCACCGAGTACCCGGCCGACCAGCGCATCCCCCAGCACAACGAGAGCTCCTACTCCTCGCACTGGCCGGACCACCTCTTCTTCCTCGCCACCCGCACCCCGCGCACCGGCGGCCAGACCCCGGTCGCCGACAGCCGCACCGTCCTCGCCGAGCTGCCGGCCGAGCTGGTGGAGAAGTTCTCCGCCCTCGGCGTGCGCTACACCCGCGCCTACCACGACGGCATCGGCCTCTCCTGGCAGGAGGCCTTCCAGACCGAGGACCGCGGCCACATCGAGGCCTACTGCCGCGACAACGGCATCAGCTGGGAGTGGGACGGCGACCTGCTGCGCACCAGCCAGGTCCGCCCGGCGCTCACCCGGCACCCGGTGACCGGCGAGACCGTCTGGTTCAACCAGGCGCACCTCTTCCACATCGGCTCGCTGCCCGCGAGGACCACCGAGGCCCTCCTCGCCGTCTTCCCCGAGCAGGACCTGCCGCGCAACGCCTACTTCGGCGACGGCAGCCCGATCGACGCCGACACCCTGGCCGAGATCCACGCCGCCTTCGACCGCAGCACCCTCGCCCCCGACTGGGCGCAGGGCGACGTCATGGTCGTCGACAACATCCTCGCCAGCCACGGCCGCGCACCCTACGAGGGCGACCGCACCGTACTGGTCACCATGACCGCCGCCGACTGGACCGACTGGCCCACCCCCTGACATGACGACGGCAGCCGAAGTCTCCGCCTACGACAGGCTGTTGGACCTGCTGACGACGACACCCACCGCCTACCGGACGATCGACCACGAGCCGGAGGGCAACACCGCACTCGCCAGCGAACTGCGCGGCCACCCCCTGGAGCAGGCCGCCAAGTCCATCGTCGTCCGGGCCAAGCACCCCGCCGGCACCCGCTACGCCCTCGCCGTCGTCCCGGGCGACCGCCGCGTCGACCTCACCGCCGTCGGCCGCGCCCTCGACGCCACCCGCGCCGGCTTCGCCGACCGCCCCACCGCCGAACGCCTGAGCGGCTGCACCAGCGGCTCGATCATCCCGTTCTCGTTCCGCCCCGACCTCGAACTCCTCGTGGACCCCGCCCTGCTGGCCCACCCCCGGATCTACTTCAACGCCGCCCGCCTCGACCGCTCCGTCGAGCTGGCCACCCCCGCCTACCGCACCCTCGCCCGCCCCCGCGCCCTCCCCATCGCCACCTGACCCCGCCCCCACGCAAAGAAGCCCAGGCCGGACACCGTCCGACCTGGGCTTCCCTCTGAGCCGCCTGCGGGATTCGAACCCGCGACCTACGCATGACGAGCCTGCCCAGGCATCGTCCGGAACCAGGACCGAGAGCGCATCCACCGGCCAGCCCGTCCGCCATCCTGGTCCCGCCGGAACGGCCAGGCGCTTACGAAGTCGAGGCAGCCGACTGTGGTGCACACATCGTCGGGCGGCCGACCTGGCGCTGGGCTTGGGTGCAGCGCGCGTAGCCTATGGCCCAACCCTCTCGAACCGCCGTGGTTCACGTGGCCGCAGATAAGCCGGGTTGTGGGTCAGCTCTGGCCGTCGACCTGTTGAGTGTGAGGAAGACTAGGCGCAGGACTCATCTCCTCACCGCTCTGTGCGCGGGCCCAGAACTGGCCGTCGAGGGAGAACTTCGGTCGCGCGTCGTCGCCTGGGACGGGTACAACGCGGGTGGAGATCCACTCGCCCTTGATCGGTACCGGCAGTCCGAGCGCTCGGGCGACATGCGGGTGCGACCCTTGATGACCCAAGACGATGATGCCTTCCGGACGAAGAGCAATCCGCGCGTCACGGGCCCGCTTCGGCGCGTCGTCCTGCTGGCCGACGGTCAGCACGGTCTGGCGGCCGACAAGCCGGTCTTGCACCTCGCGAAACAGCTGGTTCACCCGCTGCTGGCCGGAGGTGCGCCGACGTGGCAGCGACGCGGTGAGGATTCGCTCGCGTGGTCCGGCATCCAGGTGGCGCAGCAGGTTTCCCGGCAGATCCGTCTGGAGGCCGCCCCAGAGCCAGTACACCTCGGACGCAGCGTTGTCGGCGAGCTTGCGCTTATTGTCCCGGTTGTACGCGCGGACGCGCTTGCCGTCGGCATCCAGCCCTCTCTTCCAGCGCAGGCGCTCATCGGTGATCCGCACTATGCCCGCAGCCCACCTGCTCTCGTCGTCGTCCATCCAGGTCACGAGTGCAACATGGTCGGCATGGCCGCTCCGCTCGCCGTGGTCAGCGCACCGGTACATCTCCATCGGGATCTCCCAGCCGCCGAGGTCCTTGGAGAACTTGCAGTCGATGTCGAAGCCGGCGATGGACCAGTCGAGGTCTATGCCGTTGGCGATGTCGAACTCCTTGGTCAGGTTCACCTCGACGGCGGTCCCGAGATACGTCTTCTCGGTCTTCGTCAGGTGCTGGTACGCCCAGCGCCCCGTCCGCTGACCGTCGAGCAGCTCATCGAGGGAGTCGCGCAGCGCCCACCGGAAGCGCTCACGCGCCTCCGGCTGGTTGTTGAACCACTCCACGAACGGGGTGAGGTCATCGGGGACCTGCTGCGTAAGGCCTTGCGGGATCCGCCACTCTCGCGGCACCTTGCCCATGTCTTCAGTCGGGGGATCCCAGGTGCGGAACGTCTCGCGGCGCGAGTACTTCGCCGCCAGCGCCCGCGAGTCCTGCTTGGCAGCGCGAACAGCATCCTGGGGGAACAGCAGGTCCTCTTGAATCGTCACGCACGGGAGTCTGACAGCAGGCACGGACAACCACTTAGAAACTGCTGCCCCAACCCGGCCTCTGCTCGGCTGGCCTGCACGTTTGCTTGAATGCCTCCGTCGGATCCGGCTGCCGTGACAGGCTGGGCTCCTGGGGAGAAGGCCCGTGAGCACGGTACTCGCTCTTTCGGGCGGCTCACTGGCTAGGGCTGAGGAAACACACGCCTGAGCCAGCTCCTGACGGCGTCAGCGGTGCTGTACCCGTGCTGCCGCAAGACGTCGGTGATGTCGCGGCCGCAGACGAGCGCTATGGGATGCCCGTCTTCTCGGACTTCCTTCTGGACCTGCGTGTGGAAGTACGACGTCGTGACGAAGACTCCGAAGTTGCGGTGCCTGAGCCGTGAGATCAGACGGGAGACGTCCCGGACGCCAACCGCCGTGGTGGGCGCATAGCACTTGGCTTCGAGGGCGAAGTCGATGGCGATGCGGTCGGCGAGGGGGCCCAGGATGTACTCGCCTACAGCGTCGCGCCCGCCGTCGCGACTGGGCCGCGTGATGTCGCACCGGCCTGTGGCAGGGGCGATCAGCCGCCAGATGGCGACCGCGCAGGCCTCGAAGCCGTGGGGATTGCCGCGGAAGTGGTCCCGGATGGCGCCGAGCATCGCTTCGTCGGCGGTGCCGTCCGGCAGTTGCTGCGACTTCGTGCGGATGCTGCTCGTGGCGGGGGAGGTCAATGGCGTGTAGGTGCGCGTCTCGACCCAGGCCCTCCAGGTCGGCGGGCAGTCCCCGGCGAGCGGGTCGCCTCCGCTCCTGAGGTGCTCGATCCATGACCGCGTGACCCGGGGGTGGTCCAGGACGGTGAAGCGGGCCCGGTAGTTCTGGAAGCGCTCGCCGCCCGTCGTCCGCCAGATCGCTGCCAGCTCGTCGTCCGGGCCGATGCCGGGGCCTCCCGGGACCAGCAACCCTCGGAATCGGACGTCCCGCCCGCCGGTCCCGGCCTTCTCGAACAGCAGGAACGGCGGGACCTCCCTCACCCGGTCCTCCGCCGTTCCGTGTGCAGCGGCGAACGCCTCCTTCAGCAGCAGGTTCCCCTTCTTGCTCGTGGCATGGAGCTCCTTGCCGGGGGTGCGGTTGTCGCCGTAGTAGGTGAAGGTCCCGGTCTGCAGATCGAGGAAGTCCGGCCAGTCTATGTGGGTGCCGGTCGTATAGAGGACAGTCAGCGTGACGTCCTTCCGAGCGGGCGACCCGTGGCTGCGGAACCCGCCCTGGTTGCCAACCCCCTCGATGAGCTTCGCGATCGGGTCCCCCGCATGCCCGCCGGGGCCGCCGGCGTAGACGGCGTCGACGACCAGGTCCGAGGTCTTGAGGTCCGCGAATGCGACCCGGGGCACAGCAGGAGCAGTCATATTTAAAGATCTATCACCTGCTTGTGGCGCAGCTCGAAGGGTTATCCACAGCCCCTCGCCGACGACAGCGCCGGAGGTAAGGTCACAAGGTCTGGCCTGCGCGATTCCTCTGCGTTGGGCCCAGGCCGGATCTGCACAGCCGGAGCCCGTCGGCCCCGCTGCCCTTACGACAGGAGGCCCGATGCCGGCGCCCGACACGCTCGACCTGTTCGCCGGTCCCGGCGGCTGGTCCGAGGGCCTGCGCCGTCACCATGCGATCACGGACGTCGGCATCGAATGGGACCCTGCCGCCTGCCGGACGCGGGCTGCCGCGGGGCACCTCACGGTCCGCGCCGACGTCGCACAGGTCGCTACCGAGCCGATGGCCGGCCGCATCCGCCGTCTCATCGCCTCCCCGCCCTGCCAGGCCTGGTCCCGCGCCGGAAAACAGCTCGGCCTGCAGGACCAGCCCATCGTGCACCAGGCCATCCAAGACCTCGCGCTCGGACGGGACACCCGCCCGACCCTGCTCGCCGCCTGCCAGGACCCCCGCTCCCTGCTCGCCGCCGAGCCCATGCGATACCTCCACGACCTGCGCCCCGAAGACGCCGTCATGGAGGAGGTACCCGACGCCCTGCCCCTGTTCCGCCAGTACGCCGAGATCCTGCGCAGCTGGGGCTACAGCACCTGGTCCGGCAACCTCAACGCAGCCGACTACGGCGTACCGCAGAGCCGCCGCCGCGCCATCCTCATCGCCTCCCGCACCCGCAACGTCCAGCCGCCCGCGCCGACACACTCCGAACATGGCGACGAAGCCAGCCTCTTCGGGCCTCCGCGGGCCCGCTGGGCCTCCATGGCTGAAGGCATCGGCTGGGGTGCCCAGGACCGGCCAGCCCCCACGGTCACCGCCGGCGGCGGCAAGACCGGCGGCGCCGAGCCATTCCCCACCCAGGCCCGCCGCACCCTGGCAGAGTCACTCGGCCGCGGAGCCTGGACGAAGCGCAGCGGGCTCCCCGACACAGCCCGTATCACCATCCGCGAGGCCGGGATGCTTCAGTCCTTCCCTTCCGACTACCCGTGGCAGGGCACCCAGACCAAGCAGTACGAGCAGGCAGGCAACGCCGTACCGCCACTCCTCGCCGCGCATGTGGCCGCAGCGGCGTTCGGCCTGCCACAGCCCTGACCGACGACGAAACGGCCGACCCGGCTCCGGCGGGCCATCGGGCTCGCCCTGCGACAGGGCGAGCCGCTCGGCAGACCGCACTGGCGGCGCGTCGATGTGGACACCCCCTGGTATCTCCAGTGACTGGCGTAGCGCCAGATCCGTGCCCGCCCAGAGCGACACGACGGCTGACAGGTCATTAGGCGCCCCGGAGCGAAGATGGGGAGCAGTCCTTCCGCCCGTGAAGCCGGATTTCACCGAGCCGCGCCAGGGATGGAAGCCCTGGTCGCCGGTCCGCGACGCGCGGGAGGAGTTCGACCTCGTGCTCTGTCGGCCCGACGGCCGGCCGATCGACCCGCACTGCGAACAGGAGGGACTCGGGGCCGCACGAAGGAAGCCGGCACGGTCCCGGATGCGCTGGACGTGGACCCCACGCCCCGGGAAGCGGCCCGGAGCATGGCCGACGCGTTCTGGCTCCAACCGGCGAAAAGTGAGGCCGCGACTGGGGGGATGGGCACCCGGGCGGCCCGGGCCCGGCGCCGCCGCCGCATGATGTAGATGGCAAAAGGCCCGGTCAGAGTACTGACCGGGCCTTCTGGCTTCTGAGCCGCCTGCGGGATTCGAACCCGCGACCTACGCATTACGAGTGCGTTGCTCTGGCCAACTGAGCTAAGGCGGCGCCGCTGCCGTGTGTGGCGGCAACGCGGGCCAGTCTACACAGGTTCGCGGGTGATCCGTACCCGGTGTCCGGGGGCGGGGGTCAGGCGGAGGAGACGGCGAGCTTGGCGGCGAAGCCGGCGAAGAGGACGGCGACGCCGCTGGTGAGGGTGGCGGAGAGGCGCTTGCGGCGGCGGAAGGCGGCGGCGAGGGTGGTGCCCGCGAAGATCAGGAGGGAGAGGTAGAGGAAGCTGAAGGTCTGGAGGATGCCGCCGAGGAGGGCGAAGGAGAGGGCCGGCTGCCCGTAGGAGGGGTCCACGAACTGGGTGAAGAACGAGAGCAGGAAGAGGATGGCCTTCGGGTTGAGGAGGCTGATCACCAGGGCGCGGCGGAAGGGGTTCTCGGTGGACTCGGGGGCCGGCTCGGCGGTGGCGTCGGCCGCGGTGCGGCGTTCGCGCCAGAGCTGGCGGGCGGCGCGGAGCATGCCGTAGCCGATCCAGAGCAGGTAGGCGGCGCCGCCGAGCTTGACCACCGCGAAGACGGCCGGGTTGGCCTTGAGCAGGGAGGCCGCGCCGAGCGAGGTGAGGCTGATCAGGGTGAGGTCGCCGATGAAGACGCCGGCCGCGGCCCGGTAGCCGGTGCGTATGCCCTTGCGGGCCGCGACGGACAGGACGTACAGGGAGTTGGGGCCGGGCAGCAGGACGATGACGAGGGCGCCGAGGACGTACGTCGCCAGGTCGTTGACTCCGAGCACGATGAGCTCCGGTGCAGGGGAGGGTGGCAGGGGGCGCTCATCGTAACGTCGCACCGGCAAGCGGTTGAAGTGGAAACCACCTGCCGGACTCGCGCGGTGCCGACCCGCCCTACCGCTCGCAGCGCTTGCCCTGCTCCGGCGCCTCCCCGGTCAGCAGGAAGCGGTTCACCGCGCCGTCCACGCAGGTGCTGTGCCGGCCGTACGCGGTGTGGCCGTCGCCGTCGAAGGTGAGCAGTCGGCCGGACTCCAGCTGGCCGGCCAGCGACTGCGCCCAGGCGTACGGGGTGGCCGGGTCGCGGGTGGTGCCGATCACGACGATCGGGGCGGCGCCGGCGGCCCGGACGGTGTGCGCCGTGCCGGTGGCCCGCACCGGCCAGTAGGTGCAGGTCAGCGCCATCCAGGCCATGTCGCGCCCGAAGTGCGGCGAGATCCGCTCGAACTCGGGCACCGCCCGTTGGACGTCCTCCGGACCGCCGAACGGGGCGGGCAGGTCCAGGCAGTTCACCGCGGTGTTGGCGAACATCAGGTTGGGGTACGAGCCGTCCGCCGCGCGTCCGTAGTAGTCGTCGGAGAGCTTCAGCAGACCGGTGCCGTCGCCGGCCTTGGCGTCGGCGAGCGCGGTGCGCAGCTCG
Organism: Kitasatospora sp. NPDC018619; assembly: GCF_044391605.1. Taxonomy (NCBI): domain Bacteria; kingdom Bacillati; phylum Actinomycetota; class Actinomycetes; order Kitasatosporales; family Streptomycetaceae; genus Kitasatospora; species Kitasatospora sp. NPDC018619. The sequence continues at coordinate 69,216 of NZ_JBISAI010000018.1, forward strand.
GGCCAGAGGAAGTCGGCGTACATGGCCTGGATGACGCCGGTGGTCGCCTGGGACTCGGTGAGCCGGCGGCCTGCGGCGGCGGTGGGCAGCGGGGCGGTACGGACGGCCGCGAACAGGGCGGTGAGCTGCTCGCCGACCTGCTCGGCGGTGCGGCCGAGCGGGCACTCCTCGCGCGTGGCGCAGTCCTGGGCGAAGGCGGCCCACGCGGTCTCGAAACCGCCCGCCTGGGTGCGGTTGCCGGTGACGGAGTCCAGCGCCGGGTCCATCGCGCCGTCCAGCACCAGCCGGCCGACCCGGCTCGGGAACAACCCGGCGTAGGTGGCCCCGAGGAAGGTGCCGTAGGACTTGCCGACGTAGTTCAGCTTCCCGTCGCCGAGCAGCGCGCGCAGCACGTCCATGTCGCGGGCGCTCTCGACGGTGCTGAGGTGGCCGAGCACCGCCCCGGCCTGCTTGCGGCAGCCCTCGGCGAACTCCTTGTCCGCGGCCACCAGCGCCTCGATGCCCCGCTGGTCGCCGGGGGTCAGGTCGACGGCGGTGAAGGCGTCCATCCGGTCCCCGCTCAGGCAGCTGACGGGGTTGCTGCGGCCCACCCCGCGCGGGTCCAGGCCGACCAGGTCGTACCGGGCCCGCACACCGTGGTCGTACGTCCGGGCGGCGGCCTCCAGGTACTCGATCGCCGAGCCGCCGGGCCCGCCCGGGTTGAGCAGCAGGGACCCGAGCCGGGTGGCGGCGGAGCCGGAGGGACGCGCGGAGGGGGAGGCGGAAGGCGAGGAGGAGCCGGACGGTTCCGCCGCCGCGCGGGCGGCCGCCAGGGTCAGGTCGCCGTCCCCCGGGCGGTCGTAGTCCATCGGCACCCGGAACGTGGTGCACTCGAACCCGCCGTCGCAGGGCTGCCAGGCCAGGCGCTGGGCGTAGTACGGCGCGAGCGCGTCCGGGACGGCGGCGGGCAGCGGCTCCAGCGGGGTGGCGCCCGCCGCCGCGCCCCCCGGGGCCGAGGGCCGACCGGAGACCGCCGCGTCCGAGGAGGACGGGACCGGCGCCCCGGACGGACCGGAGCTGCAACCGCCCGCCAGCAGTCCCCCGACGGCCAGCGCCGCGGCCAGCGCCCGGACCCGCCGTACCCGGACCCGCCGTACCCGGGCCCCCGCCCCTGCCTCTGCCCCTGCCCCGCCCCGGCCTGCGCGTGCCCGCCCTGGTGCCCGACCGAAGGCCCTCATCCGCCACCTCTCCGCATTCGACCAGCGCGCAGGACACCGCGCGTGGAGCACCACGCGCGGACGTGCACGCGTGGAGGACCAGGGGAACAACCCGTGGAGCGCCCCGGCGGGAACGCCGCTGCCCGGCGCCCCCTCCGGGGTACCGGGCAGCGTAGCGCCACCGGGCGGGAGCTCAGGACGCCTTGGCCAGCGCCTCGGCCAGGAACTGCGCCGCCTGCCGGACCAGCCGCAGCCGCTCCCGTTCGGGGGTGTAGTCCTGCACGTTGTCCGAGATCCGCACGTCCGCCTTGGCCGCCGCTCCGGGTCCGGCCTTCAGCGCGGACTGGAGCTTGCGGGCCGCGTCCAGCCCGGCGGAGTCGGCTCTGGCGGCGGCCAGCAGCAGCTTGGGCGAGCTGCCGGCCGGGGCCTCGGCACCGGTCTGGGTGAGCGCGACGGCGTCGTAGCGGCCGGAGACCGCGGCGGCGGCGCCGTACAGGTCGGGCCGGGACAGCCCGGCGGCGGCCGCACAGGACGCGCCGCCCTCGACGCCGAGGGCGCCCCAGGAGGCCGGGCCGGGCGGCAGGGTGCGGAAGGAGGCCGCGATGGTGGTGCGCAGCGTCGCGTCGTCGGCGATGGCGGCCGGGGCGGCGGCGACGAGTTCGCAGGGGTGCGCGGTGCCGTTCGGCGCCTCGGGGGCGACCAGGATGAACGGGTGGGTCTTGCCGGTCTGGAGGGCCGAGCCGAGGCCCTCGAAGACGTCCGGGACCTCGGCGTCGGCGGTCTTCTGCGGTGCCGCGGCGTGCATCACGACGACCGGGAAGCGGGCGTTCGGCTCCTTGGCGTACTGCGGCGGGAGCCAGACCCGGACGTTGCGGGGGTGCCCGTCGGGGCCGAGCACGGCGGACTGGAGCAGTTCGCCGCCGCCGGGGTGGCCGACGCTGTCGAAGCGGCTGACCACGGCGGGCGCCGCGGCGGTGGGCGTGGCGGCTGCGGCATCCGGGGCCGCGGGGGCTGCGACCGCGTCCGCCGCCACCGGCGGCGCCGCCTGCTGCCGGGCCGCCGCCGCACCGGCCCCGACGCCCGCGCCCGCCGCCGCACCCGCACCCGCACCCGCACCCGCACCCGCCGCGTCCACGACCGGCTCCGCCCGGCCCGGTTCCTGGGAGCCCCGGCCGAGGCCGCCGAAGGCGCCGAGCGCGGTGAGCACCGTCAGCGCGGTGACGCACACCCCGCAGACCATCGCGCCGGCCGCCCGCAGCAGCATCGGCCAGCGGTCGCCGGCCAGCTCGTAGGTCTCGGCGGCGCGCAGGTCGCGCCAGCGGTGTCGGGCGCCCCGGGCCAGCCAGATCCCGCCGAGAGCGGCGGCCAGCAGGGGGATGACGAGGAGCGAACGGACCACGGGACGCACCGCCTCTGGAGGGGGCCGCGCCGAACCGGAAGCGGCGCGTGCGGGGGCGACCGCCCCGGGCACCGGGCGCAGTCGGCCCCCAGCGTGCACAACCGGCGGACGGCCACACGACGGTGTGCCCGGCGAGTGTCGCCCGTTCACTCGAAGGTGGGACGGCACACCGACTCCGGGAGGCCTACGGGTACCCCCGTCCGGAGGCCTGCCCTGGCCGGGGCTGCCCAACCCGGGGCGCGGGTGCTCAGCCCGCGCGCAGCGCCACCGTCATCGCCTCGACCGCGAGCAGCGGGTCCACGTTGCGGTCCAGCGCCCGGCGGCAGGCCAGCACCGCCTCGATCCGGCGCAGCGTGCCCTCCGCCGGCCCTGCCTGGGCCACCCGGTTCAGCGCCTGCCGCTGGTCCTCGTTGGCGAGCGTGCCGGTGGAGCCGAGCTGGATGGCGAGCACGTCCCGGTAGAAGCCGAGCAGGTCGAGCAGGGCGACGCCGAGGGTCTCCCGGCGGGTGCGGGTGGCCCGGCTCTTCTGCCGCTTCTCCAGCTCCTTGACCGCGCCGGCCATGCCGCGCGGCGCCTTGCTGCCCTCGGCGGCGCCGTAGGCGGCCTTGAGGTCGTCGGTCTCCTTGGCGTCCTGGGTCTCGGCGAGCGCCTCGGCATCGGCCTTGGCGGTGTCGACCAGGCGCTGGGCAGCAGCCAGGCACCCGCCGATGTCGCCGACCTCCAGGGGGATGCGCAGCACCTCCAGCCGGCGCGCCCGGGCCTGCTCGTCGACGGCCAGGCGGCGCGAGCGCTCGATGTCGCCCTGCCCGGCGAGCGCGGCGAGCCGGGCGGTCTGCGGGTCGACGCCGTCGCGGCGGACCAGCGTGTCGGCGACCGCCTCGGCCGCGGGCGTGCGCAGCACCAGCAGCCGGCAGCGCGAGCGGATGGTCGGCAGCACGTCCTGGACGGAGGGGGCGCAGAGCAGCCAGACCGTGCGCGGGGACGGCTCCTCCACGCCCTTGAGCAGCGCGTTGGCGGCGGCCTCGGTGAGCCGGTGGGCGGCGTCCACCAGGATCACCGACCAGCGGCCGCCGGTCGGGTAGCTGGAGGCACGCAGGACCAGGTCCCGCATGTCGCCGACGCCGATGGACAGGCCGTCGGTCCGGACGTACTTGACGTCGGCGTGGCTGCCGGCCAGCACGGTGTGGCAGCCGTCGCAGAACCCGCAGCCGGGTGTGCCGCCGAGCGCGAGGTCGGGGCTGGTGCACTGGAGGGCGGCCGCGAAGGAGCGCGCGGCGGTGACCTGCCCGGCCCCGGGCGGGCCGGTGAACAGCCAGGCGTGCGTCATCAGGGAGGCGTTCGCGCCGTCGGCCGGGGCGGCACCGCGACCGGCCTCGACCGCCGCCCCGGCCGCCCGGGCCGCGGCGGTCAGCTGCTCGACCACCCGCTCCTGGCCCACCAGGTCGTCCCAGACGGCCACTGCTGCTCCCAAGCTCCGTACGGCAGCGCCGAAGGCGCCTCTTCCCCGCCGTCGAGCATACGTCTCCGCTCCGACAGCCACTGCTCCGTCCGGGGTACGGGGGCGGGAGCCGAGACGACGGCGGGAGCGGCCGGGGCGAGCAGGTCAGCGGGGGCGGGCCGGGGCGGCCGACCGCCCCGGGAGCGAGGAAACGCGGCGGCGCGGAACCACGGAAACGCGGAAACGCGGCGGCGCCGTCGGGGTCCGGCCCCGACGGCGCCGCCGCGCACGTGTCCGGTCAGCCCCGGCGGCCCCAGCGACGCCCCTTGCCCTTGCCCTTGCCGTCGCCCCCGTCGTTCCCCCGGCTCCCGGGCCGCTCCGCGCCGGCCTGCGGATCGCCGTGACCGCTCGGCTCCGGGCCACCGCGCTCCCAGTGCGACCACTCGTCGTGCGAGCCGAGCAGGGTGTCGGTGAGGCTCGGCAGGTCGTCCAGGGGCGTCTCCTCGGCCCACTCCGGCCGCGCCCGCTCGGCGCCCGGCTCCGCACCGACCACCGGCAGCTCGCGAGTGCCGTCCACCGGCTCGCGGCCCGGCTCCTGCGCCGGCCGGCCACCCGGCCGACCGTCCGTACGGCCCTCGGTGGGGCCCCCGGCGCGGCCCGGCTCGATCCGCGGCAGCACCTCGGTCCGGTCGGCGTCCGCCGGGATCCTCGGCAGCACGGCCGTCTCGTCCACCGCCGGCACCACCGGCAGCTTGGCGGTCTCGTCGACCGCGCCGGCGGCCTTGCGCGCCTCGGCGGCCTCCGCCGCCCGGACGGCCGCCTGCCGGTCCCGCAGCGACAGCTCGCGCGTCGCCTCGTCCCCGAGCCCGGGGCTCGTCGGACGGTCCGGGACGTCCCGGACGGCCCGCAGCTCCGTGGTGGTCTCCGCAGCCGACTCGTCCGTGCCCGGAGCCGGATCCGAGCCCTCCTCCGCAGCCTGGCCCGGCCGCCCGCCGGCCCGGCCCTCCGCCGACTCGGCGGCGGCCGCCGCGGCCGCGAGCGCCGCCGCCTGCGCCAGCCGCGCCTCCTCCGCCCGCTGGAGCGCCTCCTCCGCCCGGCGGCGCTGCTCCTCGCGGGCGAGCTCGCGCTGCCGCTGGAGCTCGGCCTGGGCGGCCGCCTCATCCGCGATCCGCTTGCGCTCGGCGGCCTCCGCGGCCAGCCGCGCCTCCTCGGCGGCGCGGCGCTCGGCCTCCTGCGCCGCGCGGCGCTCCGCCTCCTCCTCGGCCCGGCGGCGCGCCTCCTCCTCGGCCTTGCGCCGGGCCTCGGCGGCGGCCCGCTCGGCCTCCTCCCTGGCCAGCCGCTCCTTCTCCGCCTGCTCGGCCCGCAGCTGCGCCAGCACCTCCTGGCGCTTGCGCTCGGCGGCCTCCTCCTCGGCCTTCTTGCGGGCCTCCTCGGCGGCGCGGCGCTCGGCCTCCTCCCTGGCCAGCCGCTCCTGCTCGGCGCGGGCGGCCTTCTCCTGCTCGGAGAGCGGCAGCTCGCGGTCGAGCCGGTGCCGGATGGCGGTGGTGACGAAGCCGGGGGCCTGACTGCCGTCCACGACCAGGTAGCGCGCCGGGTCGGCGGCGGCGAGGGCGAGGAAGCCGGCCCGGACCCGCTGGTGGAACTCGGTCGGCTCGGACTCCAGCCGGTCCAGCGCCTCGGTGAAGCGCTCGCGGGCCTTTGTCGGGTCGACGTCCAGGACGACGGTGAGGTCGGGCAGCAGCCCGCCGGTGGCCCAGCGGGAGATCCGGGCGACCTCGGTCGCGGCCAGGTCGCGCCCGGCGCCCTGGTAGGCGATCGAGGAGTCCATGTACCGGTCGGTGATCACGACCGCGCCGCGGGCGAGGGCCGGGCGGATGACGTTCTCGACGTGCTCGGCGCGGTCGGCGGCGTAGATCAGTGCCTCGGCGCGGTGCGACAGGCCGGTGTTGCCGACGTCCAGGACCAGGCCGCGCAGCCGCTGGCCGACCGGGCTGCCGCCGGGCTCGCGGGTGAGCACGACCTCGTGGCCCTTGCCGCGGATCCACTCGGCGAGCGCCTGGGCCTGGGTGGACTTGCCGGCGCCGTCGCCGCCCTCCAGGGCGATGAAGAAGCCGGTGCCCGCGCCCCGGTGCGGCACCGGGCCGCCCGGGCCGCGCACCGAGTCCACCAGGTCCCGGACGAACGGGACGGTGCCGCGCCGGTCGTCGGTGCGCAGCAGCACGACCGCGGCGAGCACCAGCGTGAGCAGCCCGGCGGTCGCGACGGCCAGGGCCGCGCCACCATGGATGAAGGTGAACGAGCCGGGCTCGACGGTGCCGTACTCGACGTCCCCGTAGCCGGCGGCGATCAGCGGGACGGCGACCAGCGCGGCGGCGACCACGGCCCGGAGCACGGCGAACAGGTGCTCGGTGACCTTCGGCAGCCGGACCTCCTCGACCTCCTGGGCGAGCAGGGTGCGCCCGGCCGAGACCACGATCCCGGCGGCCAGCGCGGCCAGCACGGTGAGCAGCAGGACCAGCACGAAGTCGAGCACCAGCCCGGCCAGGATCAGCGCGACGCCCTGGGTGAGCAGCGCCAGCGCGAGCAGCCGGCGGCGGGACAGCGAGGGCAGCGTGGCCCGGGTGAGCCGGGCGCCCAGGGCGGGCGCCCCGGCGGCGGCGAGCACCAGCAAGCCGTAGCCGATCGGCCCGGCGCGGTGCTCGGCGGCGGTCAGCAGCGCGAGCGCGGCGACGCCCGCCATCGCGGCGTAGCCGGCCGCGACGGCGAAGGTGAAGTACGGGGCGCTGCCGGTGCGGCCCTTGCTCAGCGCGGGGCCGGGCGCGGCGTCGGTCGGGGCGCGCAGGCCCTGGAGCGGGGAGACCGGGGCGACGGACACCGGGCCGCCGGGCAGCTGCTGGAGGTGGCCGCGGACCGCCGCGGCGGCGAACAGCCCGGCCGAGCCGAGCGCCGCGAAGGCGAGCTGGTGGGCGCGGAGCCAGTCCGAGCCGACGGCCGCGCCGATGTTGTTGAGCAGGGTGAGGGCCACCAGGCCGAGGGCGCCGAGCGGCACCGTGACCCAGCCGGTGAAGCGGTCGACGCTCCGGACGCTCTCCAGGTTGGCGGCGGCCGGGCGCTGCTCGGCGACCGGGGAGTGGGGGTTGGTCGGCGGCAGCAGGCCGGGGACGGCGGCGGCCCTGGCGGTCCCCCGGACCCGCTCGGCGGCACCGGTCACGAACACGGTGGCGAGCAGGACGTAGGCGGCGGCCCCGGAGGGCTCGGCGGCCGAGCCCAGCCAGACGCTCCACCAGGGCGCGAGGCCGACCAGCAGGGCGCAGAGCACGTCGGCGCCGAACATCGTCCAGCGCCGGTCCAGCCGGCCCGTGACCAGCCCGTGCACCGGGCCGAGCAGCGCGACCCCGACCAGGCCGGTGGCCAGCACCCGGACGGCGAGGACCGCGGCGAGGGCGGAGGCGAGGCTGCGCGGCGGGCTGCCGAACTGTCCGCCCTGGGCGGCGGCGATCACGGTGAGCGCGAGCAGCACCAGCAGACCGAGCCGGTCGGCGGTGCCGCCGATCAGCTGGGTGGTCCACAGGCGCCGGTAGGCACGTGTCCGCAGCAGGGCGCGGGCCCGGTCCGCCGGGCTCCCGGCGGGCGCGACCTCAGGCAGGTCGGACACCTGGGCTCTGGCGGCCGGGGCGGCGCTGGGGGTGGGCTGCTCCTCGCTCGTCATACGGTCAGCGTAGCGGGCTGGGCCTGGCCGGAATGAGGCGAACGGGGTTCCGGATCGCGCTCATCACCGGGTTGTGACGTACCCCGCACAGACCCTACGAAGCCCCGGCGGGTCCGGGGACTCCCGCCGGGCCCGCCCCCCTGGCCCCAGGGGGGCGGGCCCGGCCGCGGTGATCCGGGATCAGCCCTCGTCGGGGGCCGCGGCCTTGCTCGCGGCGGTCTTCTTGGCCGCCGTCTTCTTCGCCGCCGCCGTCTTGGTGGTGGTCTTCTTGGCGGCGGTCTTCGTGGCGGTCTTCTTCGCGGCCGCGGTCTTGGTCGCCGCCGTCTTGGTGGTGGTCTTCTTGGCCGCCGCCTTCTTCGCGGGGGCCTTCTTCGCGGCCTTCTTCACCGGTCCGCGCGCCCGCTTCTCGGCGAGCAGCTCGTACCCGCGCTCCGGCGTGATGGTCTCGACGTCGTCGTCCTTGCGCAGCGTGGCGTTGGTCTCGCCGTCGGTCACGTACGGGCCGAAGCGGCCGTCCTTGACCACCACCGGGCGCTCGCTGACGGGGTCGGTGCCCAGCTCCTTGAGCGGCGGCGCGGCGGCGGCCCGGCCGCGCTGCTTGGGCTGGGCGTAGATCGCCAGTGCCTCGTCGAGGGTGATCGTGAAGAGCTGGTCCTCGCTGGTGAGCGAGCGCGAGTCGGTACCGCGCTTCAGGTACGGGCCGTAGCGGCCGTTCTGCGCGGTGATCTCCGCGCCCTCGGGGTCGGTGCCGACCACCCGGGGCAGCGAGAGCAGCCGCAGCGCGTCGTCCAGCGTGACGGTGTCCAGCGACATCGTCTTGAACAGCGAGGCGGTGCGCGGCTTGACGGCGTTCTTGCCGGTCTTCGGCGTGCCCTCGGGCAGGATCTCGGTGACGTACGGGCCGTAGCGGCCGTCCTTGGCGACCAGCATGTTGCCGCTGACCGGGTCCTGGCCGAGCTCGAAGTCGCCGCTGGGCTTGGCCAGCAGCTCCTCGGCCAGCTCGACGGTGAGCTCGTCCGGCGGCAGCTCGTCGGGGATGTCGGCGCGCTGGCCGGGCTCGCCCTCGACGGCGGAGGCGCGCTCGACGTACGGGCCGTAGCGGCCGACCCGCAGGGTGATGTCGTCGCTGACCCGGAACGAGCTGATCTCCCGGGCGTCGATCGCGCCGAGGTCGGTGACCAGCTCCTTCAGGCCGCCCAGGTGGTCGCCGTCGCCGTTGCCGGCCTCGGCGGCGCCGCCCGCGGCGTGGCCCTCGCCCTCACCGAAGTAGAAGCGCTTCAGCCACGGCACGGACTGCGCCTCACCGGCGGCGATCCGGTCGAGGTCGTCCTCCATCTTGGCGGTGAAGTCGTAGTCGACCAGCCGGCCGAAGTGCTTCTCCAGCAGGTTGACCACGGCGAAGGAGAGGAAGGACGGGACGAGCGCCGTCCCCTTCTTGAAGACGTAGCGGCGCTGGATGATCGTGTCGATGATCGACGCGTAGGTGGAGGGGCGGCCGATCTCCCGGTCCTCCAGCTCCTTGACCAGCGAGGCCTCGGTGTAGCGGGCCGGCGGCTTGGTGGCGTGGCCCTCCGGGCTGATCCGCTCGGCGGCCAGCGGGTCGCCCTGGGCGACCTGCGGCAGCCGGCGCTCGCGGTCGTCGAGCTCGGCATTCGGGTCGTCGGCGCCCTCGACGTAGGCCTTGAGGAAGCCGTGGAAGGTGATGATCTTGCCGGAGGCGGAGAACTCGACGTCCCGGCCGTCCGCGGAGGTGCCGCCGACCCGCACGGTGACGGACTGGCCGACGGCGTCCTTCATCTGGGAGGCGACGGTGCGCATCCAGATCAGCTCGTACAGCTTGAAGTCGTCACCGGTCAGACCGGTCTCGGCGGGGGTGCGGAAGCGGTCGCCGGACGGGCGGACGGCCTCGTGCGCCTCCTGCGCGTTCTTGACCTTGCTCGCGTAGGTGCGCGGGGCGTCGGGCAGGTAGTCGGCGCCGTACAGCTGGGTGACCTGCGCCCGGGCCGCGGTGATCGCGGTGTCCGACAGCGTGGTGGAGTCGGTGCGCATATAGGTGATGAAGCCGTTCTCGTACAGCTTCTGGGCCACCTGCATGGTCCGCTTGGCGCCGAAGCCCAGCTTGCGGCTGGCCTCCTGCTGGAGCGTGGTGGTGCGGAACGGCGCGTACGGCGAGCGGCGGTAGGGCTTGGACTCGACGCTGCGGACGCCGAAGGCCGTCTGCTCCAGGGCGGCGGCCAGCTGACGGGCCGCCTGCTCGTCCAGGTGCAGGGTGTTCGCGCTGGCGGCCTTCAGCCGGCCGTCCTGGCCGAAGTCGCGCCCGCTGGCGATCCGCTTGCCGTCGACGGCGGCCAGCCGGGCGCCGAAGGTCTCCGGGTTGGCGGCGTCGACGGGGGTGCGGCCGGTGCCGAAGGTGCCGACCAGGTCCCAGTACGAGGCGGTGCGGAAGGCCATCCGCTCGCGCTCGCGCTCGACCACCAGGCGGGTGGCCACGGACTGCACGCGGCCCGCCGACAGCTTCGGCATGACCTTCTTCCACAGCACCGGCGAGACCTCGAAGCCGTACAGCCGGTCGAGGATGCGGCGGGTCTCCTGGGCGTCGACCAGGCGCTGGTTGAGCTCGCGCGGGTTGGCCACGGCCTCCTGGATCGCCGACTTGGTGATCTCGTGGAACACCATGCGGTGCACCGGCACCTTGGGCTTGAGCACCTGCTGGAGGTGCCACGCGATGGCCTCGCCCTCGCGGTCCTCATCGGTGGCGAGGAAGAGCTCGTCGGACTCCGCGAGCAGCGACTTCAACTTGCTGACCTGGGACTTCTTGTCCGCGTTGACGACGTAGATGGGCGCGAAGTCGTGGTCGACGTCCACCCCGAGGCGGCGCACCTCGCCGGTGTACTTGTCCGGCACCTCGGCCGCGGTGCTGGGGAGGTCGCGGATGTGCCCGACGCTCGCCTCGACGATGTAGCCGGGGCCCAGGTAGCCCTTGATCGTCTTCGCCTTGGCCGGCGACTCGACAATGACGAGTCGCTGTCCGTGCGCGGTCTCGCTGCTCGGGGACACCTTCGCTCTTCTCTCCCGGTCCATATGTGGCTGGTCGGCGCCGGCAGCACGGGCTGCGCTCCGCCCGACCCCTCCACCGTCCCGGGGCTGCCGCGACACGACACCCCCACCAGCGGAGTGTGACCGTACCCCGGCCACCCTTGTCAAACGGACGGATCCCGCTTTTTCACTTGCCGGGCTCACCGACGCCACTCGAACGGTAACCCGATGACGGAGGTTCGCGCCCCGTGGAGGGGGGCCTTCGGCAGGTTCCGGAGGATGGAATGACGGATTTCAGGATCTGTCAACGGAAAATCGACGAGTCGGCGTGGAGTGGTCCCCATCCGTCCGGAACGCGCCGGTCCGGGGCGGGCCGAGGGGTGTCCAGGGGTGCTGTAGGGGCGTGTTCCGGTGGCGGGAGCGGGACCGGGTCGGGGATGCGAAATCCGGGTGGGCGGGCTCAACCGCCGGCCGCGGCCAGGAGCCCGGCGCCCGCCGCCAGGCAGCCCGCGCCCAGGAGGCTCCACAGCAGGTCGGCGACGGCTGCCCGGCCGACCTCCCCGGCTGCCAGCACCACCCGGCTCGGGCACCGGGGGTCGTAACAGATCCGCACCGGGGCGCCGGGCGCGAAGCGGTCCGGGCGGCGCAGCGGGGTGTGCCCGCGCGGGCGGGCGATCACCAGCCCCGCTATCCCGCACGCGCCGGAGCCGCCGACCGAGGGCGGCACCGAGAAGGAGAGCAGCGGCGCGCTGTCCAGCTGGCCGTGCACGTCGTCCTCGGCCACCACGGTCGCCACTGCCGGCGCGCCCCGACGGCGCACCCGCAGGCGCAGGGCCACTTCGGCGGCGCACCAGAGCAGCAGCACGCCACCGAAGAGGGCGAGCACCGACCCGCCCACCATCGCCGTCGTCGTGTCCACCCCTGGCCCCCGGCTCCCCAGCTCTGTCCACAGCCTGTGGACAGAGCTTCACAGCGGGGAGCCAACGGGAGACAGCCGTCCGGCGGCGGCCGGACGAACCAGGGGGTACGGGCGGATGAACCGGGCGACCGGAGAACGGCGGCTGCCTCGGTGAAAGCTGACCTGGTGCCCTGGTGCCCTGGTGCCCTGTGGTGGCTTGGGACCGGACCGGCTGACCGGCTGACCGGCTGACCGGCGTCAGCGGACCGGGTCGATGAACCCCTGCTCGGTCAGCAGGCGCAGCGACTCCGGCACCCGGTCCCGCAGGACCACCCGGTCCTCGCCGAGCAGCTGCGCGATGGCGTCCACGATCTCGCCCGCCGACAGCGTCCCGTCGCAGACCCCGACGAAGCCGGCGCCCACGGTGTCCACCTTGGTGGCCCGCCGCATGCCGCGGTTGTGACGCAGGATCACGTGCTCCGGGTCCTCCGCACCCGGCACGCCGACCTGCTCCTGGACCACCTCGTCGGCCAGCACGTAGCGGGCCGAGAGCAGGCCCGCGTCGTCGTGCGAGCGGAGGAAGTCCTGCCGGTCGAACCAGGCCTCGATGTGCGGGCCGAGCGGCTGCTCCACCGGGTGCGGCCACTCCTCCACCCGGACGGTCGGACGCTCGGCGCCGCTCGCCCGCAGGGTGATCCAGCCCATGCCGACGCCCTCGACCCCGCCCGCCTCGAAGGCGTCCAGCCACTCGCCGTACCGGGCCTGGTAGTCACCGCCCGGGCCGCGGTGGTCGCCGCCGTCGCGCAGCCACAGCTCGGCGTACTGGGCCACGTCCTGGACCTCGCGCTGGACGATCCAGGCGTCCAGCCCGGTGCCCGCGACCCAGCCGGCCAGCCGCTCGTGCCAGTCCTCGCCCTTGACGTGCTGCCAGTTGGCGAGCAGCTGGCAGTAGCCGCCGGGCTCCAGGTGCTCGGCGGCCGAGCGGACCAGGCTGCGGCACAGCTCGTCGCCGGCCATGCCGCCGTCGCGGTAGGTGAACCGGCCGCCCGGGGAGATCACGAACGGCGGGTTGGAGACGATCAGGTCGAACTTCCGGTCCCCGACCGGCTCGAAGAGGCTCCCGGCGGCCACCTCGGTGTGCTCGAAGCCGGACAGCGCCAGGGTCAGCTCGGTGAAGCGCAGCGCGCGCGGGTTGAGGTCGGTGGCGGTGACCGTCCCGGCGTGCCGGGCGGCGTGCAGCGCCTGCACGCCGGAGCCCGAACCGAGGTCCAGCGCGGCCCGGACGGGGCGGCGCACGGTGATGTTGGCCAGCGTGGTCGACGCGCCGCCGACCCCCAGCACCAGGTCCTTGCGGGCCACCCCGTGCGCGGTCTCACCGGAGCCGATGCCGCCCGCGCCGCCCACCGCGCAGCCCAGGTCGGAGACCACCCAGGCGTCCGAACCGGGCAGCCCGGCCACCTCGTTGGCGTACGGGCGGACGTCGACGGTGGCCCGCACCAGATCGCCGTCGGGGCGCAGCCAGCCGTCCGCCAGGCAGTCCTCCACCGGCAGCGCCGCGGCGGCCGCCCGGTACGGGACCGGCTGCTGCAACAGGAACAGCCGCACCAGCGTCTCCAGCGGGCTGCCACCGCGAGTCGCCCGCAGCGCCGGGACCGCCTCACTGCGGGCCAGCGCCGCGTAGGCGGTGGGCCCGAGCAGGTCCAGGCATCCGTCGGCGGTGAACGAGGCGGCGAGCAGCGCCTCACGGAACTTGGCGAGGCGGGTCGGGTCGAGAACGGGGCTACTGATCACCCCGCCATTGTCCCCCGCCGCCCGCCCCTCGGCCGCCGCTGCGCCCCGCCCCGTCGAACCGAAGCCCGCACCACCCCGCACGCCCCCTGCCCTCCGCCGCGCGCCGCCCTGGCGGGGCCGGAGAGTCGGCCGACAGGGGGCGGGGCGGGGCGGGATCGCGGCGGATGGCTCTGGGGCGCGCCGGGGGCGGCGGCGGAGCGGGACGACGGCGGGACGGCGGGGCGGCCGGGCGGCGGGGCGGCGGTTTTGCTCGGCCCGCCCGGGTCAGCTCGCGCTGGGGGCGGGGCTCGCCGGGGTGGTGGCCGGAGCGGTAGCCGGAGCGGTGGTCGCACCGGCAGCGGCCGGGCTCGCGCCGTCGGTCGCGCCGGGCGCCGGGGTGGTGGCCGGGGCCGCCGGGGTGTCGGTGGCGCCGGGTGCCGGGGGCGTGCTCGCGCCGCCGGTGGCGCCTCCCGTGGCGCCGCCGGTGGGGGCGGTGGTCGGGGACGGCTTGCAGCTCTCCTGCTTGGCCATGGCCGCTCCGAGGTCGCCGTGCTGGAGCTTGCTCTGCGCCTGGGTGGAGAGCGAGGCCAGCTGCCGCAGCTGGTCGGCCACGCTGCGCAGCCCGTCGGCGAACTTCGACTGGTCGTCGTTGGGCAGCGCGTCCAGCTTCTTCTGGACCTCCACGTAGCCGTCGGCGGCCTTCTTCAGCTCGTCGACGGTGTCCTTCTGGAGGGTCGCACCGTCCTTCACCTTCGGCGCGCCGGCGGAGTCGATGGCCGCCGCTATGTCCTGGTTCGTCTTGGCCAGCCGCCCGATGTCGGTGGAGAGCCGCTTCTGGAGGTCGGCCGGGGCCTCGCCGGTCTTCACCTGGTCGGTGTCGGCGAGGGCGGCCTGCGCCTGGGCGATCGGGTCCTTCGCGGCGCCGCAGACGCTCGCCGCCCAGGACTCCAGCTGCTTGCTGTTGTCGTCGCCGCCGCAGCCGACAGCGCCGAACGCGAGCAGCACGCCGAGGGCGGGTACGGCCAGCAGTCGCTTGTTCACCGGGAGAGGCCTTTCGGTTTCGGTCGTCATCGGTCGTCGAACCTACACGGCCGAACTCCGTCCCCCGGTTCCCGGCTCCCCGCCCCTGGTCGCCCCCGTGCTCCGCCCCCTGGTCGCCCCCGTGCTCCGCCCCCTGGGCTGCCCTGGGGCTGCCCCCGCTGCGCGACCCGGCTCGTGGGCGGCTTCCCCCGCCGGATCGTCCACGGCAGGGCAGCCCGGCCCGCCCGCCCGGCCCCGTCGGCACGGATCAGCGCCGACGGCCGTCTGCACGCGAGGCGGCCCGGCGGGCGGCGAGAGGTGGCGGCGCAGGCCGAAAGGGGGGCCGGAGCACGGCCCCCGAACGGGCGGGGTCTTTGCGGCGGGCGGGGTCTGCGGCGGGCAGGTCTCAGACCGCGACGGAGGGGACCGAAACCGGCCAGCTCATCCGGATCAGGCCACCGTCCGTGCCGTTGGTGACTTCCAGGTCCTCGACCAGGCCGGTGATCACGGCGAGGCCCAGGGTGTCCTCGTCCGGCTCGCCGCCCTCGGCGTCGCCGGAGGCCGGGACGGCGGCGGGGCCGGCCTCGTCCTCGACCTCGATGAGGAAACGCTTCTCCTGGTCGGTCAGCGCGACCCGGACCGTGCCGCCGATGCCACCGCGCTGGTGCAGGCCGACCGCACGGGAGCACGCCTCACCGACCGCGAGCCGTACCTCGTCGAGCGCCGACTCGTCGACCCCGGCCCGTCTGGCGACGGCCGCGGCGACCAGCCGGGCCGTCCGGACGTGCTCGGGAAGCGCGCTGAAGCGAAGTTCGACGGTTGCCATCTCTCCCCCTCGGGGTGCTCCGACCGGGGCCGGAGGCCCGGCCCCTGCGGGCCGGCGGAACCGGCCCAGGGGCGCCCGGGAGCCGCGCCGGGCCACCACGGGCCCCGCACCCCCGGACGCGAGGAACGAGCGGGGCCGGCCGCGCGGGCCGGCCCGGCCGCGTCAGTCGGTCGCGCTGACCGCGTCGTCCACCGAGGTGTGGATCGGGAAGACCTTGGTCAGGCCGGTGATGCGGAAGATCTTCAGGATGCGCTCCTGGTTGCAGACGAGGCGCAGCGAGCCCTCGTGGGCGCGCACCCGCTTCAGACCGCCCACCAGCACACCGAGGCCGGTCGAGTCGAGGAAGTCAACGCCTTCCATGTCGACGACGAGGTGGTACTTGCCGTCGTTGACGAGCTCGACCAGCTGCTCCCGCAGCTTCGGGGCGGTGTACACATCGATCTCGCCGCCAACCTCGACGACCGTACGATCGCCGACTGAACGGGTCGACAGGGACAGGTCCACGGAACCTCCAGCACCTTGCCTTGCTACGTCATGTGCGATCCTCGGCCGGACGGCCGCCACCGCATGGTCGCGAGCCCGGGCGCGCCCAGCCATCGCGTGACAAGCCTCAGCGCTGCGACCCACGGCCATACGGCCGTCACGGCCACATTCAACCACCTGCGACCATGCCCGCACGATGGCTTACGACGATTCTCCGTCACGCCGGTGACACACTGGGTCCTCATGCCGCCCCGACACAGCCCGCCCGAGGCACTGCTCACGACCCTGGCCGCCGCCCGGGGGCGGTCCGACCGGCTCACCCATACGGAGCACCTTCCCGCCCGACCTGCGCGTTATTCACCCTGGCCCGACTCGATCCGCCCGGAGATCGTGGCCGCGGCGCGCGCCGTGGGCGTGGAACAGCCGTGGGCGCACCAGGCAGAAGCGATGAACCTGGCCAAAAGCGGCCAGACTGTGGTGATCGCCACAGGCACCGCCTCGGGCAAGTCGCTCGGCTACCTGGCACCGGTGCTGAGCGACCTGCTGGCCGGCACCGAGGCCCGCAACGGCCGCGGCGCCACCGCGCTCTACCTGGCACCGACCAAGGCGCTCGCCGCCGACCAGCGCCGCCGGGCCGCCGAACTCGCCCCGCCGAGGGTGCGTGCCGCCCTCTACGACGGCGACACCCCGCCGGAGGAGCGCGAGTGGGTCCGCCAGTACGCGTCCTACGTGCTCACCAACCCGGACATGCTGCACCGGGGCATCCTGCCCGGCCATGCCCGCTGGTCCTCCTTCCTCAAGGCACTGCGCTACGTGGTCGTCGACGAGTGCCACAGCTACCGGGGCGTGTTCGGCTCGCACGTCGCCCAGGTGCTGCGGCGGCTGCGCCGCCTCTGCGCCCGCTACGGTTCGTCACCCACCTTCCTGCTGGCCTCCGCCACCACCGCCGACCCGGCCGCGACCGCGCGGCGGCTGACCGGCCTGCCCGCCGAGGCCGTCACCGAGGACGCCTCGCCGCGCGGCCCGATGGTCTTCGGCCTCTGGGAGCCGCCGCTGACCGAGAACGTCGGCGAGCACGGCGCGCCCGTGCGCCGCACCGCGACCGCCGAGGCCGCCCACCTGCTGACCGACCTGGTCGAGCAGGGGACCCGCACCGTGGTCTTCGTACGCTCCCGGCGCGCCGCCGAGCTCGTCGCGCTCCAGACCCAGGACCAGCTGGACCGCCCGCTCGCCAGAAGGGTCGCCGCCTACCGCGGCGGCTACCTCGCCGACGAGCGCCGCGCGCTGGAACGCGACCTGCACACCGGCCGACTGCTGGGCCTCGCCTCCACCTCCGCTCTCGAACTCGGCGTCGACATCTCCGGCCTCGACGCCGTCCTGATGGCCGGCTACCCGGGCACCCGGGCCTCGCTCTGGCAGCAGGCGGGCCGGGCGGGCCGGGAGGCCCAGGGCGCCCTGGCCGTCCTGATCGCCCGGGACGACCCGCTGGACACCTACCTGGTGCACCACCCGGAGGCGCTGTTCGCGGCCCCCGTCGAGGCCACCGTGCTCGACCCCGACAACCCGCACGTGCTCGCCCCGCACCTGTGCGCGGCCGCCGCCGAACTCCCGCTCACCGACGCCGACCTGGAGCTGTTCGGGCCGTCCACCGGGCCACTGCTGCCGGTCCTGGAGCGGCGCGGCCTGCTGCGCCGGCGCAGCGACGGCTCCTGGTACTGGACCCGCCGCGAGCGCGCGGCCGACGCGGTGGACCTGCGCGGAAGCGGCGGCAGCCCGGTGCAGATCGTCGAGGCCGACACCGGCCGGCTGCTCGGCACGGTGGACGCCGCGGCCGCGCACACCACCGTCCACACCGGAGCCGTCCACCTGCACCAGGGCCGGACCTACCTGGTCCGGGAGCTCGACCTGGAGAACTCCGTCGCCCTGGTCGCGCCGGCCGACCCGCCGTACACCACGGCCGCCCGCGACATCACCTCCGTCTCCGTCCTGGACACCGACACCACCGCGGACTGGGGCGAGGGCCGGCTCTGCTTCGGCTCGGTGGAGGTGGTCAACCAGGTGGTCGGCTACCTCCGCAAGCGGATCTCCACCGGGGAGATCATGGGCGAGACCAAGCTCGACCTGCCGCCCCGCACGCTGCGCACCCGCGCGGTCTGGTGGACCGTCACCGAGGACCAGCTGCTCGACGCGGACATCCCTCCGGACCAGCTGCCCGGCGCCGCCCACGCCGCCGAACACGCCTCGATCGGCCTGCTACCGCTGTTCGCCACCTGCGACCGGTGGGACATCGGCGGCGTCTCCGTCCCGCTGCACCCGGACACCGGCCTGCCGACCGTCTTCGTCTACGACGGCCACCCGGGCGGGGCCGGGTTCGCCGAACGCGGCTTCCAGCGGGCCGTCCAGTGGCTGTCGGCCACCAGGACGGCGATCGCCTCCTGCGAGTGCGAGCGCGGCTGCCCGTCCTGCGTCCAGTCGCCCAAGTGCGGCAACGGGAACGACCCGCTGGACAAGGCCGCCGCCGTCCGGCTCCTGGACGTCCTGCTCGCCGGGGCGCCCGGGACCGCGCAGGCTTCGAACGCAGCCGTCGCGACGGAGGCCGCCGACCCGACGGGCGCAGGGCCGACGGGCGCAGGGCCGGCGGGCCCGGCAGACGCACCGGTGGCGAACGGGCCCTCGGACGGCCCGCCGCCGGGCCGTGGAGCGTCGGCCGGCTCATGAGCCCGCCCCCGCAGCGGCGCCCGGCGGGGCGCCGACCGGAGCCTCGCCGGGCGCGCGCTCCGGTCCGTCTCCGGGGCCATCGTTGGGCCCGCCTTCCGAGCCGCCTCCAGGCCCGCCTTCCGGGCCGGTGACCGGGGCCCGCACCAGGCCGGCGCGGGCCCTCGCCCGGGCCGGCCCGACCGACAGCCGGGGCGGGAGCCCGCGGACCGCCACCTCGGCCACCACCTCGACGGCGTCCGCCGGCCGGTCGACCGCGCAGGACACCAGCCCCGCGCCCTGGGCCGCGGCGATCACGGCGGCCCGGGCGCAGCCGCCGTCCGCGTCCAGCAGCAGCCGGTCCGCCGCGGCGAGGGCCGCGAGGTCGGCCGCCGCCTCGGCCCGGTGCCGGGCGGCCACCACCGAGCCGACGACGAGCGTTCCGGCGAACACCACCGTCCCCGGCACCACCAGCGCGAGCAGCCAGACCGTCGCCGAACCGGCGTCCGGCCCCCGGCCGCCCGCCGCGACCGCTCGGGCCGCCCGGGCGCGCGCCACCCGCCGAGCTCCGGCCCGCAACCCGCTCAGGACGGCCACGGGCCATCACCGCCCTCCGCTGCCGCCGGGGCGTCCTCCCGGGCCGCCACGGCCGCCGCGCCGAGCCGGACGGCGAGCAGCCCGCCGAGCCTGCCCGGGCCCGCACACGGCGCCTCGACGTCGACCCGGACCGTGTCGGCCGCCACGGTCACCCGGACCTGCGCGCCCGGTGGAGCCGCCGCGCGGGCGAGTTCGACGGCGTCCGCCTCCCCGCGCGCGGCCGCCCTGGCACCGACCCGGGCGGCGTCCACGCAGCGGATCTGCGCGGCTGCCGCGAGCACACCCCAGATCAGCATCACCGCGAGCAGGAGGAGCGCCGGCAGGGCCACCGCCGTCTCCGCCGTCACGAAACCCGCATCACCGCGCCGCCCGGGCCGCAGCGACCACGCCCGGCCACGGCCCGGCCCCGGGCCCCCGGCGGCACCCGCGTGCGGTGTGCCGCCGCGTCGTCCACCCGGCAAGACGCGGCCCGCTCGCGGGATTTCGGCGGACGGCCCTACGTCGCATGGAGCGCCCGGACCAGCATGTCGGTCAGCGCGCCCGTGATGGCCTCGCTGGTCACCACCTTGTACAGCCCGGCCGCGAGCGCGCACGCGCCCAGCGTCCCGACGGCGTACTCGGCCGTGGTCATCCCGGCGTCCGAGCGGCCCCGGCGCCGCGCCGCCCGGCGGACCAGGAGCGTCACCCGGCGTGCCCGGCAGGCCGCACGCCGGCTCCTTCGCCGCCAGAACTCCTCGGCCGACGGGCGGAGCGGACGCCCGGCGGCGGTTCCGATCGCGATCACTGCGGTCATGGATCTCTCCTGTCAATCGATGTCCGTTGATGTCCTTGACCACGACGCCCACTCACATCACCTGGGCGAAGCGGCTGGTGAGGCCGACGACCACCGGCACCACGCCGATCAGGACGAAGGCCGGGAGGAAGCAGAGCCCCAGCGGCGCGGTGGCGAGCACCGCGGCCCGGCGGACCCTCGCATGGGCCGCACGCGCGGCCGCCGTGCGCTGCCCCTGGGCCAGCCCGATCAGCGGGCCGGCGGCGGGGACGCCTCCGAGGCTGCTGCGCTCCAGGCAGCGGGCCAGCGGCGCCAGCGAGGGGTGCTGCTCCCCCAGGCGGTGCCAGCACAGCTCCGGCGGTGCGCCCAGGGCCAGTTCGGCCCCGATCGCCGCCAGACGGGGGCCCAGTGGCGCCCCCACGCTCCGCCCCACCGCCGACACCGCCTCCGAGGGCAGCGCCGCCGACGCGAGACAGGCGGCCAACAGCTCGGCTCCCAGTGGGAGTTGCCTGGTCAGCAGCTCCTCCTCGCGGGCAGCCCGGCGGTCGACCGGCGACCGCACCCGGGCCGACCACCGGTGGACACCCACCGCCAGCAGTGCCCCGACGAGCAGCCCGATGCCACCGCCGACCAGCGCCGCCGCCGCGAAGGCGGCGACGGCCGCCGTCACCACCCGCCGGTAACGCCCGGTTCCCGAGGCCGCCGCCTCGGTCCGCATCCGCCCGTCCCCGCGGCTCCGGGCCCGGGCGAGCACCCTTCTGTACCGGGCCAGGCGGCGTACCGCCGGCCACCCCGCGGCCACCGCACCCGCCGGAACGGCGCCGATCGTCCACACGAGGGCCCGCATCACCGCACCTCCACGCCCGCGCCGAGGGCCCGTACGCCCAGCCGCGCCGGCCCGCCACGCCGCTCGCCCGGCCGCCGGACGGGCGCCGCACCGCCGGCCGGGCCGCGCCCGCCCGGCCCCTCGGACGTGCCGAGCGCGCCGTGGGCCGCCGCCCGGACGATGCGTGCCGTCCAGAGCACGCCCAGCCCTTCCAGGACCGCCCCCGCCGCGAGGCAGCCAAGGCCGACCGGGGTGTGCAGCAGGACCTCCAGCGGATGCGCCCCCAGCGCCGCACCCAGGAGCAGCCCGACGCCCGGCAGGGCGGCGAGGACGGCGATCGTCGCGCGCGGCCCGGCCAGTTCCCCGGCGATCTCCTCCGCGAGCGCCTGCTCGGCGCGCAGCGCCTCCGCGACCCGGTCCAGCGCGTCGGCCGGCCCCGACCCGCAGCCCGCGGCCACCCCCCAGCAGGCCGCGACGGCCGCTGCGCCGCTGCCGCCCGGGAGCTCGGCCAGCAGGTGCAGCGCGGCGGGCACGTCCCCGCCGTAGCGGCCGGCCGCCAGCCGGGCCACCGGCTCCTCGCCGAGTCTGCGCAGCCCCTGGGGGTCGGCGGCGAGCCGCGCGGTGACCAGGTGCAGCGCCTGCTCCGGTGTCGCCCCGCCGCGCAACTCCCCGGCGAGGCCCGCGCAGAGCTCCACCACCGCCGCGGCCCGCTGCCGGCACTCCACCGCCAGGCGTCGCCGCAACCGCCACCCGCGCAGCGGCAGGACGGCCGCAGCGGCCGTGATCACCGGCACCGGCGAGGCGGTGGCCCACCCTGCGGCCAACCCCACCGGGAGGAGCAGCAGTTCTGGTGCCAGGAACTCCGGCAGTCGGCCCCGGGCCGACGCCGCGGCCTCCGGGCCCGGCCCCCGCACCGGCGGACCGCCGCCCGCCAGCACCAGCCGGGAGCGTCGGCTGCCCGGCGACCGCTCCTGCACCGCGCGCCACGCGGCGACGGCCACCAGGACCAGCACCAGTTCCCAGCAGGACACGACCTGACTCAGCGTCACGACACTCACCTCCGCTCTCCTCGCCTTTTCCGGCCCGTGCCGCCGAGCAGCACCAAGGCGCCCGTGGCACACCCGATCAGCAGCAGGGCGAAGGAGACCTCCACCACCCGCATTTCGGCACCGGCCACTGCGGCCACCGTCACCGCGATCACGGGCACCCCCGTCCGAGCCGCACCCCGCGCGCCGCCAGCAGCCCGACCAGCCGCTCCCAGCCCGTGCCGGGACGCAGACCGCCGGACGCCGGGAACGCCACCGCGGGGACCGTCACGGCCGATCCGTCACCGGCGCCCGCCAGGGTGTGGACCTCCGCCACCCGGCGCCGCCCCGTGCCCGGATCGCGGACCAGGTGCACCACCACGTCGAGCGCGGCCCGCAGCTGGCCGTGCAGTGCCGTCCGGTCGAGGCCCGCGAGCGCACCCAGGGCCTCCAGCCGGACCGGGACGTCCGCCGCCGTGTTGGCGTGGACCGTGCCGCAGCCGCCCTCGTGCCCGGTGTTCAGGGCGGCCAGCAGGTCCGACACCTCCGCGCCGCGGACCTCGCCGATCACCAGCCGGTCCGGGCGCATCCGCAGGGCCTGGCGGACGAGGTCCCGCAGGGTGAACTCGCCCAGCCCCTCCTGGTTGGGCGGCCGGCTCTGCAACCGGACCACGTGCGGGTGGGCCGGTTGCAGCTCGGCGGAGTCCTCGGCGACCACGATCCGCTCCTGCGGCCCGACCAGGCCGAGCAGCGCCGACAGGAGGGTCGTCTTCCCCGAGCCCGTCCCCCCGGACACGAGCAGCGACAGCCGGGCCCGCACGATGCCCGCGAGCAGCTCCGCACCCTCCGGTGGCAGCGACCCGCCCGCCACCAGCTCGTCCAGCGTGAAGGGCCTGGGCCGGCAGACCCGCAGCGAGATGTGGGTACAGCCGGCCGCGATCGGCGGCAGCACGGCATGCAGCCGGGTGCCGTCCGGAAGCCGGGCGTCCACCCAGGGGCGGGCGTCGTCCAGCCGCCGGCCGGCCGCGGTGGCCAGCCGGTGGGCCAGCCGGCGCACCGCCTCCGCGTCGGCGAAGCGGACTCCGGTGGTGCGCTGCAGGCCGCCGCCGCGGTCGACCCACACTTCGTCCGGACCGTTCACCAGGACGTCCGTGACGTCGGGCGCCGCCAGCAGGCCGTCCAGCGGGCCCGCACCCACCAGTTCGGCGCGCAGCGAGCGCACGGTGTCCAGGACCTCGTCCCCGCCGAGCGGCGGGCGGGCGGCCCGCAGCGCGGCCGCGACCGAGCCGGCCGTCGGGGCGGCCCCCGACTCGGCCAGCCGCAGCCGGACGGCGTCCACCAGGGCCGCCGCCCGCTGCTCGCGGGCCGTCCGGCCGTACGGGCAGGGCCCGTGCCCGGGCTGCGGGGGCCCGCCGGCCGGCGGCACGCTCCGCAGCGGCCGGTGCTCCCGCGCACCGCCGCCCGGACCGGCCACAGCGCCCCGGAGGACCGTTCTGCGCAGACGGACCATCAGTACACACCTCCCCCGACGGCCGGCACCGGCGGCAGCACCTCGTCCAGGAAGCTCGCACAGAAGCGCGCGAGCGGGCCGCCCTCCCGGCTTCCGGGCGGGACGCCCTTCACGACGTCCTGGGCCAGGCCCGGCTCCGGCTCCAGCTCCCCCGCCAGCGGCAGCCGCAGTCCGCGGACGACCTGCCGGGCCGGGAGCCCCCCGGCCCGCACCGGCCGCACCACGGCCCGGACGTCGCCGAGCCGCATCCGGGCCGCCGCCGCGACCCGGTCGGCGGCCGCCACCGCGCGCAGCTCCGCCGACACCACCAGGAGTGCCAGGTCGGACTGCTCCAGTGCCTGCCCGGCGGCCGCGTCGAGGTGGCGGGGCACGTCGACCACCACCAGCCCGCCGCGCCGTCTGGCGGCGGCCAGCACGCTGCGCATCGCCTCCGGCGGCACCGTCAGGGTGTCCCCGCGGTCCCAGGACAGGCAGGACAGCGCGGAGAGCCGTTTGAGCGCCGGCAGCGCCCGGGCCAGCTCGGCCCCGCTGACCCGCCCGCGGGAGCTCGCCAGATCGGGCCAGCGCAGCCCGCTGACCCGCTCGCCACCGAGCAGGACGTCCAGGCCCCCGCCCAGCGGATCGCCGTCCAGGAGCATCGTGCGCCGCCCCGCCCGCGCGGACGTGACCGCCAGCGCGCAGGCCAGGGTCGAGGCGCCGGCCCCGCCGGACCCGCCGAGCACCGCGACGGTGACCGCCGGGCAGCCGACGCCCTCGGCCGCGTCGGCGATCCGGTCGAGCAGCCAGGCCTCGGCATCGGGAAGGAAGAGCACGTGCTCGGCCCCGAGTTGGACGGCTCTAACCCACACCCCGGGGTCGTCGAGGTCCAGCCCGAGCAGCAGCACCCCGCCGCGCCGCCCCAGCCCGGAGCAGCGGACGGCCTGGTCGTCCCCGACCAGGACCAGCGAGGCCCCTTCCCAGAGGTCCCGCGTCGGCGGCGCGCCCCGGACCAGCCTCGGTTCGGTGCCCGCCGCGGCGCAGATGCGCAGCAGGTGCTCGGCCAAGCCCTCGTTCTCGGTGACGACGAGCGGCCCGGCGGCCGCGGGGCCCTCGGCGGTGATGTGGTCGGCGATCGGCGTCGACATGGTTGCTCCCCTCCGCGCCGAAGGCCACGGGAGTGGCCGACGGCGCACGTCGGACGGTTCCGGCGGACGGCCGCCGACAGGCCTCGAAGGGAGGAAGGGGTGAGGCCTGTCCGGCGACCGCCGCCGGTCATCACGGTGGGGGGAGATCCGGATTCCGTCATCCGGGTTCCGATTGCCTGTGGATAACTCGTGGCCTGTGGAGGAAATCGTTCACCCGGGCGGGGGGCTAATCGGCGAAGAATTGACGAAAGAGGGTCACCGAGATGAACCGGCGGCCTCCCGCCTGCCGTTCCACCGCTCTCCGCGGCCCCGCCCGCCGCCCGTCCGGACACCGCTTCCCGGGGGCCTGCGGCACCGATCGGAACCAGCCGTTCGACCGTTGGCGGGCATGAGCAAATGACGACACAGAGTGACGAAAGTCGATCGGCGGCCCGCGGTGGCGACACCCCCTGTAAGCCGCCGACACGAGGGCGGCAGCCGCGCCGCGAGAGGGGTTCAAGCCCTGAAAATGGCCCCGGACGTGCGACGACCCCCGCCGGGGGGGAGAGCGGGGGTCGTCTATCCACAGCCCGGCTCGGGGGGGAGGAGCCGGACCGGGTTAGCACGGTCGCGAACGATCCGTGACTTCCATGGTGTACCCGAGCGGCCAGAAACACAAACCCGCACGCCCGCGAGTACGCCGAATGGCGGGGTGTTTTGCGGCTCCCTCTATCCTCGGTTCCCGTGGACACCACCGAGAACGCCGACGATCGCGCCGACGGCTCCCAGGGCGACACCACCGGGCCCGCGGAGCTCCACCGGCCCGCCCGCCCCCGACCCGGCGGGCTGCGCACGGCGGCCTTCTTCGACCTCGACAAGACCATCATCGCCAAGTCGAGCGCGCTCGCCTTCAGCCGCCCCTTCTACCAGGGCGGACTGATCAACCGTCGGGCCGTGCTGCGCAGCGCGTACGCCCAGTTCGTCTTCCTGGTCGGCGGGGCGGACCACGACCAGATGGAGAAGATGCGCGCGTACCTCTCCGCGCTCACCCGGGGCTGGAACGTGCAGCAGGTCCGCGAGATCGTCGCCGAGACCCTGCACAACCTGATCGACCCGATCATCTACGACGAGGCCGCCTCACTGATCGAGCAGCACCACGCGGCGGGCCGGGACGTGGTGATCGTCAGCAGCTCCGGCTCCGAGGTGGTCGAGCCGATCGGCCGGCTGCTCGGCGCGGACCACGTGATCGCCACCCGGCTGAAGGTCGAGGACGGCTGCTACACCGGCGAGATCGAGTACTACGCGTACGCCGAGAACAAGGCCGCCGCGATCCGGGAGTTGGCCGCGACCGAGGGCTACGACCTGGCCTCGTCCTACGCCTACAGCGACTCCTCCACCGACCTTCCGCTGCTGGAGGCGGTCGGCCACCCGTCGGCGGTCAACCCGGACCGTGCGCTGCGGAAGGAGGCGCAGGCCCGGCAGTGGCCGGTGCTGGTCTTCGAGAAGCCGGTGGAACTGCGGCGCCGACTGCCCGAGTTCTCGGCCCCGAGCGGCTCGGTGCTCACCGCCGTGGCGCTCGGGACGGCCGCGGTGACCGCCGGGGTGATCTGGTACCTGGCCCGGCGGCGGCGTCCCGCCGCCTGAGGCCCTGACCCGGCAGCTTTGGACAAAACGGTCAATCGGGATCTACTTCTCGTTCCGGGTTCCCCTTTCCCCCGAAACGCGATACAAATGAAGCACGGCCCGCGAGACCCGGTCAGGACCCAAGAGGTCAAACCGACAACGCAGTTCAGGCCCACGGACCGCACGTACAGATATCCGGGCACCCACATGCAGCCGACCCGCTGTCGGGCCGCCGGACCAGACGAACGGGCAGGATCCCCGTCTGATCGGCACTTCCGGTGCATGCATGGTCACCCGGTATCTGCACCAGCGGCGGCACCCGGCAGGATCAGGTGCCGCCGCATCCACGTCTTCGCGCGCCCCCCGTGGGCGCCGCGCGCCGCTCCGGCCGCTCAGACCATCCCGCGCTGCATCGCCTCGCAGACCGCCGTGCTCTCCCTGACGCCGAGCCGCAGCGCCCGGCCGCAGTACGCGATCCAGGCCGCCATCCCCTCGGCGGTCCCCGCCAGGTAGCCGGCCAGCGCCCGGCGGTGAGCGGCGGTGCCGAGCTCCGCCAGGCCGACCTCGGCCGGGCAGATCGACTTCGGGTCGAGCCCCTCGGCGATCAGCACGATCCGCTGGGCGGCGCGCGCGATCACGCCGTTGTGGGCGGCGAAGGGGCGCAGTGCGAGCAGTTCGCCGTGCACCACCGAGGCCACCACCAGGGCCGGCGTACCCACGCCCTGGCCCTCCGCGCGCGCCACCAGCAGCCGGGAGAGCTGGTCGAGCCGGGCCGCGACCTCCTCCGCCCCCGGAGCGGGCGGCAGCACCGGCAGCGGCCCGTCGACGGCGTCGACCTCGACGCTCTCCACCGGCTCCAGCTCCAGCGGGAACAGCTCCTCGGCGGCCTCCCCGGGCCGCCGCGGGCGGCCGGCGGCCGGATCGCCGTCGCCGACCGCGAGCAGGTGCAGCCGGGCCAGCACCTGGAGCGGCGAGTGCCGCCAGATGCTGAGCAGCTGGCCGGCCTCGGCGGCGACCCGCAGGGCGGCGCCGACCGTCCGGGCCTCCGGGTCCGCGCCGAAGTCGCTGCGGCGGCGAACCTCCTCCAGCGGCCAGTCGGCCCCGGCCAGGGCCGCCGACGCGCGGGCGCCGCGCAGCGCGGACTCGGAGGTGACCTCGGCCGCGCGGCGGCGCATCACGCGGTGACCGTAGAGCCGGTCGACGGCCTTGCGCACCTCGGCCACCGCGTCGGGCACCCCGGGGAGCTGGGCCAGCGGGGCGAGGGGATCAGTTCCAGTGCTCACCTACCCGAGAGTAATGAACGGGCCGCCCCTCCCGGAACAGCAACCCCGCATCACCCGTTAGAGGCAATCCTCACGTCCGACCCCCGGTGCAACCCGAACCACGGCTAGCATGGCTGCTATCGGAGACGATAACTATTTCCAACTGGGGCCGCACGGCGCGGCTCCCGGGCGGGCGGCCCGCAGCGAGGGCCCTGAGCGAAAGCCGGAGTCCCCAGATGAAGATCGCCTTCGTCGGCAAGGGCGGCAGCGGGAAGACCACGCTGTCCGCGCTGTTCATCCGCCACCTGGCAGCCCTCGGCCGGCCGGTCGTCGCCGTGGACGCCGACATCAACCAGCACCTCGGCCCGGCCCTCGGACTGACGGACAATCAGGCCGCCGAACTGCCCTCGCTGGGCGGTCACCTGGCCGAGATCAAGGAGTACCTCCGCGGCAGCAACCCGCTCATCCGCTCCTCCGACGAGATGATCAAAACCACGCCGCCCGGCCGCGGCTCGCGACTGCTGCGGATCGTCGAGGAGAACCCCGTCTACGCCTCCTGCGCCCGCCCGATCGCGCTGGACGAGGGCTCGGTCCGGCTGCTGGCGACGGGCGCGTTCACCGAGGAGGACCTCGGGGTGGCCTGCTACCACTCCAAGGTCGGGGCAGTGGAGCTGCTGCTGAACCACCTGCTGGACGGCCCGGGCGAGTACCTGGTGACGGACATGACGGCCGGCTCGGACTCCTTCGCGTCCGGCCTGTTCACCCGCTTCGACCTCACCTTCCTGATCGCCGAGCCGACCCGCAAGGGCGTCTCCGTCTACCGCCAGTACAAGGAGTACGCCCGCGACTTCGGCGTGCGGCTGCGGGTCGTGGGGAACAAGGTGCAGGGCCCGGACGACCTGGCCTTCCTGCGCCGCGAGGTGGGCGACGACCTGCTCACCGCCTTCGGGCAGTCGGACTGGGTGCGCCGCCTGGAGCAGGGCGCCGAACCGCCGCTGAGGTCCCTGGAGCCGGCCAACCGGACCGTGCTGGAGGAGCTGCGGATCGAGGCCGACGCGGCGTACGGGCGGCGGGACGCGCGCCGCTACACCGAGCAGGCGGTGCTCTTCCACCGCCGCAACGCGGAGAGTTGGGCCAACGCCAAGGTCGGCATCGACCTCGCGTCCCAGGTGGACGAGGGCTTCGTCCTGGGCGAGTCCGCGCAGGACTGCGCGCGCACGGCCCCGGCGGGCGCCCACGCCTGACCGCACCGCCACCGGCACGGGCCGCGGGCGCCCCCCCCCCCGGGGGGCGCGCGCCGGGGCCCCCCCCCCGGGCCCCCCCCCCCCGGCGCCCCCCCCGCCCCCCCCCCCGCCCGCCCCGGGCCCCCCCCCCCGGGGGGGCCCCCCGCGGCCCGTTCGCCGCGCCCGGCGCCGACCGCAGCGGTCCAGCCTCGTCACCAGCAGATTCCCGGCCGTTCGACCACCACCCATTGGGGTGAACCAGGGGTTTTTCGCTTCCCTCCCGGAACCACGCTGTGCAAAGCTTTCATTACCCTCGGTTTACCGAGTCTTGATGGTTCGCCCCGGCGGCCCCGGTGAGACGTCCCGCACCTCGCCCGGAGCCCCGGCGGGCCCGATGGTCAACGCCGGCCGGTGTCGCCCGCACTCCCCCGCCGCGCCCACGCCATCCCGCCACACCGTCGCGCCCCACGACAGCCGATCCGCCCCGGAGCCCCACCCCGGACCCCACGCCGGACCTGACTGCGTTCGCTCCTCCGGACAGACGGGAAGACCATGACCCTCGACATCTCCAGCGCCCCCATCGCCTCCGACACCACCGACCACGCGCCGCCGGGCCCGGGCTCCCGCGCCAGGTGGGCCCAGGACCTCTCCGCCTCCCTCGTGGTCTTCCTGATCGCCGTGCCGTTCTCCCTCGGCATCGCGCTCGCCACCGGCGCCCCGCTCACCGCCGGCCTGGCCGCCGCGGCCGTGGGCGGGATCGTGGTCGGGCTGTTCGGCGGCACAGCGCTCCAGGTCAGCGGCCCCTCGGCCGGGCTGACGGTGATCACCGCCGGGTTGATCGCCCAGTACGGCTGGCGGGCCACCTGCGCCGTCACCGCCGCCGCCGGCCTGCTCCAACTCCTGCTCGGCGCCCGCCGGGTGGCCCGGACCGCACTCGCCGTCTCACCGGCGATCGTGCACGGCATGCTGGCCGGCGTCGGGATCACGATCGCCATCGCACAGCTGCACGTCGTCCTCGGCGGCTCGTCGCAGAACTCCGCGATCGCCGACGTCCTGGCCCTTCCCGGCCAGTTGGCCGGCCCGCACCCACCCGCCCTGCTGGTCGGCGCGGTGACGGTGGCCGTCCTGGTCGGCTGGCCCCGACTGGGCCGACTGCCGGGGCGCGCGGGCGAGTTCGGCGCCCGGCTGGCCAAGGTACCCGGCCCGCTGGCCGGTGTCGCGCTGGCCACCGGCCTCGCCTCCGTCCTGGGCCTGCGGCTCGCCCACATCGAGCTGCCGGCCTGGCGACCACAGGCCCTCCTGCCCGTGCTGCCGCACGGCCCGGTCCTCGGCCTGCTCACCGCCGTCCTCACCGTCACGGCCGTCGCGAGTGTGGAGTCGCTGCTGTCCGCCGTCGCGATCGACCGGATGTCCCGCCGCACCGGCGACCTCGACCGCGAACTGCGCGGCCAGGGCCTCGCCAATCTGCTGAGCGGGCTGGTCGGCGGGCTGCCGGTGGCCGGCGGCGCGGTGCGCAGCACCGCCAACGTGCGGGCCGGCGGCCAGACCAGGTGGGCCTCGGTGCTGCACGGCGTCTGGGTGCTGGCCGCCGCCCTGGTGCTGGCCGGCGGGCTGCGCCGGATCCCGCTGGCCGCGCTCGCCGCGCTGGTGCTGGTGGTCGGGCTGCAGATGGTGAGCTTCGCGCACATCCGCAAGGTGCACCGGCACCGCGAGTTCCCCGTCTACCTGATCACCGTGCTCGGCGTGGTGGCCGTCGGCGTGCTGTGGGGCGTCGCGATCGGCGCCGGCACCGCGATGCTGCTCGCCCTCTACCGGCTGACCCGTGCCCACGTGGACGTGGAGGCCAGCCCGGCGGGCTCGGTCACCGTCCGGACGCACGGCCCGCTCACCTTCACCACCGTGCCCCGGCTCAGCCGGGCACTGGCCGGCATCCCGGCCGGGTCCGAGGTCACCGTGGTCCACGACGGCTCCTTCCTGGACCACGCCGCGTACGAGACGCTGCACGCCTGGCGGGCCGAGCACCAGGCCGCGGGCGGCCGGGTCTCGCTGGTGACGCGCCGCCAGGACGACGAGGTGCTCGACCCGGACGGCACCGTGCGCGCGGGCAGCTCGCCGGGCCCGCACCGCTGCCGGGCCTGGACGCCCTGGGTCGGCCACCACTGCATCGAGCAGCAGGAGGACCCGCACGGGCGGCTGCTGGACGGCGTCCGGGTGTTCCAGCTGCACACCGCCCCGTTGGTCCGGCCGGAGCTCGCCCGGCTGGCGCGCGAGGGGCAGACGCCCTCCCAGCTCTTCCTGACCTGCGCGGACTCCCGGATGGTCACCAGCATGATCACCAACAGCGGCCCGGGGGACCTGTTCACCGTGCGCAACGTCGGCAACCTGGTGCCGGCGCCGCACGAGCCCGGAGCCGCGGACGACTCGGTGGCCGCCGCGGTGCAGTACGCGGTCGAGGTGCTGGAGGTGCGCTCGATCACGGTCTGCGGCCACTCCGGGTGCGGCGCGATGCAGGCCCTGCTGGACGGCGTTCACGAGCGCCCCGGGCCGCCCACCCCGCTGGCCCGCTGGCTGCGCAACGGCCGCGGCTCGCTGGACCGGCTGCGACGGGTCCCGGCGGAGTTCACCACCCGGCCCGCGGCGGACGTCGTGGAGCAGCTCTGCATCACCAACGTGGTCCAGCAGCTGGACCAGTTGATGGCGAACCCGGCGGTGGAGCGCCGGGTCGAGGAGGGCACCCTGCGGCTGGTCGGGATGTACTTCGACTTCGCGACGGCCCAGGCCTACGTCCTCGACCGGGCCGCCGGGACGTTCAGCCCGGTCGAGGCCCGCGCCGGGAAGATCCCGAACGGAATCGAACACCACGCCGAGGGCCCTCTCGACACCGGCTCCGATGTCGGCTCGAACGCGGCATCGGCCGAACGGGTGACGAAGGACGATCGGGTTCCGGCCGGAGGCGGTGAGGAGGGCCCCCGACTGGCCGCATGAGAGCCGGGCCCGTGCCCCCGCCGGGCGGGCCGGGGTACGGGCCCATCCCCCTCCGCCCGATCGCCCGGGCCGCCGCGGCGGAGCGTGCGCGGCACCCGTCGGCCGTCGGTCAAAGGTCTACACCAATTCACAGGAGCCTCTTGTCAACTGCCCCGTTCGCCTGGTGAGCTGTGCGCTGGGACACACGGGACAATCCCCACGCACGGGATCGCCCCCGATCATGACTCGATGAGGAGTGCGCGTTGAGCAACGAGAGCCTGGCCAACCTGCTCAAGGAGGAGCGGCGCTTCGCCCCGCCGGCAGAGCTCGCCGCAGCCGCCAACGTCACCGTGGCCGCGTACGCGCAGGCCTCCGAGGACCGTCTGGGCTTCTGGGCCGAGCAGGCCCGTCGCCTCACCTGGGCCGTCGAGCCGACCGAGACCCTCGACTGGTCCAACCCTCCCTTCGCCAGGTGGTTCGCCGACGGCAAGCTCAATGTCGCGTACAACTGCGTCGACCGGCACGTGGAGAACGGCCTGGGCGACCGGGTCGCCATCCACTTCGAGGGCGAGCCCGGCGACAGCCGTTCGATCACCTACGCCCAGCTCAAGGACGAGGTGTCGCAGGCCGCCAACGCGCTGCTGGAACTCGGCGTCCGCAAGGGCGACCGGGTCGCCGTCTACCTGCCGATGATCGCCGAGGCGGTCGTCGCGATGCTGGCCTGCGCCCGGATCGGCGCCACCCACTCGGTGGTCTTCGGCGGCTTCTCCTCCGACGCCGTCGCCTCCCGCATCCAGGACGCCCAGGCCAGGATCGTCATCACCGCCGACGGCGGCTACCGCCGCGGCAAGCCGTCCGCGCTCAAGCCGGCCATCGACGAGGCGCTCACCAGGGTCGAGGGCGTCGAGCACGTCCTGGTGGTCCGCCGCACCGAGCAGGACATCCCGTGGACCGAGGGCCGCGACGTCTGGTGGCACGAGATCACCGCGCGGCAGTCCACCGAGCACATCCCCGAGGCGCACGACGCCGAGCACCCGCTGTTCATCCTCTACACCTCGGGCACCACCGGTAAGCCCAAGGGCATCCTGCACACCTCGGGCGGCTACCTCACCCAGACCAGCTACACCCACCACGCGGTCTTCGACCTCAAGCCGGAGACCGACGTCTACTGGTGCACCGCCGACATCGGCTGGGTCACCGGCCACTCGTACATCGTCTACGGGCCGCTCTCCAACGGCGCCACCCAGGTCATCTACGAGGGCACCCCGGACACCCCGCACCAGGGCCGGTTCTGGGAGATCGTCCAGAAGTACGGCGTGACCATCCTCTACACCGCGCCGACCGCGATCCGGACCTTCATGAAGTGGGGCGACGACATCCCCGCGAAGTTCGACCTGTCCTCGCTGCGGGTGCTGGGCAGCGTCGGCGAGCCGATCAACCCCGAGGCCTGGATCTGGTACCGCGAGCACATCGGCGGCGGCACCTGCCCGATCGTGGACACCTGGTGGCAGACCGAGACCGGCGCCATCATGATCAGCCCGCTGCCGGGCGTCACCGAGACCAAGCCGGGCTCGGCCCAGCGCGCCCTGCCGGGCATCGCGGCCACCGTGGTGGACGACAACGCCGTCGAGGTGCCGAACGGCTCCGGTGGCTACCTGGTGGTCACCGAGCCGTGGCCGTCCATGCTCCGCACCATCTGGGGCGACGACCAGCGCTACGTCGACACCTACTGGTCGCGCTTCGAGGGCCGCTACTTCGCCGGTGACGGCGCCAAGAAGGACGAGGACGGGGACATCTGGCTGCTCGGCCGGGTGGACGACGTCATGCTCGTCTCGGGCCACAACATCTCCACCACCGAGGTCGAGTCGGCGCTGGTCGGCCACCCGTCCGTGGCGGAGTCCGCCGTGGTCGGCGCGACCGACGCCACCACCGGCCAGGCCATCGTCGCCTTCGTGATCCTGCGCGGCGGCGCCACCGAGAGCCCCGAGCTGGTCGAGGAGCTGCGGGCGCACGTCGGCCGCACGCTCGGCCCGATCGCCAAGCCGAAGCAGATCAAGGTGGTCGGCGAGCTGCCGAAGACCCGCTCCGGCAAGATCATGCGCCGACTGCTGCGCGACATCGCCGAGGGTCGCGAGGTGGGTGACACCACCACGCTGGCCGACAGCACCGTGATGAGCCAGATCCAGGCCCAGCTGCCGTCCTCGGACCAGGGCTGACCTCCTGCCCCAGCGGCTGTGCCCCGGGCGGTGTCACCGCCCGGGGCACAGCCGTGTTGTCACGTCCGGCACCACGCACCCCGGCTCGGCCCCACGCCCCCGCCCGGCATTCCGCGCCCCCGCCCGGCGCCCCACGCCCTCGCCCGGCGTCCCGCCATGGCAGCGCCACCGCCCCCCGCCCGGCGCCCCACGCGCCCGGCTCGGCGCCCCAGTCCCCCGCCCCGCGTCCCGCGCCCGGCACCCGTTCGACCGTCGGTCCGCTGCTCCTCCGGAGTGCAGAACCAACCAGTAGGGCTTAAGTCCTTTGGTAGGACAATCCGGATGTCACCCAAACGTCCCGCTAGACTATTAAGGACGCATCAAGATCCCTGGACGGGAGTCGCGGGCGTCACAGGGCGCGCCGGGAAGTCTGGTCGGCAACTGCACCACCCGTGCATCCGTTGCCGCTCCCAGCCCCAGGAGGTCCCGCGTGACCGACCAGCCGCCTGCCCACGAGCCGACGACCCGCCGCCGGCAGTTCCTCGGCCGGCTGTCACTGCCCGAGCGCACCTTCATCACCGACGCCCTGCGCACCGAGACGGTCGGCGGCATGCTGCTGCTGGGCGCCGCCGTGATCGCACTCATCTGGGCCAACGTCTGGCCGCAGGCCTACCAGAGCGTGCTCGACTACACCGTCGGCCCCTCCGCGCCGCTCCACCTCGACCTCTCCCTGGCCACCTGGGCCAAGGACGGCCTGCTGACGATCTTCTTCTTCGTCGCCGGGATCGAACTCAAACGCGAGTTCGTCGCGGGTGAGCTGCGCACGCCCAGTGCCGCGCTGCTGCCCGTGGTCGCCGCCGTCTGCGGAGTGGCGCTGCCCGCGATCCTCTTCGCCCTGGTGAACTCCGGCTCCGGCGGACACCCCGCGGGCTGGGCGATCCCGACCGCCACCGACATCGCCTTCGCGCTCGGCGTGCTGGCCGTGGTCGGCAGCCACCTGCCCTCCGCGCTGCGCGCCTTCCTGCTCACCCTGGCGGTGGTCGACGACCTGATCGCGATCCTGATCATCGCGATCTTCTACAGCCACGGCATCAAGTTCTGGGCGCTCGGCCTCGCCTTCGCCGGGCTGGTGCTGTTCTGGTTCCTGCACCGGCGCGGCGTCCACGGCTGGTACCTCTTCGTGCCGCTGGCCCTGGTGACCTGGGCGCTGATGCACGAGAGCGGCATCCACGCCACGGTGGCGGGCGTCGCGATGGGCCTGATGCTGCGCTGCCACCGGGAGGGCGACGAGCAGCACTCCCCCGGCGAGCACATCGAACACCTGGTCCGCCCGCTCTCGGCCGGCCTGGCCGTCCCGGTGTTCGCCCTGTTCTCGGCCGGCGTGGCCGTCTCCGGTCCGAAGCTGCGCGAGGTGTTCACCCAGGCCGCCCCGCTCGGCATCGTGATCGGCCTGCTGGTCGGCAAGGCGGTGGGCGTGCTGGGCGGCGCCTGGCTGACCGCCCGGTTCACCCGGGCGGAGCTGAACCCGCGGCTCAAGTGGGCCGACATGGTCGCGGTCTCGGTGCTGGCGGGCATAGGTTTCACCGTCTCGCTGCTGATCAGCGAACTGGCCTTCCCGGACGATGCCGCGCTCGCCGCCCGGACCAAGACGGCCGTCCTGGTGGGCTCGGTGCTCTCCGCGGTGGTCGCCACGGTCCTGCTGAAGCTGCGCAACCGGCACTACCGCTCGCTGTGCGAGGAGGAGGACCGGGACGTGGACGGGGACGGCATCCCGGACGTCTACCAGGAGGACGACCCGGCCTGGCGGGCACGGGTCGGCGGGTCGGCCCGCGCCACGGCGGACCCCGAGCACGGCCCCGGCCCCGACTCCGACCCCGGCTCCGACACCCGTGGCCGGCCCGGAGAGTCCGGCTGAGGCCCCGCGGGCGCCCCTTCGCCGGGCCCGGTGGAGGGGGCCGGCCCGCCCCCCGGCGCAGGGCGCCGTCCCGCCCGGCGCAGGGCGCCGGACCCGCCCCGCCGGAGAGGGCTGGTCGGGCCCGCCGGAGAGGGCCGACCGGGCCCCGACCGGACCGCCGCGAGCAGACCGGCTCCGCCCCCAAAAGCACCCCGGTCGCCGGGACACGTCCCTCCGGCGGGGCCCCGGAGTGGTGTCCGACTGACCGGTAGGGGCATGATTCTGAGCTGTCGACAACCCACTGACGCCTCCGGACCCCCACCGGCCCCCCGGAACCGCACACCCGCGGCGGCGTCACGCCGTACAGCCGCAGAGGAGAACCGCTGATGCCCGCAGGAGCCGCAGACCCGTCCAGCAACGGCCGGGCGCCCTACGAGGGCGAGCGTTCGGTGGGGCAGCTGTTCGCGGCGGCCACCGCCGACCTGTCCGCGCTGGTCCACGACGAGATCGCGCTCGCCAAGGCCGAGATCCGGGCGGACGTCAAGCGCGGCGTCTCGGGCGGCGTCTCGCTGATCGTCGCCGGTGTGGTGGCGCTGTTCTCCATCCCGATGCTGAGCGCGGCGGCGGCCTTCGGCATCCACGCGCTGGGCCTGTCGCTGGGCTGGTCGTTCCTGATCGTGGCGGGCGCCTACCTGCTGCTCGCGGTGCTGCTCGGGATGCTGGCCTGGCGTTCGTTCAAGAAGATCGAGAAGCCGGTGCGCACCATCGAGGGCGCCCAGAAGACCGCCGACGTGCTGAAGAACGCCCGGCCGCGCCCGGCCACCCAGGAGGAGATCGACCGCGCCTTCGGCCGCATCCCGTAACCGGACTCCCCCACGGCGGCCCCGCCGGCGGCGCGAGGCGGACCCGCCGGCGACCCGTGGCGGACCCGCCGGCGGCGGACGGCGGACCCGCCGACAACGAGTGCCGGGCACGTGTCCGACGCGCGGATGTGACACGCTCTCGGTATGCCGCTTGACCAGACGCCCGTGCCCGCGACGCCGTCCGCCGCCTCCGGCCCCGACTCCGCTGCGGGACTCACCTCCGCAGGCCCCGCCGGATCCGAGGCCGCCGGCCCCGCCGGAGCGCCGGGAGCCCCGGCGGAGGGCGGCGCCGACTGGAGCGTCCGGCAGCCCGGCCCGTGGACACACCGCGACCTCGCGGCCAACGGCGCCCGGTTCCACATCGCCGAGCTGGGCTCCGGCCCGCTGGTACTGCTGGTGCACGGCTGGCCCCAGTACTGGTGGGCCTGGCGCCACCAGCTGACCGCGCTCGCCGAGGCCGGTTACCGCGCGGTGGCGCTCGACCTGCGCGGCATCGGCGGCAGCGACCGCACCCCGCGCGGGTACGACCCGGGGAACCTCGCCCTGGACATCACCGGGGTGATCCGCTCCCTCGGCGAGCGCCGGGCACACCTGGTCGGGCACGCCTCCGGCGGCACCCTGGCCTGGGTGGCGGCGGTGATGCGACCGTCCGTCATCCAGAGCCTCACGGTGGTCTCCGCCGCGCACCCGCGGGACCTGCGCCGGGCGCTGCTGACCGACCGCCGGCAGTTCGCCGCCTTCGACCACGTCCTGGGCTTCCAGCGGCCGTGGATACCGGAGCGCCGCCTGGTGGCCGACGACGCCGCGCTGGTCGGCCGCTACCTGGCCGACTGGACCGGCCCGAACGGCCTGGACGAGGCCGCGGTGCACGCGTACCGGCAGGCGATCCAGATCCCCAGCACGGCGCACTGCTCGATCGAGCCGTACCGCTGGCTGCTGCGCTCGATGGCCCGGCCGGACGGCATCCAGTTCGCCCGCCGGATGAAGAAGCCGATCACCGCGCCGACGCTGCACGTCCAGGGCGCGGCGGACCCGGTGCTGCTGTCGCACACCGCGCTCGGCGGCGGCGAGTACGTGGCGGCGCCGTACCGCTGGCGGCTGCTGCCCGGGGTCGGGCACTTCCCGCACGAGGAGGCACCGGAGGAGTTCACCGCCGAGCTGCTGGACTGGGTCGGCCGCCACAAGGAGTGAGTCCGCGGCCGGACAGCGCCGCGGACCGTACGCACCGCAGCCGTACGGCGCCCCGGACCCGACCGTACGTACGGTCGGGCGGAAGGCTTCCGCGGACCCTCCGGCCTCAACTCCCTTATTTTTACGCTGATATGACAACCGCATAGGCCAATTTGGGCGAGACCCGGGCGGTTACCTCCACCGGCCCAGGGGCATCCCTACCGGTATGAGTTGGATGCCCGAAAGCGGCGGCGCCCCGCGCGGCCGACGTCACAACAGCCCCCAGCGTTCCGCCCACCGGCCCGACCGCGCGGACGACCTCGGCTTCGACGGCCCCGACGGCCGTCAGCGCACCGAGCGGCGGCAGCTCGGCATCCCCCGCATCCTCGGCCGGCGCGCCCGCTGGGTGGGCGCACGACTGCGGCGCGAGACCTGAGGCCCCGCGCCGCGTCCGTCGGCCGGTCTGCCGGTCTGCCGGTGCGCCGGTCTGCCGATGCGCCGGTCTGCCGATGCGCCGGACGCCCGGCGCACCCGTTCAGTTCACGATCGTCGGTGACAGCGCGGTGAACCAGAGCAGGACGAAGGTCGCCACCGACATGATCGGCACCAGCACCTTGGTCTCCACGCTGTTGCCGCTGCGTTTGATCAGCACGACCTCGTAGCGCTCCTTGTGCGGCCAGAGCAGCGGCGCGCCCTTCTTGGTCAGGCAGTCGCCGAGCAGGTGCGCCAGCGTGCCCAGGCCCACCGCGTACGGCAGCCAGCCCGGCGAGTTGGGCATCCAGGTGTTCATCCCGAAGGTGCCCAGCGCGGCCAGGCCGATGACGGTGATCCACGCCTCCGGGCCGTCCCCCGGCGGACAGAGCCGCAGGGCCCGGATCGCGAGCGCCAGCAGGAAGAAGGTCAGCCCGAGCGTGAAGTTGCGGCCCAGGTAGGTGACCCCGGCCCAGGTGCCGCCGCCCGTCAGCGCGACGAACAGCAGCGAGTGGGTGGCGTGCCGGTGGCCGCCGGAGACCCAGGCCACGAATCGGCAGAGCACCTTGGAGACCGGGCCGAGGAAGTTGGCGATCGAGCCGTCGTGGTGGTCGAGGTCCGGCAGCAGGGCCGCGCCCGCGCACAGCACCGTGCCCATCAGTATGTCCGCCGGCTGGAGGGTGGCGTGCAGCAGCAGCGGGGGCAGGAAGGGGGCCGAGGCCGCGTACAGCATCGCCCCGCTCACCGCGTGCGAATGACCCATCATCGGACTGCCACGACCTCCCGTCGGGCCCACGCCGGGACGGCGCCCGGTTGAGCCGAACGGGTGAGCGCGGCCGAGGCTACCAGGGCTGCCTGACGGTGCGACGGACATCGCACGGCGCGCCCACCCGGCTCCGGCCCGAGGCGCACCGGGCCGAGGCGCTCCGGCAAACGAGGCGCACCGGGCCGGGGCACCGGCCCCGCCCCCGGGCGGCCCCGCCCCCGGTCAGAGCGCGCAGCCCTGGGTGTCCACCCGGACGGTCGCCGCCCCGCCCTGCTCGGCGTCCTCGCGCACCTCGGCCGCGGTCAGCACGTACCCGGTGTCCGCGCTGTCCAGGGACTTGGCGAAGACCACCCCGTACACCTCGCCCTCCGGGGTGAGCAGCGGCCCGCCGCTGTTGCCCTGCCGGACCAGCGACCGCACCGAGTACACGTCGCGGACGACCTGGCCGCGGTGGTAGATGTCCGGGCCGTTGGCCTGGATCCGGCCCCGGATGCGGGCCGGCTGGACGTTGAAGGCGCCGTTCTCCGGGAAGCCGGCCACGATCGCGCTGTCGTTCGTCCTGGCCTCGCCCGCGAAGGCCAGCGCGGGCGCGTTCAGCTTGGGCACGTCCAGCACCGCGATGTCGCGCTGCCAGTCGTAGCGGACCACCGTCGCGTCGTACAGCTGGCCGACCCCGCCGATCTGCACGGTCGGCTCGTTGACCCCGCCCACCACGTGGGCGTTGGTCATCACCCGGTGCGGGGCGAAGACGAAACCGCTGCCCTCCAGGGTCTTGCCGCAGGAGGTCGCGGTGCCGACCACCTTGACCAGGCTCTGCCGGGCCCGCGCCACCGCCGCGCTGCCGGCCAGGGCCGGGTCGGGGGTGTCGACCTGGGTGATCGGCTCGTGCTCGAAGGGGTTGAAGACCTGCGGGAAGCCGTTGCGCGCGAGCACCTTGGAGAAGTCCGAGAACCAGTTCGGCGCGTCGCTGGGCAGCGCGTTCTGCACCCCGCCCAGGACCGCCGAGGAGCGGACCTGCTTGGAGACCGTCGGCAGCGACGCCCCGGCCAGCGCCGAGCCGATCAGCCAGGCCACCAGCAGCATCGAGACGACGTTCACGACCGCGCCGCCGCTCGCGTCCAGCACCCGGGCCGGGCGCCGCCCGATGTGCCCGCGCAGCTTCCAGCCGAAGTGCGCGGTGACCGCCTGTCCGATCGCGGCGAGGACGATCACCACCACCACGGCCACCACGGAGGCCGTGGTGCCGGGGCCGATGCGGTCGAGCAGCAGCAGCGGCAGCAACTCGACGGCGAGCAGGCCGCCGCCGAGGAAGCCGACCAGCGAGAGCACGCCGACCACGAAGCCCTGCCGGTAGCCCGACACGGCGAAGGCCACGGCCGCGGCGATCAGCAGCACATCCAGGACGTTCACTCGGACACCCTCCCACGGCCCGCGCGCCGGGCGCGCCGACGGCCGGTCACGAAGCGTCGGCGTCGCCGCCCGGCAGCACCCGGGAGTGTTCGAGGTCACCCTGGACCAGCGCGAGCGCCTCGTCCGACAGGTCGACGATCCGGGACGGGTCCCAGGGCAGCTCCAGGCCGCTGTGGTGCAGCACCCGGTCGATCACCCCGGCGGTGAAGCCCCAGACCAGCCGTCCGGCGACGGCGAAGGCCGGCCCCACGTGCCCGGACGGGTGGCGCAACCGCACCCGGTTCGCCGGGTCCGCCAGCTCCGCGATCGTGACCCGGAACACCGCGCCGGTCTCGGCCGCGTCCACCGGGCGCACCGGCGACTCCTCGCGCCACCAGCCGAGCACCGGGGTCACCACGAAGCTGCTCACCGGGATGTACAGCCGGGGCAGCTCCGCGAACACCTGCACCCCGGCCGGGTCCAGGCCGGTCTCCTCCCACGCCTCGCGCAGCGCCGCCGCGATCGGGCCCGGTCCGTTCGGATCGCCGTCCTCCGGGTCCAGCGCACCGCCCGGGAAGGACGGCTGCCCGGCGTGCGAGCGCAGCGAACGGGCCCGCTCGATCAGCAGCAGGTCCGGCCCCTGCGGCCCCTCGCCGAACAGCATCAGCACGGCCGCGGGCCGACCGCCCTCGGCCGGCGGCAGGAAGCGGCTCAGCTGCTCCGGCAGCACCCGCTCGGCCGCCTCGCGGACCGGCTCCAGCCAGTCCGGCAGCCCGTCCGGTTCGAGGCCCCGCACGACTCCCCCGGCCTCCGGCCCGGGGTGCCCCCACCGCCCGCTCACGCGTCCACCGCCAGGTCCGCGACCCGACCCCGGTGCGCGGCGGCGTCCGCCCGCGCGGCCGCCTCCCCGGGGAAGTCGGCCGGCGGCCGCAGCCGCTGCCCGGGGTGGCCGCCCATCTCGTACTTCAACAGCTTGCGCGCCTTCTCCGGGTCGGTCTCCCCCTCGCCGTACGAGGGGCAGAGCGGCGCGATCGGGCAGGCGCCGCAGGCGGGCTTCTGGGAGTGGCAGATCCGGCGGCCGTGGAAGACCACCCGGTGCGAGAGCATCGTCCACTCCGACTTCGGGAAGATCGCGGCGACGGCCGCCTCGACCTTCACCGGGTCGTCCTCGGTGGTCCAGCCGAACCGCCGGGCCAGCCGCCCGAAGTGGGTGTCCACGGTGATCCCGGGGACGCCGAAGGCGTTGCCGAGGACGACGTTGGCGGTCTTGCGGCCGACGCCGGGCAGCGTCACCAGGTCGGCCAGCCGGCCGGGGACCTCGCCGCCGAACTCGTCGCGCAGCGCTATCGACAGACCGATGAGCGACTTCGCCTTGTTCCGGAAGAAGCCGGTCGGGCGGATGACCTCCTCCAGCTCCTCCGGGTTCGCCGCCGCCATGTCCTCCGGCGTCGGGTACTTCGCGAACAGCGCCGGGGTGGTCTGGTTCACCCGCAGGTCGGTGGTCTGCGCCGACAGCACGGTGGCCACCAGCAGTTGGAAGGGGTTCTCGAAGTCCAGCTCCGGGTGCGCGTACGGGTACAGCTCCGCCAGCTCGCGGTTGATCCTCCGGGCCCGCCGCACCATCGCCAGGTGCGATTCCGGCTTCCTCGGCTTCACCGCCGCCGTCTTCGCCGCCGGCTTCTTCGCCGCGACCTTCCGGACCTTGCTCTCTGCCATGCACGAAGGCTACGCCGACCGGCAGGCCCCCCGCGGCCGATCAAGCACGGAAGGGGCCCCGGCGGGGGTGTGTTGTCTAATGAAGACTGCCTGTGACGGTTGCCCGACGGGGGGAGTTCGGATGATCAGGGTCATGTTGGCCGAGGACATGAGCATGGTGCGCGGCGCGCTGATGGCCCTCCTCGCGTACGAGGAGGACCTCGAGGTCGTCGCCGACGTGGAGCGCGGGGACCTGGTGGTGCCGACCGCCCTGCGGGTCCGCCCGGACGTCGCGGTGCTCGACATCGACCTGCCCGGGCTGGACGGGCTGCGGGCGGCGGCCGAGCTCCACGAGAAGCTCCCGGAGTGCGGCACGCTCGTCCTCACCGGACTGGTGCGACCGGCCTACCTGCGCGCCGCGTTCTCCGCCCGTGCGCTCGGTTTCCTCGGAAAGGACGCCCCGGCCCAGGAGTTGGCCGCGGCGATCAGGAAGGTCGCCGCCGGCGAGCGGGTCGTCGACCCGGAGCTGGCGCTGGCCGCCCTGGACACCCGGGAGAACCCGCTGACGCCCAGGGAGCTCGACACCCTGCGGCTGGCCGCCGAGGGGGACTCCGTCAGCGAGATCGCCGCCCGGCTGTTCATCTCCGCGGGCACCGCCCGCAACCACCTGGCCGCCGCGGTGGCCAAGACCGGCGGGCGCAGCCGGGTGGACGCGATCCGGATCGCCGAGGAGATGGGCTGGCTGTCGGTCGGGCCCCGCAACGGCTGACGCTGACTCCCCGGCAGCCGAGGAGGCGGTCGGCGCCGTCCAGTGGCGGCGCGCGGCCGGCGTCGTTCAGCGGGCGCCGGTGGGGCTCCGCCAGTGCCCGGTCAGGTCGCGGTAGAGACCGGACTTCGCCAGCAGT
This sequence comes from Kitasatospora sp. NPDC018619, assembly GCF_044391605.1. NCBI lineage: Bacteria > Bacillati > Actinomycetota > Actinomycetes > Kitasatosporales > Streptomycetaceae > Kitasatospora > Kitasatospora sp. NPDC018619. Next base: position 111,938 of record NZ_JBISAI010000018.1, read on the forward strand.
TCGCCGTGGCCGCCCACGACGGCGTCCGTTCCGTCCATCACGAGGACCCGGTCGGCCCGCAGCGCCGAACTCATCCGGTGGGCGATGACCAGCAGGGAGCCCGGGCGGTCGATGAACGCCTCCTCGGCCCTGGCCTCGGCGACCGGGTCCAGGTGGCAGGTGGCCTCGTCCAGGATGGCCAGGCCGGCCGGGGACAGGTAGGCACGGGCCAGCGCGATCTGCTGGCGCTCACCGGCCGAGAGCGCGGCCGGGACGACCTCCGCCCGGTAGCCGCCGAGCCGGTCGACCAGGCGTTCCAGGCCGACGGCGGCCACCGCCCGGTCCAGGTCGCCCGGCCCGGCGCCGGGGTCGAGGTACCCCAGGTTCTCGGCGAGCGTGCCGGTGAAGACATAGGCCTCCTGCGGGATCAGCACGCGGTGGCGGGCGAGTTCGGCGGGGTCGTCGGGCAGCGGGCGCCCACCGAGGCGCACCTCGCCGGCGGTGGGCCGGTGCAGCCCGGCGACCAGCCCGGCCAGCGTCGACTTCCCGATCCCGCTGGGGCCGACCACCACCAGGTGCTCCCCCGGGCCGATCACCAGGTCGAGGTCGCGCACCACCGGCTCGGCGCCGGGGCCGTAGGCGAAGGTGACCCTGCTCAGCTCGACGCCCGGCCCGGCGCCGCACGGGCCGGACGCACGCGGCGCGGGCCCGGACCGCTCGGCGGTGGCGGCCCCCCGGAGAGCGACCGGGCCCGGCGGGGTGCGCCCGACGGGCACCGCGCCCGACGGGGTGGACTCGGCCGTCACGGCGCCCGACGGGGTGGACTCCAGGATGCGCCGCAGCGTGACCGCCAGCCGCACGCCGCTGCCGCCCAGGCCCTGGACCAGGGTCTGGAGGGCGGGTTGGAGCCCCTGCATCAGGTAGGTGACGGAGCCGAGCAGCGCGCCGGACGTCACCCCGCGACCGGCCAGCCAGGAGGCCGCGGAGAGCAGCAGGACCAGCGGCAGCCAGCCGCCGACGGCCAGGACCAGGGTCCGGTTGGCGGTCAGCCGGGCGACCCGGCGCGCCGCCACGGCCTGCCGCTCGACCGCCGCCGAGAGCCGGTCCCCCGTCCACCGCTCCGCGCCGGCCGCCGTCACGTCGCGCAGCCCGCCGAGGACGGTGCCCGCCTCCGCGGCGAGGTTCTCGTCGGCGAGCAGCAGCTCCCGCTGGCCGTCCACCGTGCGGCGGAGCATCAGCGCCAGCAGGCCAGCCGCCGCCAGGAGCGGCGGCAGCACCACCGCCAGGACCAGCGGCTCCAGGAAGCACATCCCCAACAGCGCGCCGCCGACGCTGAAGACGAACCGGCGGACGACCATGGCGATCCCGGCGTACGCCTCCCGGACGATCTCCACCTGCTGGGTCAGCCGGGCGACGCCCGCGGTGTCGGGCCGGCCGGGCGACGCCTGCGCCGCCCGCAGCCCGCCGGCCACCACCCGCCCGACCAGGTCGTCCCGCAGCGGCTCCACCAGGGCCGCCAGCCGAGGGTAGACCTGGCGGGACGCCCACGCGCCCAGGAAGACGGCGAGGCCGAGCAGCGCCAGATGGAGCATGCCGACGGCCGGACGGCCGGCGCCGAAGCCGTCGTCGACGGAGCCTGCCACCAGCCGGCCGGCCGCGAACCCGGGCAGCGCCTCGACCGTCGACCAGAGCGCCAACTGGGCGACCACGCGCGGTCGGTGGCGCAGCGGAGCGAGCAGCTCGGCCCGGAGCGGGACCTTCGGGGCCGCCGGCCCGCGCCCGTCCACCAGCCCACGCCCGTTCACCCTCCCACCTCGACGGCGTCGGCGGCGCAGCCTCCGGGCACGGCCCCGGCCCCGGCCCCGGCCTCGGCTCCGACGGCGGCTTCGGCCTCGTCGGAGCGGAACACGGCCCGGTACTCGGGCAGTTGCCAGAGTTCGTCGTGCGTGCCGATCCGCCGGATGCCGCCACCGTCCAGCCAGGCCACCCGGTCGCACCGGGCGGCGGTGGAGGCCCGGTGGGCGACGATCAGACGGGTGCGGTCGGCCAGCTCGGTGGTGAGCGCGGTACCGACCCGGAACTCCGTCACGGTGTCCAGGCTGGAGGTCGCGTCGTCGAGCACCAGGACCCGGCCGCGGTGCGCGAACGCCCTTGCCAGACCGAGCCGTTGGGCCTCGCCGCCGGACATCGGCACGCTGCGCGGGTCGGTGCGGTAGCCCTCCGGCAGGCGTTCGACGAAGTCGGCGATGCAGGCCGCCGCGGCGGCCCGGGAGAGCCGCGCCCGGTCCGTCTCGGCCACGTCGCCGAGGGCGATGGCCTCGCCGAGCGTCCCGCCCAGCAGGGCCGGGCGCTCGAAGGCGTACCCGACGGCGCCGCGCAGCTCCTCGCGCGACAGCCCGGCCAGCGGCACCCCGTCCAGCAGGACGGCCCCGGACTGCGGGTCCGTCAGCCTTCCCGCCACCGATGCCAGGAGGGACTTCCCGCTGCCGGACCGGCCGACGATCGCGAGCGAGGTCCCGCCCGGCACCGTCAGGTCGACGCCGTCGAGCAGCGTCCGCCCGTCCACCCGTACGGTGACCGCGCGGAGTTCGAGGCGGCCCGGGCCGGAGGGGAGCGCGCCCGTCCCGTAGGCCATGGGGGGCTCGGCGAGCACCTCCTGGAGGCGCCTCGCGCCGGCCCTGGCCCGGGCGAGCCGGCCGAGGAGCATCGCGGTCATCCCGATGCCGGCCCCCAGGGCGGCGTACCGGGCGGCCGCCAGCATCCCGCCGGGGGTGACCCGGCCGGCGGCCAGTCCGAAGCCGGCCACCGAGAGGACGGCGACCTCCAACAGCGGCACCAGTAGGGCGCTGCGGGTCGCGACCGTGGTCTGCGCCCGCCAGAAGGCGTGGCCGAGCCCGCTCAGCTCCGGGAGCGGGCGCAGCACGCGTTCCGTCTCCCGCTCCGTGGTGCCCGCGGCGGCGATGGTCCGGATGCCGCCCAGGGCCTCGACGAAGCCGGCCGCGATGCGGCCCTGGACCTGCTGGTAGCGGGCGATCAGGCCCGACATGTCCCGGGCGTACGAGCGCAGGAGCAGGACGAGGACGGGCGTGCCGACCAGGAAGGTCAGGGCGAGCCAGGGGTCGATCAGCCAGAGGGCGACGACGCTGGTGAGGGCCGGCAGGACGGAGAGCGCCGCCCACACGGCGGTCTCCGCGGCGGCGCCCGCGTCGGCGGCGCCGCCGACCAGCCGGGCGGTGAGGTCGCCGGGGCCGAAGCGGGCGGTGGCCCGGCCGCCCAGGGTGAGCAGGTGGGCGAGCTGGGCCCGGCGCAGCCAGGCCGTGCCGGCGGCGGAACCGCGGCCCGCGGCGAGGTCGGAGAGCACCTCGCAGACGACGAACGCGACGATCACCGCGGTGCAGGTGGTGATCCGCCCGTCGCCCGTCCGACCGGCCATCGCGCTGTCCACGGCGGCCCCGACCACCGCCGGCAGCAGCACCTGGGCCAGCACGCTGCCGAGGGCCGCGAGGACCAGGACGGCGGTCCAGCCGCCGGTGCGGCGCACCGCGCCCAGCAGCAGCCGGTCGGCGGCGCGGCCGGTGGACGGCGCGGCCGGGCCGTCCACCGCCGGCGCCCGGCCCGGTCGCTCCGGTCGCTTCGGTCGCTCCGGTCGGCCCGCGCGGCCCGGCGGGGAGTCGCTCCTCACCCTGCTCCTCCGGGTCGTCGTGGCGCCCGCGGATGCCGCGGTCGCACGGATGGGATCGTGAACGCACCGGCATCCCGGTCCCGGGCGGGGCGCCCCGCCCGGGACCGGGATGCCTGGCCGACCAGCCGGCCGGTCGGCGCCGGCGTCAGTTGCAGAACAGCCAGCTGGAGTTCGAGCAGTCGACGCTCGCGCCGCTGCCCATCGGGGTCATCTCCTCGGCCTCGGCCGGAAGCTCCATCGTCTGCAGGTCGAGCAGTGCCATGGTCCTGTTCCTCTCCGGTGTGTCGTGCGGTGGTCAGTGCGGCGGTGCGGTGGCCGGTTCCGCCGTGCGGTGGTCAGAACCGCCGTGCGGCGGCACACCGCACCGCCTGTCGGGCCGGTGTCAGTTGCAGAACAGCCAGCTGGAGTTCGAGCAGTCGTAGCTCGCTCCGCTGTCCATCGGGCCCATCTCCTCGGCCTCGGCCGGAAGCTCCATCGTCTGCAGGTCGAGCAGCGCCATGATCCTGTTCCTCTCCGGTGTGTCGTGCGGTGGTCAGTGCGGCGGTGCGGTGGCCGGTTCCGCCGTGCGGTGGTCAGAACCGCCGTTCGGCGGCACACCGCACCGCCTGTCGGGCCGGTGTCAGTTGCAGAACAGCCAGCTGGAGTTCGAGCAGTCGATGCTCGCTCCGCTGTCCATCGGGCCCATCTCCTCGGCCTCGGCCGGAAGCTCCATCGTCTGCAGGTCGAGCAGCGCCATGATCCTGTTCCTCTCCATGGTTCGGTTCTGTCCTCATGGGCACCCTTCCGGGACCGGAAGGGCGGTCTGTGGAGCGCACGGACGTGCGCCGGTAGGTGGGCGCACGGGCGTGTGCCGGTAGGCGGGCGCACGGGCGATGCGCCGGTACGGGCGGGCGCGCGCGGGGCGCAGGCCGGGGTCGGCGGGCGGGGCGCCCGCCGGAGTCGGGCCCGTTCAGGCGGTCCGGGCCGGCCCGAGGAAGGGCAGCTGGGCCGAGGGCTCGCCGAGGGCCGCGCCGAGGGCGAGGAGGACGCCCGCGGAGCCGGTGGCGAGGTCCATCGACAGCCGGAGCAACTGCTCGCCGGGGTAGGCGAGCCCGCCCTGAAAGGCGAGCGCGTGCAGGGACAGCGCCCCGATCTGCGCGGCCACGTCCGGGTCGTCGGCCGGCCGCGCGGCCCGGGAGGTCGAGGCGAGGTGGTGCAGGATGCCGGCCCGCCCGTTGAAGAGGCCGGACAGCACGTAGTGCTCGGACTGCGAGGAGGTCCGCACGCCCTCGGCGGCGGCCCGGAACCGCTCGTCCTCCCGGTGCGCCAGGTAGCGGTCCAGGACGATCCCCAGGCCGGCGCTGCCGGTCGCGAGGTAGGGCATCGAGCGCCAGCCCTCGTTGACGTGGAGGGCGCCGTCCTCGCGGGCCAGGCAGCGGCGCAGGTCCTGCCGCAGCGCGGTGGCGGCCAGGTCCAGGTGGGCCCGGTCACCGGTCCGCTCGTACATCCGGACGAACATCAGGGCCGGGCCGGCGGAGCCGCGCATCAGGCCGGCGTACGGGTGGCGTCCCCCGCTGGTCAGCGGGACGTCCTCGGCGCCGCCGAGCCGTCCGGCGACCAGTTCGGCGGCCCGCAGGGCGGCCTCGCCCAGCGCGGACTCGCCGGTCGCGTCGGCGAAGTGCGCGAGGTTGAGCGCGAGGCCGGACAGCCCGCTCTGCAGGTCGTTGCCCAGGCGCTCCCAGCCCTCGGCGAGGCAGAGCTCCAGGACCTTCAGCGCTTCGGCGCGGTGCCCGAGCCGGTCGAGCACGTGGGCCACGCCGTGCAGGCCGTCGTAGAAGCCCAGCCGGGCCCGCGCGTCCCTGCGCAGGGCGCGGTCCAGCAGCCACTGCTCGTGCTGCGGGAAGCGGCCGGCGCCGGTCGCGTCCAGCGCGTAGAGCACCCCGGCGGCGCCGTGGGCGAGGTTGAGCGCACCGGTGCTGAACTGCTCGATGTCGCCGGGGAACAGCCGGTCGTCGCGGTCCGGGGTGGCACTCGCCAGGATGGCGCCGGCCAGCGAGTCACGGGTGGCGGCCCAGGCGGGCGCCTCCGGCGCCGGCAGCGGCAGGGCGGCCGGGTCGAAGACCGTCGCGGCGGTGCCGGTGGACGGCCGCGCGAGCTGGCCGGCCTCGCCGCCCGGGCCGAGGATGTCCCGAACCGCCTCGTCGAGGAACTCGCGCGGCACCGGGAACCGCCGGGCGATCTCGTCCGCCAGGTGCCGGGCCTTGCCGAGGCTCTGGCGGAGCATCGCGGTCAGCGGCATGAACATCGCGAGCCGCAGGCAGCCCAGGGCGTAGCGGTCGACGTCGAAGCCGGTCCGGTCGCGCGGCGCCGCGTAGGCGGGGTTGCCGAGCGCGGGCCCGGTCTGCTCCTCCACCGGGGCCGCGACCTCGAAGTCGATCAGCGCGACCGAGCCGTCCGGGCGGACCATCACGTTGAACGGGTGCAGGTCGCCGAAGACCACGCCGCGCCCGTGCAGTCGGGCCACCGCCGCCTCGACGGCCCGGCAGATCCCGATCGCCCACTGCGTGTACCCGGCGATCTCGGCCCGGTCCGTCCGGGACGCGTTGTACGGGTAGCGCTTGCCGAAGAAACGGTTCAGCGGCTGGCCGTCCAGGAACTCCTCGACCAGGAAGTGGTGGTCGCCGACGGTGAAGTAGTCGATCACCCCGGGCACGACGTCCAGTCCGGCGAGCCGTTCGAGGATGTCCCGTTCGTGCCGCAGCCGGTCGACCGCGTCCTTCCCGTCGTTGGTCAGGCCGGCGTGCGGCCGGGCCTCCTTGAGCACGATCGGCGCGCCGGTGCGGGTGTCCACGCCGGTGTAGATGCCGCCGCCGTTGGAGAAGTGCAGCGCCTTGTCGATCCGGTACGGCAGGTCCTCGACGGTCTCCCGCTTCCGGGCCTCCAGCTGGGGGACCAGGAACTCCGGCAGCTCCACCCACTCCGGGACGTGGAAGACCGGCTCGCGGCGGTCCGGCACCAGCGTGCCGTCCGGCGCCTCGACGGCCTGGACGAGCACGCCCTGTTCGGAGACCGTGTGCCGTTCGGTGAAGCCGCCGTAGCGCACGTACAGCGGGCCCGCGTTCCAGCGCAGGTCGCTCAGGATGTACGGGCCCGGCTCGCCGCCGACGCGCGCCTCCAGGGCGTCCAGCACGGCCTTCAGCTGGGCCTCGTCCCGCGGGTAGACGGTGACCAGCTTCCCGCTGGCGCCGCGGTGGGCGTACTTCGTGTTCCGGGTCTGCAGGATGTGCCGGCCGGCCAGGTGCTTGAACGGGATGCCCTCGGCGTAGCAGTGGGCCGACACCTCGTCGATGATCCGGTCGGCGTTCTGCTGCGTGCCCGAGGCGTGGACCTTCCAACCCTGCCCGGGCAGCGGCTCGCCGCCCTCGGGGCGGTGGACGATCCAGTCGCCGTGGCCGGCCCGGCTCCAGCCCGCGGGCATCGGCCGGCCGGCGATGGCGAATTCCAGGCCCTCCCGCCGGAACTCGGCGGGCGAGTCGAAGAACGTCGGATCGGCCATACAGTACACGTCGTATTGCTTGGACATTGGTCGGCCCCCGTGGCTTCTCCGAAAAGACGTCGAAAGACTTCGAGTAGCTCTGAACAACTCCGAATGGCACTGGACGGAACCGGACGGCAGCACCCGGCGCCGAACCGGTCCGAATACGCCGGCGACAGCCCGGCCGCGTTCGCGGGACTCCGTACGGCCGGGCGGGGAGTGCGTTTCGACCCGATTCCCGGCGGTCCGTGTCCGATTATTTCGAACAGGCTCGATCATTACATCCGGATGAAGGTTTGGCCACGCCGTACTCCATGGAATTACCCGTGCGATTCGCATGGGTCCGCCCGTGCGTTGCCCATCCCGCCCGCCACCCGCCCGGCCCGGCGGCCCCATCGGCCGAACGGCCCGTTACGCCCGGGTGCGGATTTGGCTAGGCTGGCCGCGGATAGGGGGAAGGGCGGCACACGAGGAGGGGATTCCCGTTTTCTCACGGACTGTGGATTCCGGCGATCCGGAAGGGGCCCGTTCGGTTTCCGACCGGGGCCCGGCGGTCCGGCTCGACGCGGTGACCAAGGTGTACGGGCAGGGGCCGGGGGCCGTGCACGCGCTGCGCGGGGTGTCGATGGAGTTCCGGCGCGGCGGGTTCACCGCGGTGATGGGGCCCTCCGGCTCCGGGAAGAGCACCTTCCTGCACTGCGCCGCCGGGCTCGACCGGCCGACCTCCGGGACGGTCCGGCTGGCCGGCCGGGACCTGGCCGCGCTCGGCCCGAACGAGCTGACGGTCCTGCGCCGGGAGCGGATCGGCTTCGTCTTCCAGGCCTTCAACCTGCTCCCGTCGCTGACGGTGGAACAGAACATCACCCTGCCGCTGCGGCTGGCCCGGCGCCGCCCCGACCGGGCCTGGCTCGCGGAGATCGTCGAACGGACCGGCCTGACCGAGCGGGTGCGGCACCTGCCCGCCCAGCTCTCCGGCGGCCAGCAGCAGCGGGTGGCGATCGCCCGGGCCCTGGTCACCCGGCCCGAGGTGGTCTTCGCGGACGAGCCCACCGGCGCCCTGGACAGCACCACCGGGGCGGAGGTCCTGCGGCTGCTGCGGCACGTGGTGGACGGGCTGGGGCAGACCGTGGTCATGGTGACCCACGACCCGATCGCCGCCTCCCACGCGGACCGGGTCCTCTTCCTGGCCGACGGCGCCTTCGCCGAGGCCCTGGAGCGGCCCACGCCGGAGCGGGTGGCCGAGCGGATGACCGTCCTGGGAAGGCGCTGACGACATGCTCCTGCTGGCCTGGCAGACGGTGCGCGCCCGGAAGGCGGGCTTCGCCGGCGCCTTCACCGCGCTCGCGTTCGCGCTCGTGCTGACCACCGCCTGCGGCGTGCTGCTGGAGTCCGCCCTGCGCACCGGCAGGCCGACCGAGCGGTACGCCGCGGCCCCGGTCGTGGTCGGCGGCGACACCCGCATCCCGGACGCCGGGCCGCTGACCGCCGCGCTGGCCGGCCTGCCCGGCGTCACGGCCGCCGTCCCCGAGCTCTCCTTCCCGGCGGCCGTCGCCACCGCGGACGGCAGGGTCCTGTCCGGACCGCACGGCGGCCCCTCGCTCGGGCACTCCTGGTCCAGCGCCGGGCTCGCCCCCTACCGGCTGACCTCCGGCCGCGCCCCGGCCGGCCCCGACGAGGTGGTCCTCGACGGGGCCACCGCCGCCCGGGCCGGTGTCGCCGCCGGCGACACCGTGCGGCTGGCCACCGTCGAGGCCCCCCGGGCCTACACCGTGGCCGGTCTGGCCGCTCCGGCCGCGGAGTCGACGCGCCAGAGCGCGCTCTTCTTCAGCCCCGCGCAGGCCGCCGTGCTCGCCCGGACGACGACCGGCGCGGACGCCATCGGCCTCACCGTCCAGGACGGGACCGACCTGGCGGCGCTGGCCGGGCGGGCCCGGCAGGCGGTGGCCGCGGCCCGGCCGCAGGACGCCTCCCCGTACGAGCCCGGGCCCGCGGTGCGCACCGGCGAGGAGCGCGGCGGGCTGGAGTTCTCCGGCACCTCCGGGCCCGGGGACGGCCTGTCCTCGCTCGCCGGGACGATGGGTGTCCTGTCGCTGTTCGTCTCGGTCTTCGTGGTGGCCGGGGCGCTGGCCCTCGCCGTCCAGCAGCGGCTGCGCGAGATGGCGCTGCTGCGGGCGGTCGGCGCCACCACCGGGCAGGTGCGGCGGATGATCGCGCTGGAGGCGCTGGTGCTGACCGCCGCGGCCGCGGTCGTCGGCCTCCCGCTCGGGACGGGACTGGCCGCGCTGCTGCGGGGGGTGCTGGCCGACCGCGGGGTGATCGACCCGGACGTGCCGCTGCACGTCGGGCCGACCGCCCCGCTGGTCGTCCTCGGCGGCACCGTCGTCACCGCCCAGCTGGCCGTCTGGGCCGCCGCCCGCCGGGCCTCCCGGATCGATCCCACCCAGGCCCTGCGCGACTCCTCGGCCCCGCCCGGCGGCATCGGACGGATCCGCACCGGGCTCGGGCTGGTGACGCTCGTCGTGTCCGGGGTGGTGCTGGCCGGCTCGACGGGCGGCCGCGGCGGCGCGGGGACGGCCGAGAGCATGGTGCTGGTGCTGCTGCTCGGCGTGGCCCTGCTGGGGCCGCTGATCGGCCGGGTCGCCAGTGCGGCGATCGGCGGGCCGGTGGGCCGGCTCTTCCCCGTCGCCGGCTTCCTCGCCTCCGCGGCCCTGCGGGCCCAGCCCCGGCGCTTCGCCGCCGCCGTCACGCCGCTGGTCCTGGCGGTGGCCTTCACCGGCAGCGTGCTCTTCGTCCCGGTCGTCAAGGCACAGGCCGGTGCGGCCGAGGAGGGCCGGCGGCTGCTGGCCGACCACGTCGTCCAGGCCGGGGGCATCGGCCTGCCGGCGGAATTCACCGAAGCCGTCCGCGGGTTGCCGGGCGTCGCGGCGGCCGGCGGGCTGGCCCCGAGCCTCGTGATGGTCTCCGCCGGCTCCGCGGCGGGCCTCGGCGGCATGCGCGGGGCGGACGCCCGGATCGTGGACCCGCGGGGGCTGGAGCAGCTGGTCGACCCCGGGGTGCGGGCCGGCTCGCTGGACGGGCTGCGCGGCGACGGCATCGCGCTGGGGCAGCGGACGGCCACCGCCCTCGGGGTCGACGTCGGCGCCACCGTCCGGATCCGCTGGGGGGACGGCACCGACAGCACCGCGACGGTGGCGGCCGTCTACGACCGCGACTCCCGGTTCGCCGACGCGCTGCTGCCCACCGGCTTCGCCACCGCCCACACGCCGGCCCCGCTCGCGTCGACCGTACTGGTCCGCACGGCCCCCGGCGCCGACCCCCGGCAGGTGGGCCGGGAACTGCGGGGCCTCGCCCCGGCCTACCCGATGGCGCGGGTCAGCGACCGGGCCGGCTACCAGGAGGCGCGCCGGCACCAGCAGGAGGCCGCCACCGCGGTCGGCCGGCTGCTGCTCGGCATCATCAGCCTGTTCACCGCCATCTCGGTGGTCAACACCCTGGTGATGGCGACGACCGAGCGGCTCCGGGAGTTCGCGCTGCTGCGGCTGGTGGGGACCACCCGCCGCCAGGTGCTGCGGATGATGGCCTGGGAGGGCGGGATCACCGTCGCCGTGGCGCTCGCGCTGGGCGCGGGCGTCACCGCCGCCGTCCTCGTCCCGGTCAGCCTCGCACTCACCGGGACGGGCTGGCCCTCGCTGCCCGGGAGTTGGGTGACCGCGGTGCTGGGCGGGGCGGCGCTGCTGGGGCTGGGCACCGTCCTGCTGACCACCCGGCTGGCGCTGCGGCGGGAGCCGGCCGAGGCGATCGGGGTGCGCGACTAGGGCGGGCCCGTCCGCAGCGGCCGACGGTCCGGGACGGCCGACGGTCCGCAGCGGCCGACGGTCCGGCGCCGGTCAGGCGGCCGTGGGGCCCCGCGCGGCGCGGGCGGCGGTCCGGGCGGCCGCCGGGGCCTCGACGACCACGGAGAGGCGGAACCAGCCGCAGGCGTCCTGGTCGACCGTCAGCCTGCCGCCCACGGAGTGCATCCGCTCCGTGAGGTTCTCGATCCCGTGCCCGCCCCCGTGCCCGTGCCCGCCGCCCGGCTCCTCCGGCGCGCCGTCCGCCGGGACGCCGTCGTTGGAGACCACCAGGCTGAGGGTGCCGAGCTCGTCCCGCTCGGCCCGGATCCCGCAGCGCCGGGGCACGCTGTGCCGCAGCATGTTGGTGACCCCCTCCCGCACCACGGTGGCCAGCGCCGCGTCCAGCTCCGGCCGCAGCACACCGCAGTCCAGGGCGACGTCGACGCTGACTCCCGCCGCCCGCAGCGCCGAGGCGGCCGAACGCGACTCCCGCGCCAGGGACATCTTGAGGTCCCCGCTGGAGATCCAGCGGGTGTCCGCCATCGCCTGCCGCACCATGGCCAGCACCTCGGAGATCTCCGCGCGGGCCCGCTTCGGGTCCTCCAGGGCCAGCCGCTCGGCGAGTTGGCACTTCAGCGCGGCCACCGAGAGGCTGTAGCCGAGCAGGTCGTGCAGGTCCCGGGCGAAGCGCAGCCGCTCCTGGTCCACCGCGCGCTCGGCCAGCTCCGTCCTGGCCGCCCTCAACTCGGCCGTCAGGTCGGCGAGTCGGGCCACGCCGTACACGACGATGCCGCCCGCGGCGGTGGAGACGACGGCGTTGACGCACTGGCCGACGTTCCCGCCCAGGCCCGCGCACAGCGGGTACTGGCCGGCCACCATGGCACCGAAGAGGATCCAGGAGCGGGGCGGGGCGACGGTCAGCAGCACCGACCCGGCGAAGGAGCCGGGGATGCCGACCCACGAACCGTCGAAGACGAGGAACGGCAGGTAGGTGAGCACCCCGTGGACGAGCAGCGTCCAGGGCGACCGGATCCGCTCCTGGCGCCACAGCCCGGAGTGCAGGATCTGGAAGCCCAGCAGCAGCACCAGGACGACGACGGCGGGCAGTTGGTACACCAGGCCGTCGTGGTTGCGGACCGTGGCCACCACCGACGCGGTGAAGAAGCCGACGGCCACCATGACGACGATGCCCTGGGTCAGTCTCGACAGCGGGTCGCCGGCGCTCCCCGCCGCCCGGGGCCGGGGCGGCCACCAGGAACGGCGACCAGCGTCGATTCGGTCCGCAGTCCGACCCATGGTGAGCTCCCGGTAGACGACGTGGCCCGCCTTCGGCGCACGGAGGCCCGCCGTAAGCGCGGCACGCCCCCCGTGCGCCTCACCCAGAGCATAGTTCCCGTCGGCAATCCCCCGTTAACATAAGGTCATTGACTGGTAATGAGGGCTGCGGAGTCCGTATGCGGCCGCGGAGTCCGAATACGGGCGGCCGCGGCGACTGCGCGGACGCTCCGGTCAGCGGTCGGATCCGGCCAGTTCCCGGACGAACCGGGGGACGTCCACCGTGCCCCAGCCGCTCGCGGTGTCGAAGCCCGGCCCGGCGGCGAACCCGGGCACCCCGCCGTAGTCGTTGCGGCCCTCGGTGACGTCGGTGATGCCGGCCGCGCCGCCCCTCGGCCCGAGCCGGTACAGCCGGGGGTTGATGTCCCCGAGCCGTCCGCCGTGCTGCTGGACGGCGAGCGCCACCACCCCGGCGAAGAGCGCGGCGGACTGCGAGGTGCCGATCGCGCCCTGCATGGTCACGTCGGGGACGGAGCGGCCGACCGCCTCCCCACGGCCCGCCGCGGACCGCTGCCACCAGGGCCGGGCGAAGGACGAGGAGTGCCCGGCGCCCGACTTGGGCCAGAGCGTGTCGGGGGCGGTCCGGTTGCCCTCGCGGTCCACGTGCAGCTGCACCGCGCCCACCGCCGTGACGCGCGGGTCGGAGGCCGGCCAGGCCACCACCCGCCGGTCGTGGGTGCGGTCGGGCCGGTCCCGCAGCGGTCCGGTGGCGCCGTGGTCCCCGGAGGACGCCACCAGCGTGACCCCGGCCCGGTTCGCGCGGGTGAACGCCCGCCCGAGGCGGTGGACCGAATCCGGGTCCGCGAAGTTCTGCTCGGGCGTCCCGAAGCTCATCGAGACCACGTCGGCGGTGCCGTGCTCGGTCAGGTGGTCGAGGGCCGCCATCATCTCCGGCATCCCGGTCTCGCCCTGGGTCTCGTCGACCGGGATCGCGGTCACGACGATCCGGGCCCCCGGCGCCAGCGAGTGGATCATCGCCACGTCGACCCTGGTCTCCTGCTGCCAGGCGCGGCAGTTCGCGGTGTCCACCCCCGGGTCGGTGCAGGACGGCACCTTGCCCAGCGGTTCGAGGTGCCGGATGTCCGCGGGCGGCAGTCCGTAGGTCCCGTCGTACTGCTCGATGAACTCCTCCAGCCGGGGATCCCCGTAGGAGACCAGGACGGCCACCGTCACCCCCTTTCCGGTGATCCCCCGCTGCCACAGTTCCGCCGCCCGGTACGGCACCGCGATGGACGGCTCCCCGGTCGGGTCGGACCTCCCCGCGGCCGCACCGGACGGCGCCGGGAGCGCGAGGAGCCCGCACAGCACCGGGAACATGACGCAGGCTCGGCGCAGCGCCGCGCCGCGGCGGGACTTTCGGGCGGTGTCCACGTCCACTCTCCCCCTTGTCGTCGAGGACTCTCAGAGCCTCATGATCCGGTTCGAGCGGTGCGGGGGCAGGGCCTCTCGGCGGGAACGTGGATTATCCACGGGCCGGGGCGTGCGTCCCGGGCGGACGTCAGCCCACGGTCCGGCCGATCGTCCCCTCCAGGCTGTTCAGCAGGCCGCTGAGCGCCTCGGCGAGCCGGTCCTGTTCGGCGGGGGTGAGGCCGGCCAGCAGCGCGCGGTCGTAGGCGACCAGCTCCTGGACCAGCCCGTCCACGAGCGTGCGGCCCTCCCCGGTGAGGGCGAGGTGGGCGACCCTGCGGTCGCGGTCGTCGGTGCGGCGGCTGACCAGGCCGCGCTCCTCCAGCAGCCGCAGCCGCTTGGTGACGGCGGCGCCGGAGGCGAAGCTCTCCCGGGCCAGCTGGGTCGGGGTCAGCTCGCGGTCGAGGCGGCGCAGGGCGCCGAGGATGTCGAACTCGGCGCGGGTGAGGCCGGCCCGGGTGAGCGGGTCGGGGGTCTGCTGGAGCAGCGCGGCGCAGCGGTTGATCCGGCCGAGGACGGCGATCGGACCGGTGTCCAGCCCCGGGTAGGCCCGCTCCCACTGGCGCAGCACACCTGCGACGACGTCCTCCACGTGTGCTGCTCCCGTTCTGCGGCCTGCCGGTCTGCCGTTCGGCTCCGATCCTAGGGGGAGTCCCCGGAATTCCTGCCGGGGGCGCCTCACGCCGGATCCGGCAGGTCCTCCCGGCCGCGGCGCTCCAGCAGCGCGGCCAGCAGGTGGTGGCCCTGCTGCTCGGTGGCGGCGGCGCGCTGGTGCGGGAGGTCCGGGCGGCGCCACTCGCCGGCCGCGGTGTCGGCGGCCTCGCGCAGCTCCAGCAGGGCGGCGGCGAGGCCGGTGCGGGCGGCGCGCGCCTCGGGGGCGTCCGGAGCCCAGGCGTCGAGCACGGCGGTCCGCGCCCGGTGGCCGGCCGCCTCAGCTCCGGCCAGGGCACGGGCCAGCCGGGCGGCGGTGCGGCGGTTGGTGACCAGCAGGCAGGCCGCGAGGCCGGTGAGCGCCCCGACGCAGGTGTCCAGCCAGCGGTCGGCGACCAGCGTCCCGGCCGGCTGGGGGCCCGCGAACTCGGTCATCAGCAGCGCCATCGGCGTCACGAAGACCGTGGCCAGCCAGTAGCTGCGGGCGATCGTCGCCTCCGCGCCGAACTGGCAGACCAGTCCGAGGCCGATCAGCGCCACCGGGCCCGAGTGCGCGACGGGCAGCGCGGCGGTGAACAGCAGCAGCCCGAGCAGGTTGCCCAGCACCCGCTGCAGCGCACGCTGCCAGGACAGCGTGCTGTTGGCCTGGAACACCGAGGCGGCGGTGACCACCGCCCAGTACGGCCGGCCGACGCCGAGCGCCAGCGAGAGCCACCCGGCGGCGGCGCAGCCCACCCCGACCCGCAGCGCGATCGGCAGCAGGGCCGAGCCGGGCCGCAGGGCGGGGCGGATCGGCGCCCGGGGGCCGGGCCGGGGGCCGGGCGGCGCGGCCGTCTCGGCGGCCTCGGCCGCGGTGAGGCCGAGCGGGGGCAGCGGACGGCCGCGCCGCAGGTCGCGGGCGCGGTCGAGGTACCAGTCGGCGTCCTCGGGCCGGTCCGCTCCGGCCAGCGCGGCCTCCGCGCGCACCAGCAGCCGCTCGGGCGCGTCGCCGAGGGCGCGCCGGCGGCCCGGGGCGCTGAGCGCGAGGCTCTGCCGGGCCGCCGCGACGGCGCCGACCAGGGCGGTACGGGCGGCGGCGTCCGGCCCGCCGGGCCCGGTCCGCAGCAGCCGGGCCGCGGCCTCCAGGGCGCGGGCGGTGGCGGTCCGCTCGGGCCCGTAGGGGCGCGCCAGGGCCGGGGCCATGCAGACCAGCCAGGCCAGGGCGGCGCCGAGCACGGTCAGCGCCAGGTGCGACGGCACCCCGGTGAGCCGCTGCGGGACGAAGGCGCAGCTGGCGGAGGTGAAGGTGATGATCAGACTGCCGGGCGGGCCGACCCTCGCGGCGTCGCAGAGCAGCTTGTGCAGGGCGGCGAGCACCGCCGCGACCGCGACCAGGACGGCGGCGTCGCCGGTCAGCGCGGCGGCCGTGAGGGCGGCGCCGGTGCTGAGCACGGTGCCGAGCAGCACACCGGCCAGCGTCCGGGCGCGGGCGCGGTACGGCAGGCCGTGCCCGTACAGCGCGCCCAGGCCGCCGGCCGAGGTGTAGAGCGCGAGGTCGAGCCGGCCGCAGCCGAGCAGGGCGAGGTTGAGAGCGCCGAGGGTGACCACGGCACTGAGCGCGGGCTTGTGCCAGCCGTCCCCGGCCGGACCGACCCGAAGTACCTGGCGGAGCTGGGCGGTGGTGACCATGCAGAGAAGATTAGCAGGTAATTTATCCGTAAAACATATTCTCGCCCGACCCGGCGGTCGGAAGAAGTCCCGGCCGCAGCGATGAGTTCCGCGGCGGCCCGCGGTCTACCCCCGTGACCGAACCGCACGACGGAAGGAACACCCCATGACCACCGTGGTCTCCCCCGACGGAACCGTCCTCGCCTGCTCCGTCACCGGCTCCGGCCCGGCGGTCGTCCTGGTCGACGGCGCGCTGTGCCGACGCGCCGTCGGCCCGGGCGCCGCGATCGCCGAGCAGCTGGCGGAGCACCACACGGTGTGGACCTACGACCGGCGCGGGCGCGGCGAGAGCGGGGACACCGCGCCCTTCGCGGTCAAGCGCGAGATCGAGGACCTGGCCGCCGTCATCGCGGCGGCGGGCGGGTCGGCCCGCGTCCTCGGCGTCTCCTCGGGCGCCGCGCTCGCCCTGCGGGCCGCGGCCGCGGGCGCCGGCATCAGCCGGCTCGCCGTCTACGAGCCGCCGTTCAGCACCGGGGAGGAGCAGGGCGAGCGCTTCCGCCGGTACGTCGCCGAGCTGACGGCGGCGCTCGCCGAGGGGCGCCGCGGGGACGCCGTCGCGGCGCTCATGGTCTACGCCGGGGCGCCGGCGGAGCTGGTGGACGGGATGCGCGGGGCGCCGCTGTGGCCGCTGTTCGAGGCGGTCGCCCCGACGCTGGCGTACGACGCGGCGGCCCTCGGCGGCCGGACCGGTGCGGCCGTCCCGGTCGACCTGCTGGCCACGGTGGCCGTGCCGACCCTGGTCCTGGACGGCGGCGCCAGCCCGCAGACGCTGCGGGCCCCGGCGCGCGCGGTGGCGGCGGCCGTGCCGGGCGCCCGGTACCGGACGCTGGACGGCCAGACCCACGAGGTGGCCGCCGAGGTGCTGGCACCGGAGCTGCTGGCGTTCTACGCCTGACCCGCGGGCCGGGCGCGCCGGCCGGCCTTGCGGCGCCCGCCG